>CBFIHW010000098.1:0-11254 GCA_965662325.1 uncultured Pirellulales bacterium | reverse complement strand
CCATAGCATTCGCTTCAGGAATTTTCGTTACACGGAGTGGTATCATGATGATACTGGGATCTTGCGGGCGCGTGTACTCACCGACCTTCGCAAAGATCCCGGCGAGGTGACAAACTGCGCGGATAATCCGGCCTATACAGAATCGCTCGCGGCTGCAGAGACCGAGCTACATAGGAGAATCAAAGAAGCTGATGCAAATGCTGTCTTGAAAACCACGCCTGTAAGTCAAGCAACGTCAACAACTATCAAAGTCGACACCAGTCTGTCACACAGGCGTCAGGCAATCGATGGGTTTGGAGGGTCAGTGGCATTCTGGGCTACAAAGGCAGATGACGAAGCACTCAGCGCCGGCATTCGCGACCTCAATGCAAATCTCATTCGTGTGCAGGGAGAGGTAACAAAGGCTGGATTGACTGATCACAATATTTCCCTCCTCCAGCGAGGGATGGCGATGAAACCCACATTGCAGGTCCTTTTGACCTTCTGGCAGCCTCGGTCTGCGGAGCATCTCGAACCCGAGTATTGGCTTCGCGCTGAACAAATAGATGGAACCGAGCAGTACATTCTGCGTGATGACCGAATGGAGGAGTGGGCTGATGAACTCGTTTCACGGGTGCAGTTCTACCGCAGCCTCGGTATTAACGTGACGACTATAGGCGTACAAAATGAATCAAACTGGTCCCATGCGGGCACGCAGACCTGCCGCTGGGAGCCGGAACGACTTAGAACATTCATAGAGCAATTCATCCAACCCAGGCTTGAAGCCAACCAACTCACTGAAATAAAAATTGCTGCACCCGACCTTGCCTTCATCGGGCCTGACGCATCCGAATTCAGACGATTCCTACCTACTCTAATGAGCCCGGACGTAGATATTGTGGCCTACCATATGTATGACAGCTACCAGAATGACCAGGATGGCAATTTTGAAATTCTCGTCAGCAACACACAGAAGCTTGGAGAGCTTGCTCACGAGTTCATACCACAAAAGAAATTATGGATGACTGAAACTACCGGTGCTCAGTGGAATGGAAATGAATGGCACACATATGGGTGGACAGCCGACCTCACAGAACATTCCAAAGCAATTCAAGCTGCTCGCTATATGCACACAACCTTCGTCGATGCACAAGCCAATGCATTTCTCTGGTGGGGCCTAATTTATTCAGTTGCTCCCGGCAACGAAAAAGATGGAAACGTTCTCCAGAAGCATCGCGATGAAGGACTGGTTCTTGTGCGGGCACCGGCCGACCAGATTGGAGAGTACCAGGCCTTTCTTGAGCGAACCAAAAAGTTTTACGTCTTTGCACAGTATTCGAGGTTCATCCGGCCGGGTTATAGACGAGTGGCTCTTGATGCTGTTTCAGGAGTGTATGCATCTGCCTATGTAGGCGAGGAGGACAATCGTCTCATTGCTGTTATCATCAACGATTCCGGCACCTCAAAAGAACTCTCCATTCAGGTCAATGCTGGTTATGAATTTGCCTCTGCACATCAGACGGACAAATTGAAAAATTGTGAGCAAATTGGGATTGATGAACTCCTTCCCCCACAATCAGTCCGTACCGTTGTCTTTCAAAAATAACCGCCGCTGACGAGCGACCAGCGAGTACTCAGCACTACAACTATGGTTTCCCCTGAAGAGAAGTTGATACTATCGAATCATCTGTTCAACCAAATGACTGCCGATGACAAATCTGTCTTGGTGAAAGCCAGCTCCTTCAGCTTACTTGTGCTCACTCACCGATGACCGTGTTCGTTGGTTTCACCGCAGACGCTCTTGTTATTGCCGCGCCAGTTTGAACTGCCTCACCATCAGCGGATAGGCGAACAGCCAATCCCCGTGAGATTGGCCGGACAAGCAAGTTGAGTTCGCCTTGTGGTTTAAGGTTTTCCGAAACCATCGCCATTTCCGGTGAGAGTTCGGCAACACCACCCAAAAGTGACTCAAGCCGCACATTGACTGCCGCAATTGGACGGAAGCTTTCTACAGGCTCACGGGAGACGGCCTTGTACTCACTCTCATCTGCTGCTTGTGTCATGGCATAAAAGCACTTTTGGCCAATCGCAAGCGTTACCTTCCCAAGCGGCATTATCACTATATCGTGGAATGAAAACCCGTCTGCTTCAGCAACATCAAACTTAATGGTAAGATTTTCCGGGACGGAATCTTCCTCCTTGAAGACAGTCTTCAATTGCTCAGCCATTGCATATCCATCGGCTATACTCATCCCTAGCACGACCGAGGGCAGTGGTTGTTCTCCCTCTAGGTTCTTCGGAGGTGCCATGCCAGCAACTAACTCGATCGCCTCATACTTTGAAATCTGCGGTAACAAAACAGTTGAAACCTTACGAGCCAACTCACCCAATTGGGCCTGCTTAATTTGGCCCAGTCCTGTCAGCAGGCCCTCTTCCATATCCTTTAGTTGAGTAATATCATCCAAATGTTGTGCGACTTGGAGTTTAATTGCGTACGGACCGACCGCTGAGGGAAGGCTCAGGCTTGGCTCAACCTCCCCTGCTGTTGCCCAAAACCCACCTGCTGTACTTCGCTCTGAGAAGATTGTGCGACTCTCCAAGAAGATGCGATCATTTTCTTTATCGACCGAAAAACCGAATAATACAGCCTCAAGTTGGGCCAACGTATCGCTTGCAACATCCTTGTCAAACCCCTGGACCGGCAATCCATCAAGGAATTTGGCTTGGACTGGATTTTCAGTTGAGTTTATTGAACCAAAACCCTGTTCTGCACTGTCCAAAAGTGACTCTTTCAGGGTTTCTGGTAGCTGTGACGGAAAGAGTTTCACTCCAACAGAAAGATGACTAGTGATACTCGAAAGCATGTCCTGTGGATCGTTTATGGTTGCAGGCTGACCCTGCGGTGTAACCAACACCCACTCTTCTGCATCGGTCATTTCTATCATGCTACGAAATGGAATGTCATCAAAAGTCTCTATCAAGCTCTTTGCGTCGGTTGCTGGTAAGAACCCATGGATGATAGGGGTGTCTCCCTGAACTGAAACGACTACGCCAATGGGTCGATTTATATCAAGTCCCTGCAGCCCTTTGCCCCCAGTTGTCATCATTGCATAGGTATCAGGTAGTCCACCAAGGACGGGAATTCCAATCAGATTCCCAACCCATGCGAATTGCTGGCGAATCTCTGCAAAACTGTCACATGCAGCTACAGCAATGATTGTCGCCTGTTCATGACCTTGATTATCAGCCCGAACCATTGACAACGAACAGCTAGATAAAACAGCTATTCCGGTGAGTCTCTTAAGCCAATTCGCTGTATAGAACTTGCGCATATGGACAACCTTCCTTTTTATAAAACACTGAGGATACCCCGTACCGGCCACCCTTATTGTTGTCATCTCACAACCTCCCAACTATCGGGCAAAAAACCCGACAGGAACCTAAAACGCTAGCTCTGCTAACGGTTTTCCAACGTATCAACGGCCTGTAATTCCCCCTAAAACTTCCCAACAACGCGCGTGGGCTCGAGGATAAGAGATAGAACACCGTTGCTCATTGTTCCTTTCGCATCTCATGGTTGTACAGGTGCTCCAATGCATCAGCCATGTAAACCCAGTATTCATTTGTCTGAGCCAAGGCTTAACGCTTTGCGGTCGTCTGGTCGTTGGGGCGATTACCCTACCTTCCAATCCATTTTTCATTTTAGACACTCTGTCAAATTGGTAGAAACCAACCAGCTCGTTGTAATTTGCGTAATTTTTCTTTCAGGTACGTGAGAGACCATCGTTCTTTCCAGCTGCCAGAAGCATGATGGATGCCTGTTGTTATTCCATTGTTAAGCAATATTTGAACCTCGTTTCTTCCTCTCATACGAAATGGATGAAAGACTCTTCGAGGCTCAAGCTTCACGTTGCCATAGCTTTTATTGTTTGCATTTTCTCTATAGATGCGGCTCAATAATCCTGGTCCGGTCGCATCACAAATGTCTAGATAAGATGATGGTTGTGGGGGATTCCTCTGAAGATCATTGAGAACATCTTTCCAGAAGGAATGCCCCGGGACAGAAGCAAAGACGAAATTAGCTATTTGATCGACTGGATCACCACAGGATCGATCAAACTCATAGCCCAGCACTAGTTCCGAGTCGCTGTATGCATACGGCCGGATGAACTCGTAGTCGAGATCACAGTACATACCGCCGAAATCATGCATGAGAATATACCTCATCACATCAGCACGCATGATATTGCGACTAAAGCCTGAAAATATTGGGTAGAAGTCGGGATAATGCTCCTGGACATAGACATTTATCATCTCATCATCCCAAAGCCGGTACTCCCACTCTGGGTGCCATCGCTTGACCGCCGCGGTGGTATGTTTCCAACGCCAAGGCAGCTTCTTACTTTTCCATAACTGGTGGAGTATCCGCGGTATCACTTGCACTGCAGCTTGAGCCCCAGCCACATTATCGGTCAAACTGTCCAT
The DNA here is from genome assembly GCA_965662325.1 of uncultured Pirellulales bacterium. Classification (GTDB taxonomy): domain Bacteria; phylum Planctomycetota; class Planctomycetia; order Pirellulales; family UBA1268; genus UBA1268. The sequence continues at coordinate 6,790 of CBFIHW010000098.1, read as the reverse complement.
TCATCACTCATATTTCCCTAGTACAGCTACACACGTCCGGACTGAATCCTGCACAAGTAGAATGCCTCATATCTTTATTGTAAGTCGGACTGGTCTATTTTTAGAAGCGCCGCAGTATGGAAAAGCGCTAGAGAGTGCTTTTCAACCACCCGCTGGCAGCACCAGACCCTTTGGAAGATATATCACCTCACGGTCATTTGCCAATTGGCTTCCAGGCGTTGAACGACCATTCTTCACCAAATCATCAAGGAGCTGTAGTAGCGCCGTCACCTTCTCGGGGTACAGCTCAGCAACATTTTCTGTTTCCGACGGATTCTCGCTGAGATCAAACAGTTGAAGCGGTGGCAGTCCCTCGGCCTTTGCCTGTTTTTCTTTCGGCGCACTCCAACCACCACTCCCATAACAGAGGCAGAGTTTCCAATCACCTTCTCGTACTGCGAATGACCCGTCTATCGAGTGACTTACCAACCGTGTCCTTCCTGAGCCTTTTTGGCCATTGAATATTGGAAGAAGACTAAATCCGTCCTCCCCACCACCACTCTTCCCAACCTTGTCGACAATCTCCTCAAAAGTTGCATAAATATCGGTGTGACACGCCAGATCACGGCTGACCCTTCCACCCTCAATATGCCCCGGCCATTTGACGATAAGTGGCACTCTATGCCCACCCTCAAATATATCTGCCTTATGGCCCCGATAGATTCCGCTCGGATCGTGTCCGTGCTCTTCTAGAATTTCGAAATTTGCCTGCGGAGAGCAACCGTTATCACTCGTGAAGATCACCAGTGTATTTTGGTCAATCCCTTCTGCCTGCAGGCAATCCAGCAACCGCCCCATGAGATGATCAACCTGCATCACAAAGTCCGCATACGGATTGATCTCACTTGCACCGCGGAATGGAGCGACGGGGACAATCGGTGTGTGCGGCGCGGGCAGCGGCAAATAAAGAAAAAAAGGCTTCCCTTGTTTTGCATCATCACTGTGTGTCTTCACGTACTCGATGGACTTATCAAAGAGATGGGGAAGCACTTCAGGAATATGAAAATCTGAACCTATAGGACCTTTCCTGTACCAACCATACTTATCTTCTTCTGACGTCACACCTTCTTCTCGATCAGGCACGGCAGTCACCTGACCAGTGTCAACCCAAACATACGGCGGCATATCCAAAGAGCCACAATGCCCAAAGTAGTAATCAAAACCATTGATATCTGGTCCATTGACCACTGGCTTCGTAAAGTCGATGTCTTTATTTTCCTTGTGCCAGTCCCATCCGAGGTGCCATTTCCCGATCATTGCTGTGTGATACCCCACATCTTGCAGGAGATGCCCAACAGTGGCCCGCTCCGCTGGTATGAGGTGGTCACTGCGTCCATTCAAAACACCACGCGACAGCCGAGAACGCCAGTTGTATCGTCCGGTCAATAGCCCATAGCGCGTCGGCGTACAAACTGAGCTTGTGGTATGAGCATCAAGAAAAGTGAGACCGTCATTCGCGAGTTGCTGCAACCGGGGTGTCGCTATCTTACAATGAGCGTTTGTTGGGGAGATATCTCCAATACCGAGATCATCTGCCATCACCAAAACGATGTTTGGCTTATCAGCCGCAAAGCCATTCACTGCTGCAAGACCCGCAGTGAAAGCAACTATGCCAAAAAACACGTAACGTGTTTTGATATCCATTCTTTGGTTCCTCAATTCTCAAACTCTATTGAGAACAGTCAGGGCAACGGGCACACAAGCAAATAGAAGACCCTATTGAAACAATGTCCCTAGTTTAGCCAGTCTTATCTCAATTTCTCTGAAATCTTTCGGACCACCTTCTCCTATGGAAAGGTTCCCTTGAGGAAAACATCGCCCTAGAACCTGGTAGCTTCATGGCGAGGGAATCAGCTAGTGAGACCTCCTGCCATACGAGCCTACCAGCACACCTTCAAACGCAACGCTAGCACACATAAATGCGTCATATTCCGCTCTTATTCAACGAAAATAAAGGGATTCTTTGGCGGCGATCGTGCGACAATGGAGTGTAACGGGTAGACCCACAATCCTTCATGATGCTGCTCACACACTGAACCAAAGCATTCCGTGTTAAAAAATTATCAGGTGTTTGCCTGATTTGATACATCACCCGATACAACGATACTAAATAGGTTTCGGTAACAGTTTCATCGTAAAAGGAGCCTCTCGTGCTGACGACCCGAAAAGCAAAGGCCTTTACTCTCATTGAGTTGCTTGTTGTCATTGCCATTATTGGGGTTTTAGTGACGCTTCTTCTGCCAGCTGTTCAAAATGCTCGCGAAGCAGCACGACGGTTAGCCTGCACGAGTAATCTGAAACAGATTTCACTCGCAGCCCTGAGTTACGAGTCACTCCACAGGCAACTACCAATTGGGTTTCTTGGGCCATGGGATGCCAACGGAAATGGCATAAATGATACCGCCGAGGCACCTGCTACGTGGCAATGGGACTTTGCAAACATTGGCATGCTTCCTGTACTACTGAGTTTTCTTGAAGAAACTGGGACGCAAGCCAGGCTCGACCCTCTTCTCCTCCGTCAACATTCTCGCAAGTATCCAGGCCAAACCTACAAAGGGCACTGGACGCTTGGTAAATCAACAAAGGAAGCGGCTTTCACTCAACCCAGTGTTTTCCTCTGTCCTTCGGCGGTTCTACCGCCTCATACCATGCTCATTGATACTTCGTTTACCTATGAAACTGCTGATGGAATACAAGTTGAGATCAGAGGGCGGAAAGAAAAGGAATACGGTCGGTCAAATTATGTAGGCGTGTCTGGTAAAGCTGGAAATACACCCTCGGAGAAACAATACGCTGGTTTATTTGTAAACAGGATTCCCCGTTCTCTCAGACAGGCTCGCGACGGAACGAACAACACGCTTTTATTTGGCGAGAATCATGCTGCCATCACTTGGATTGGCGCTGAGGGTTGGCCTGTTCTTTATGGCTTGGGCGATACACCAAGCCAGAAAGAACCACTCTTTACCAGCCTTCACCCGGGTATAGTAATGTTTGCAACTGCGGATGGAGCAGTGCGTATACTTTCTTTTACTATTGAACAAGAAACCTTAAACAGACTCGCAGGGATGGCGGACGGTGAAACGCTTTAGGATCATCTTGTCAAAAGCGTGCCATTAACTTGACTACGGGCTCTCCCCGTCCCCGAGAACAAACTTGTGATTCAATGGGATGTTCACGGCTTGACCACCTTTGGCACGGAGGACTATTTCGTTGTCACCGAAGCCTATCTCTTCAACGCGATCAAACGAAACTGGCACGGAGACCGCCCCCTGAATGCTCCTAATATCAAGTGGCGAGTGTTCAGAAGAGTCTACGGAAGTAGCGATACCCTGATCGGACAGCGAATTTGTATTCACTGATGCTGCCAACCCATCGGCGAAGTAACCGCAAATATCCTCTACACCAAGGCATTGGTTGCGTCCGTTCCATGGAAAAGAATGCCGCCCATGATTCTCAAGCCAGAAGGCGGTCATCGGAAGCTTTCGTGGGTCGCGGAGTGAGAACCAGACCCAGTTTTCCTTGGTATTCACTGCAGCTGACCAAGCCGGCGTACCATTCAAAGCTTCAATATCCGCAACCACTGCAAATAGATCCGAAAATCCACGTTGTAACGGCAGATGCGTTGCATCAACAACACCTGGGTTTCTAAAGAGTGTCGGAATTTCTGCAAGATCACTGAAGGGTTCCCCTACAGCAAGCATTTGATACTCCCCATTGACCGGATCGCTAAATACGCCAGGGTTTGTCATACCAAGGCGAAAGGGGCTTGTGGAGACTGCAACCGACCCCTGATCGTCTTGCATTGCTAATATTGCATGGTGCCCAACAGAAGTTGGCCCTACAAACCCATCAACAGTGTGTCGTTGATAAACTACCTGATGTCCCTCTCGAAGAAAGACTTCCTTTGTCACTCGGCCCTCTCGAACGTGTGTCTCAAGTTCAAGTTGCAATCGTGACAGACCAGGCTCGTCGCTTTGTTCATCGACAAAAGACCATAGCCCCGTTGCCGTTTCACCGTGCACCGGATGCTTTTCACCATTAAAGGAAGCAGCATTTCCACCAAACGGCATGCAAAAAAAATCACCTCGGAGTGGTATAAGAACATCTGCTGGCATTTCATCATGCTCTTCATCTTGCCAGGGGCTTATGTAATACGGCGTGATTTGCTGTCTACCGCCAGCACCAAACGTAACGGGTGCCATATGCCCACCGCGTTTTGTGATAGCGACGGATACATCTCCATTTGCCACCAAAAAACTTGGTTGTCCATGAACAACTTGGTCTTTCATTATTTTAGAAACCCTATATGTCAGTAAACTCAATCCTAAACCAGTCCAACGGCTTCACCCAAAGACCCCTCGAGGAATATCAATAGTATGACACTTCCGTCACTAAAGCACATGCTGTTGTTCTGCGTGTCCATACCTTTCTGTGGCTTGCCAGCTTTCAGTCAGAGCAGCAACCCTCACCAACAAGAAATCACCTGGATCGATCTGACTCATGCCTTTAGCAAGGACACACTTTATTGGCCGACTGAACCGGGTTTTGTCTTTGAACAAGGAATCGCTGAGATAACAACGCGTGGCTACTACTATGCAGCAAACCGATTTTCCACAGCGGAGCACGGAGGTACTCATATAGATGCTCCACGGCACTTTTCTAAAACGGGGCAGACCGTTGATACGATACCACTCAGTCGGCTCGCCGGAGAAGCCGCCGTGGTCGATGTCACTGATGCCTGTAATCAAAACAACCTGTATCAAATAACCATTGATGACCTTGTTAAATGGGAAGATCAGAACAATCGAACACTTATGAATCGTATTGTCTTACTGAGAACCGGATGGGGAAAACGATGGCCTGATGCGAGACGATACCTTGGCACAACAGAAAAAGGACAAGCTGCTCTCAAGGCACTCCAATTTCCGGGTCTCTCCCCGTACGCAGCAGAATGGCTCGTTCGCCATCGTCATATTAAGGCTGTCGGCATAGATACTGCGAGTATTGATCATGGGCAATCAAAAGAATTTGGAGCCCATCTGGCACTTTGCAAAACACAAACACCAATTTTCGAAAACGTTGCGAACCTTATGGCCTTACCTGAAGATGGCTGCGAGGTCATCGCACTTCCAATGAAGATTACGGGAGGCAGTGGGGGCCCGCTACGAATCATTGCTCGACTCCCTCACCCCTACCGCCACAAACAGAATCCTTAAAACGGCTGCGAACGACCCCCTGATATCTTCACCTTAAGCGTAGTGGTATCAGCCGTTAATTCATTTCTTGGATTGCGGATTACTATTTTAAAATATTCGTCTGCTTCCCCCTTGATATCACTCCGGATAAATTCAGATGACTCATCGAGAAACATGCCCTGTTCATCAAAAAATTCTGCCTCAACCGTGACACCTGACCAATGGTGCTTACCCAAGTTTTTTATAAGCCCCGTTATCACCAACGTTCCGTTTGGCGAATCCTGAAAACTCAGTTCTTTTTTTACTTCCCGTACTACAAGATCCTTTGTGACATCGCCCCGCAATATCGTCAACTTTGCTAATGGCCAGAACCCTATAAGAAGTATTGGCACAATAAATAGAAACTGCTTCCAACTGTGCTGGATGTTAACCGCTGGAATATCTTCTCCACAATTCAAACACTTCATTGTGGCCCCTTTCCTACACGTAACGCCTGTTAATCAGCAAGATACTCTACGTATCTACCGTCACTATCTCTTATGGTGAACCAGACAATCCCATGCATTACTCTTTGTTCAGAACAACCCGCTCAGCCATTTCATCAACAGCACAGGCAGACCCAATTTTCCAGGATTGCATCCCGTGTTCTTGAAGCTGGTGCATGATACTTTCGACAAAGTGAGGTGAGGCAATTAACACCATACCAATACCCATATTGAACACTCGTTCCATCTCTGCCTGTTCAATACTTCCAAGTTTTTGAAGCCAACCAAATGCCGGCGGTATATCCCAACTTCCACGCTGAATCTGAATCTGGATTGATGGTGGCACGATGCGAGCAAGATTTTCCTCAAGTCCACCACCTGTGATGTGGGCAATGCCATGGACTACCTGCTTGACGCGATAATGTCGTAATACGGAACGAACTGGCTTTGCATAGAGTTGGGTTGGTTCAAGCAGAAGTTCCCCGACCGTTTTCCCCTCACACTCTCTAATTTCATTGTCCACCTCGAGACCAGCCATCTCGAAGACAACCTTGCGAATCAAGCTGTACCCATTTGAATGAAAACCCGATGATGCGATACCGATGGCAACGTCACCGGGTTGAATTTGGCTTCCGTCAATAAGCCGTTTACGTTCGACCACACCCACACAAAAGCCGGCAAGATCATAGTCACCACGAGCATACAAGTCCGGGAGAATCGCCGTCTCACCACCAACTAACGCGCAATCAGATGCGACACACGCATCTGAAATACCCCTTACAATTGCTTCAAGTCGTTCAGGGTCGTCGTGCGAGAGTGCAACATAATCGAGAAAAAACAAGGGTTCAGCACCTGTACAAAGCAGGTCGTTGACACTCATTGCGACAAGGTCAATTCCAACCGTATGGTGTACGCCTGTAGTGCATGCCACTTTTAGTTTAGTGCCCACCCCGTCAGTGCATGACACCAAGAGTGGGTCTTCATATCGTCGTGCAAAAAGACCCTGCAGTTGCAATTGAAAGAGTGCCGCGAACCCACCCTCTTTACTTAACACGCGAGGGCATTGCGTCC
>CBFIHW010000097.1:0-11286 GCA_965662325.1 uncultured Pirellulales bacterium | reverse complement strand
GAACTGCATGTTGAGCAAGTCGCAGGCAGTAGACACTGTCGTACGGGTTCGCTTCGACACTCCGTATATGATAGCTGGGGTCAATGTATTTTAGATTGAGGTCAACTCGTGCATCATTGAAGTGACCAACAATCTTATCCTTCAGAAAAAAACCGATGTCTCCCAGTCTTTGGTTTCCTGAAGCATCAGTTGCGGAATCTTTCGCAGTAAGTAAATCTTGCCCCGCTCCCTCTGCAACAACGATCACTGCGTGACCCGCCTGCTTTACTCTGTTGAGCAGATGGTCAAGAAAATTATTCGGGCCCTCAAGGGCAAATGGCACTTCGGGAATAAGCACATAGTTGGCATCCGGCTTAGCTAGTGACGCATAGCAAGCAATAAAACCTGAATGTCGGCCCATTAATCGGACGAGCCCAACTCCATTTGGTGAAGCCTTGGCTTCGACGTGCCCAGAACGGATTGACTTCGTTGCCTCAGCAAAAGCAGTCTGAAACCCAAAGCTCTGATCAATGTAAGGAATGTCGTTATCAATCGTCTTGGGAATGCCGACCACGGAAATCTTCTGTTCACGGCTGGCTATGACGTCGGCAATCTCCATTGCTCCTTTCAGTGTTCCGTCGCCACCGATAACAAATAGGGCATTGATATTCATCCGCTCAAGACAATCTACGATTTCTTCAGAGTCCTGCCCGCCCCGCGAGGTGCCAAGGATAGTACCGCCTTCTTGGTTGATATTACTCACCAATGTCGGGCTTAGGTCGACGACGTCATGACCATGACTTGGAATAAAGCCCTGATAGCCATTGCGGAATCCATAGATGCGCTCAACACCATAATGGAAAGTCAACTCCATCACGATACCTCGAATGACATCGTTGATGCCTGGGCAAAGGCCTCCACAAGTAACGATCCCAACCCGCATTTTTGAACCATCAAAGAAAATCTGCTTGCGAGGACCAGCGGGTTCAAAGCCGGGCAGTTTGTGAAGGCCAAGCCCGCTACCTTCGGCAAGATGTTTTGTGTCATAGAAGAAGACTCTGTCTTCCACATCGACGTAGTGTGCTGACGTGTTACGCGATTCAATCATATCGCGAATTGGTGAATCGATACGACAGCTACCAAGGCTCTTGATCGTTAGTGCGTCTTCCGTGGTCATGGAGAGCCTCTTTGAAATGGAACAAAGGTGAGGACTCGAAAGTGAGACTATCAATGCCACCAAATACTTTTGAGGCGTCATGGAATGGGGCGGGATGAATCGGGCGGGATGATCAATATAGTCTCTTTTGCAGAGGCCGTCACTCAGCCTAGACACCAAATAGAACTACGCAGTGATCACCCTCTTGTACGCGCGTCTTGATTGATGCGATCCCGGCTAGTTGTTTTTGGGGAACATTCGGTTTGTCTCAGCAACTTAGCCGGTAATTCTGCTTCAAAACCAGTGAAAAACCGAGTGCTTAAAGCTTTGTCACCGATATCTCATCATGATAAATGACCCGCGCATTCTTGAGTCTTGAGAGATCGAAATCGGGCTTGTAAATACCCCACTTCAAATATGCGCTGTTGTCTTTTGCATTCTGTATATTTGCACCACGAAAGGACACCGCCTCTGAATATTCTTTTTCATCTCCGGACCTAATAAAAGCCTTTAACTGGCCTTTGGCCCCAGTAGACCAGAGAATATCAAAGCGAAAGTCATACCACCGTCCTGTTTTGTAATTCTTAATTAAGGAATCCTGACGCCTGTTGTTGAGGCCATTCGACCGCAAAACAATATCGCTTCCTTTCACTGCAACAAAAACATCTGGCCCGCCCTCAAACCGCTTGAATTGCCAGAAGATGTCCACAGATTCCCGGCTATCCACTTCCCAGTTGGCAGGGAGATACACGCTAAACTGGTAACGGAAGTGATCACCTTCACTATAACGAGATGCCCTATGGTGCATCGTTGTAGATTCTGCCCGGTGTGCATTGTGGGAAATATATTCTTCGGTATTCGAAATCTTATGGCGAATGGAATATTTACCACCACGCGAAACAGTGCCAGATCGAATGGCAGCATCTTTCGCTTGAGGCAGATCGGCCTCAAGTTCAGACGTTACGTCGTCTTCTTCATAGCCGGTAGAAAAAATAAGGTCCTTGCTAGCATTGCCACTCAACAAGAGGATGGATGTTAGACAAAACATGTATTTCATTTATCTTTCCTCAAAAACTTAAAAGTGCCGCCGACTTCTAAAGGCTCTCAAAAAATAGTTTAATAGAAGAAACACGGTTTAGTGGCCAAGAAGAGTATTGTCGTTGGCTGATCCAGCACAGATTGATTCGCTTTCTGTGGCTGATAAAGGACTTTTTATCCGATGTCCTGTTGCAGCAGCCAGTCCTCGAGTGTTACGTGCATAATGCTTGGTGCACGCAATAGATTCGTCCGCTTTGGTAGCACGGCAGACAGCCAGCCATACTGAACGATTCTTGAGAGCGTATGCATTGGTAGCCGGTCTTTTGTCAGTAACTCTACATTCGCAGCCAGTCGGCTGAACGTTGCGGGAATAATGTTGGGCTGCGGACCGATGTGGATGACCGTTTCCACACCGCGTGCGAGTGTTGCATCCACGGCCTCCCAAAGCAGTTGCGGCTTGTCGATCCACTGAGCGACAATATCTCGGGTGTTGTCGCCGTCATAGCTGAAATCACCGGTTGCCATCGAAAACAGAGGGGTTGTGGGTGCAGTAAATCCACCTTCGATGGTATGCATGAGAAACTGAGCACGATCCGTGATGTTTCGCTGCCAGACAATAGGCGTATGCAGCGGAGGCCATTTGTCATCATTTAACCTGACGGAAATACGTTCTGTGGTAATTTCTTCTTTGCGTTCCTTCAGTCGCTGAACAGTGTCTTTCTGGCCAATCAGCAGCATGGAGTTCGGAGCCAGAAACGTTGACACACCAATTACCCCGTTCCCCTCGGCATTGATTTCCGCACAAAGCCGGTGCACGTGTTTGCGTGGAATGAATTTTCCGGATCGGGAGAACAAAACACACAGGGTGACGTCGTCTGCCAGTTCAGCCGCGTCTCGGGACATCATGAGGGGAATGTTCAGCGCGTCATCTAGCGTTAAGACACCGCCGGCAGTTAACGCGGTCAATTCACCAAGGCTGAAGCCGTACATCATGTTTGCGTCGGTAAGTGAAATCTCAAAGAAGGTCTCAAGAATTTCAAGTTGTGCCAGTTCTACGGCGACAATCAGCGCAATCGACTCGTGGTACTCTTTGAGGGTGGCTTCTTTTTCAAGTCGAACTCGTTGGGCCAGGTCGACTGGAAACTTCATCACGTCGGTGCAGATGTCACTCGCCCGCTGAAGGTATTTTGCGACAATGGGTCCGTACTGCGGATGACGAAGCAACTCCGGTGTTCTTCCGAGGTTCGTCGCATTGTAGCCACGGAACGCAAAGGCAGTTTTGCCAAGTCCTTTGGCTACCTGCTCGCGAGTCACGGTTGAAAGCTTTTCGGTTTGCTGGTTCATTATGTTACGTAGTTGTCAGATTCAGTAGGGGCTGATGATGACGCGTTCTAGTTGCACTTGGTGCGGTCGTCATTGCTGAAGTGTGCAGCTGTTTAAAAAAACAGTCCTTTCCTGCCTCGGCCTGCTGTCACGCAGGCTGTCAGTTTGTGGCGATCTCATCTTCAAGCCACTCAAATTCCCCCTGCATAAATCTGCGGTTCAATTTGAGCGTCGCGGCGTCATTGTTGTGGCCAATGTCACTGAATAGTTTTTTGATGCGTATGGTGGCTTCTTTGCAATAGTAGTCTGCCAGTTCGACTGCATTTGCGGCATTCGGTTCATCCGCTTTTAAACTGTCCGCATAGGAGCACGCGGCTGACATGATGAATAGTTCCGTTCCAATATCTACGAAACGGTTAATCAGCAATTGCTTCTCCGCCATTTTTTTCTGATGAATGGCCATCTTGTGAAACAAAGTGCGGGACATTTTCTTACTTATTCGTGCAACCGTCCTCATGTGACGATTTAGTCGAGCGTCCATGCCAAACTGACTCACGGACAGTACGGGTATCCACAGCGTTGGGTACCACAAGGCGTAGACCTTCATCATCTTGAGAAATGCTCCGATCTTGCCACCGATTGACACACCGGGTTTGAAGAGTGCACCAATATGCTGCAGATGGAAATCGAGTGCTTCGCGCGCGATGAACAGATGCATGATCTCTGATGAACCTTCGAAAATAAGATTTACGCGAGAATCTCTGAGTAGTCGTTCTATCGCTATTCCTTCCTCGCCCCGTGCTCGCAGTGAATCCGCAGTTTCGAATCCGCGGCCACCCCGGATTTGAAGCGTCTGCTGCAGGAGATCATAGTGGGCTACGGTGTTGAATAGCTTGGCAATGGCCGCCTCCAGCCGAATATCAAAATGTTTGTTGTCCGCCATTGTTGAGGCCACTCTCCACACAGCGTCCATCGCAAATGTGTCCGATGCAATCTTCGCCTGCTTGCCAGCAATCGTTTCATGTTCACCAATCGGATGACCCCACTGAACGCGTTCATTCGTCCATTTTCGATTGATCCTCATGCACCATTTGCTGCTGCCAGTTACGCCGGCTGGTATCGAAAGCCGCCCAGTGTTGAGGGTCTTGAGCGCCAGACGAAGTCCGTCGCCCTCTTCCAGAATCATGTTGTCCTTTGGGATTTTGACGTCCGTAAATCGGATCACACCGTTGTAAAGCGCCTTGAGTCCCATGAATCGACAGCGGTGCAAAACCTCGACACCTGGTGTGTTCATTTCGACAAGGAACGCGGTGATCTGCTTGCGTTCTTTTCCTCGCACAATCTTTGGTGGTGTGACGGCCATGACGACGATAACATTGGCCTTTGTGCCGTTTGTGCACCAGAGTTTCTCACCGTTGATGACGTAATGTGAACCGTCTTCTGTCGGTGTCGCCGTCGTTGTCATCGCTCGCGGATCAGAGCCGGCATTCGCTTCTGTCAGCGCGAATGCAGAAATTGCACCGTCACGAAAACGCGGGAGAAATTTTTCCTTCTGCTCGTCTGTTCCAAACATCAGTAGCGGCTGCGGAACACCAATACTTTGATGTGCAGAAAGCAGGGCGGTCAGGTTGCCGCAGTAACTTCCCGTCAGGTGCAGGGCCCGGTTGTAGTTAACCTGGCTTAAGCCGAGCCCGTTGTATTGCGTGGGGATCTTCATTGCAAAACATCCCAGTTCTGCAAGTCCCTTTAACACGCTATCAGGAATCTCACCCGTTCTGTCGACTTCATCAGCGTCGTAGTTCGCTTGCAGGTATGCTTCAAGCTTTTCAAGAAATTCGTCACCAATTCTTTTGTCTTCGTCCGACTGACGAGGGAACGGATGCATCAGGTCCCACTTGACCTGACCCTGATACAACAGCGCAGCAAAACTTGGGTGAACCCATTCGGTTTCTCGCGAATCCTCAGCGAATTCCAGCGATGCCCGTGCTTCTTTGCCAATACTCTTATCGAACATACTCATGATACACCTGCTTCTTTCCGTTGCATTGCGCGTGTTTCCTGCGTGGTCTGCATAGACTTACGACGGGTAAAACGTGCCATTCGTGTTCGCCATACTCAGCAGCAATGGACTCGGCTCGAATCGATGCGGATCGAATCTCGCCTGAAATTCTTTGAGATCCGCAACAATATGTTTGGCACCCACTGAATCCGCGTAGCGCAATAACCCGCCGCGAAACGGTGGGAACCCAGTGCCATAAATCATGCCAACATCAATCGTGCTGGCAGACTCAACAACGCCTTCTTCGAGACAGCGGGAGGCTTCGTTAATCATGACGTAGATCAGACGTTTGAGTGTGATGTCGTCGTCGAGTGTAAACGTTTCGTTTTCACACAATGTCCGTACGTTGCTGCTAACTTTCTTTCGCTTGCCGGCATAGATATAAAAGCCCTCGCCAGACTTTTTGCCTAGCGTGCCCGCCTCGTACACCTTCTTCAAGATCTCAGCAACATGCATGCGTTCGCCATACGCGCCCTGGAGGATTTGGGCAACGTGATATCCGACGTCGATTCCTACTTCATCAGCAAGTTCCATCGGGCCCATCGGCATGCCGAATCGTCTGACAACATCGTCTAGTCGCTTCGTGTCCATTCCCTCCTGAAAAAGGTATGCCGCTTCATTCAGGTATGGCAACAGGATACGGTTCACGATGAACCCCTCTTTGTCTTTGACGACAATGACCATCTTGCCGAGTTGTCTTGCAAAGGCGACCGCAGTGGCGAGGGTGTCTTCGCTGGTCATTTCTGTGGTAATGATCTCCAGCAGTGGCATGCGATGAACCGGATTAAAAAAATGAAAACCACACACTTTGTCCGGGCGGTTTGTGCATTGGGCCATTTCGGTTACAGACAGCGACGACGTATTGGTAAATAAACAGGCAGTTGGATGGACAACGTCATCCAGTTCTTTGAAGACCTGTTTCTTGACATCCAGGCGTTCCACGACGGCTTCAATGACAACATCAGCGTTCTGAAAACCGTCGTATGTCGTTGTGGGTGATATCAGACTCATCTGCGCTTCGACCTGCCCCTTTTTCATGCGACGTGTCTTCAGCAGATACCGGTAGACGTCGCGGGCGGTTTTCAGCGCAAGGGCAAGTGCCTGATTATTGAGGTCTTTGATCCGACAGACCACGTTGTTTTTGGCCAGCAACTGTGCAATGCCACCACCCATCACGCCAGCCCCAACGACCCCCGCTTTTTTTACGTGCATTAGAGTCGGTGTCGCATCGGTCCATTTTTTCTTTTTGTAGCGTTCGTCAAGGTAGAACACGTGAATGAGGTTCTTGGAGATTTCTGATGCACCGAGTTTCCCAAACCCCTCGCTTTCAAGTCGAAAAGCTTCTGCTCGAGATGTACCAGCGATACTCTCGATGGTTTCCAGTGCAACCAATGGGGCAGGGTAATGGCCAGCCGTTGATTTCAGAACATTCTTGCGGGCCTGCCTGAACAGAATGCTACGACCGACCGGGTTGTCCTCCAGCAGTCTGGCGATGAAGGTTTTCCGTCGCCGGTAGATCCTTTCTTTTTTTGACAGGATAGCTCGTGCAAATATTTTTGCCTCGTCAACGAGGATCGGGTCGTAGAACAGTCGATCGACCATTCCTAACTTGAGTGCACGATTCGCATCGAGGACTTTTCCGGGCAGAATCACTGACAGAGCATTGCCAATACCAATGAGTTCCGGAAGGCGGACACAGCCGCCAAACCCAGGAAGAATGCCAAGTCTGACTTCGGGCAGACCAATTTTGACGCACCCGGCGAAACCGGCGACACGATAATCGCAGGCGAGCGAGAGTTCGTACCCCCCACCCAGACATGCCCCGTTGATCACCGCCACGGTTGTCTGTGGAAGTTTCTCAAGTTTCTCAAACACCTGTTTGCCACGGTCGCATTTTTCGCTGGCTTCCTGTGGAGCAGTGATCGAATCGATCTCTTTGATGTCGGCCCCGGCGATGAAAATCGATTTCTTGGCGCTTGTAATCAGCAGTACTTTGATGTCGGATCGCACAGCAATTTCGTCGAGTTGCTGTTCCAGTTCTGTCAAAGCGGACCCGCTAAGAATGTTCACGCTGGAATCCGGAGTGTCGAACTCAAGAATTCCGACTTCGCCATCGATGGTTCGTTTGAAATAGCTCATAGCAGTGCTGACTTGTCAATTGTGATAATTTCTACGTTGGTGACGGTGCTTTTGGTCGTCGCAGGTGGTTGGTGCCGAAGGATTTACCGTGATATTTGTTGATACGAGTTTCTATCTGTGAGTTGCCTGGTGCCCCTGTGTAGTCATGATGCCCGTTCGAGTATGATCGCTCCGCCCTGTCCTCCACCAATGCACAGTGATACAAGTGCATGTTGTTCACGTCGACGATGAAGTTCTTTCAGGGCCGTCAGAATAAGACGGTTGCCAGTAACACCGACTGGGTGCCCCAGTGCAATGGCTCCACCGTTGACGTTAAGCCGTTCGTGCTCAAGTTTGCCGATGGCTTTGGTTCGGCCGAGTTCCTTTTGTGCGAATTGATCCGACTCGATCAGCTGCACACATCCCAAAACCTGAGCCGCAAATGCTTCGTTAATCTCAACGAATGACATGTGATCCAATTCCATGCCAGATTTTTTGAGAACTGTGGAAATGGCATAGACTGGACCGAGACCCATCACACTGGGGCTGAGCCCTTCGTACGAATACGATTTGACGTAACCCAGTGGCGATAGCCCTAGTTCGTCGGCTTTCGATTCCTTCATCATCAAAACCGCGCTGGCTCCGTCAGTGATTGGACAGGCATTGCCGACCGTCACGGTGCCGGATTTCCGATCGAAATATGGTTTGAGTTTCGCTAATGCTTCGAGTGACTGCCCCTCGCGCGGACCGTTATCGGTTTCACAAACCGTTTCGTACTTCGGTTGCACCGGCACAGCCATGATTTCTTCGGCAAGTTTGTCGCGGCTTGCCACAGCCTTGTTATGACTGGCGAGGGCAAATTCGTCCTGTTGTTCCCGAGTAATCCCGCACTGCCTCGCAATGTTTTCTGCAGTCTGGCCCATATTCAGACCACATACAGGATCAGATAATCCACAGACTACGCCGACAATCGGCTTCAGGAAATGCGGACGGAAAGATAGTATTGTTTGTAGTTTTTGAACTGCCGTTTGTGACCTCATCAGCCCGGCAAACAATGCCGTCATCTGCTCGTTATAGATGAGCGGAATGTTCGTCATCGACTCTGTTCCACCGGCAATCACAACATCATCGAATCCACTGGCTATCTTTTCGTACGCACTGGTCACCGACTCAAATCCAGAAGCGCAGTTGCGTGAGACCGTATAACCGCGAGAGCGTTCCGGCAGTCCAGCCATCAAAGCTGCTACACGCGCCACGTTAGCGGCATCAACCGGGTTTGCAACGCAGCCCATGATAACTTCGTCGACAGCGTTCCCATCAATTGATAGACGGTCGAGCAACTCTCGAATAACGAGCGATCCTAGTTTCTGCGCGGAGAAGCCCTTGAGATCCGTGCCAGCTTTGCAGAACGGTGTTCGTATGCCGTCGACAATTGCAATTCGATCACTCATGGTTCGGCCTTTTTTGGGGAATAACTTGACCCGCCGCGAATGCTGGTAATTAAAAATGGCGGTAGAGTTTTGACATCATTCCATTCATGGGTTTGATGTATTGTGCTCCCCCCTACAACTGCATCCTGTGTCCGAAGTTATACTATTCGAGGTCGATTCGAATTATTTCCCTCTCGCAGCGGAAATCAAATTTGAAACCCGGGTAATGTCCTTTGGAGGGCATAATTGTGGGCATTGGGAGTGCACTCGTTTTGAGTCAAATCGAGACTGCTTTCAAATAGAAAAAACGTTGACAGGTTAGGTTTTGAGAATAAATCCTTGAGCGTGTACTAGTAGGGAAACGCTTCTAATAAACATGATCCGCAACCTAGACAAGCAAAGGCATTTGCATTGATCAACAATAAGAACTACTCCTACAGAGCGGTCCAAAGTATTGCCCACAACGCGATATGGTTTCTGTGGCTGGCACCCTTAAGTGTTCTGGCGTGTGAGGAACTTATTGGAGACTGGTCACTTCAGATGGATTCAGGGATACCGGCTTGGATGAGCATCAATCAAACCGAGGGGAACTGGGATGTTAAAATGCGTCTCTACGTTGGTTCCGAAGGTCCTCATGTCAACGTCACATGTGCCAACGAACAGCTCCGCTTTACGCTCCGTCAAAATAAAAAAGCTACTGATGCCAAGACGGTCAATGTCGGCATGAAGAATGGAGAGCTCGAGGGAGTGGTCTGCACGACATCACAGGACGGTGCCGTCCATCGCGATTCATTTACTGGCACCAAAATCCCTCCCGTTTCTACGACACCACCAGACCTTGCAAAGGTTCGTTTCGGTCTTCCCATAGCACTCTTGAATGGTCGAGATTTAACAGGATGGGAAGCTTATGAACCAGATAAGAAAATGGGGTGGAGTGTTCAGGGCGGAGAACTTGTAAACACAACCCCGAAGACCGACTTTAGTGCAACCGGTGAATACGCGAACTTGCGTACAGTCCAAAAGTTTACAGATTTCTGGCTGCATGCTGAATTCAATATTGGTGAAGCAAGGAATAGCGGTATCTACTTAAGGGGAATGTATGAGGTGCAGGTTGTTGATCGAGACAGCCGAATGCAGGGTAAGCAAGGTGTGGGCGCCATCTTCGGAAAAATTGAGCCGACCAAGAATGCGGGCAAAGAGGGAGGCGTATGGCAGACGTACGATATAACTCTCGTTGATCGACACGTTACAGTCATTCTCAACGGTGAAAAAGTGATCGACAATCAGCCGATTTCCGGGCCGACGGCTGGTGCTGTCTTTACGAACCCAACGAAGCCAGGACCTATCTATCTACAAGGTGACCATACAAGCGTGAAGTACCGGAATATGTACCTGGCTCCTGTGATAAAAAATAAGATGTAAGGAGACGCGGCATCACTATGATTCGATCAACTTCTTACGAGTTTACATATGGTTGTATTGAGTGAATTGCCAGTCGGAATTGTTTGTTTCGTTCTGGCCGAAAATTTTCTGGAGAAACCGACCGCGTTCGGTGTGCCCCTTGGTGCGCTGCTGCTCTTCTTCTGGGTAATGCGAGCAATTCAAGAGAATAAATCGTCAGGGCAGCAGTCGACCTCGACGCAACGTTCTTTAAATACAGGTTTTTCACCAAGTACTGAATCAATTCCGCTCGCTGGAGAAGTCAATGATTCTGTGATTACATTCTCAGCAAGTGCTATGAAAACGGCAGGTGGGAGAACTTTGTTTTCATTCACTATCAAGCTGAAGGAATCAGGTACTTTTTTCGTCGCGGCTGGACAATTACGAAATGGTCGGCTGTCTCATCAGCATTACGGGGTGACGCAGGTTACTGGCAAACAAGGTGAAACAATTTCCGGTATGGTGAATAGCCCAGGGTTTTCATCAGACAGATGGGCAATTGGTGCCTATCGAACAACTCAGGATATTGGGTTGGCATGAAACTTCATTCACGTTCTCTTAATCAAGTCGCTACGCAAAGGTACGTGCACCAAGGTGCCTTTGTGGTCACTGCTCTTCTCGTTACTCATGGTGGGTTTTCTGTGCTCCACGCACAGGAGGCATCACCCAGCACCGTGCAAGAAGAAAGATTCGGCACACCAGACCGAATCTTTGAAAAAGCAGTCTCACTATTTTTTGATGCG
>CBFIHW010000096.1:0-11371 GCA_965662325.1 uncultured Pirellulales bacterium | reverse complement strand
GATATCATTCTTCTCGACATTATGATGCCAAAATTGTCTGGCTTTGAAGTGTGTCAGCAACTTAAAGCAGACCCAGTAACTCGACAGATCATGGTTTTGATGGTGACAGCACTCGGGGAGCTTGGAGATATCGAACGTGCAGTAGAGGCAGGCACAGACGATTTTCTTTCAAAGCCGGTGAATAAAATTGAGTTGGTGAAACGAGTGGAAAACATGTTGAAGTTACGTCACGTGAGTGATGAACTCCAGCGTTTGCGAAGCTATATCAGCAGTATGGACAATGATCTTCCACCCCATCAGGCTCAATCATAAAGCTTTTTCAGGCATAAAGCTTTTTCAGGGCCTCGTCATGCCAACCTGTTCGAGAACACGGATTGCGGCTGGAGACTTGTTGAGAACATACAAGTGCATGCCAGGCACACCATCAGAGAGTAATTCTTCGGCTTGTTTTGATGCATAGTCTACACCTGCTTCAAATTGTGCATCGGCATCATCACCAGCTTTTTCGAGTGCTTGTGTAAAACTGTTTGGTAGTCGAGCTTTGCAAAGAGTTGCAATTCGCTTGATCTGTTTGAAATTCGTAACAGGCATCAGTCCAGGGATAATGGGTTTGGTAATTCCAATTGAAGAACAGCGGTCTCGGAACCTGAAAAAGTCGCTATTGTCATAGAACAATTGCGTGACGATTGTATCACCACCTGCGTTGCATTTTTCTTTCAGGTGTTTCAGGTCCTCTTCAGGGCTGACTGCTTCCTGGTGGGTCTCCGGATAGCCAGCAACCAGAATTCTAAATTCAGGAAACTCTTCTTTGATAAGAGCTACCAGCTCGACAGCATAATGAAGACCATTGGCGACCGGATTAAAAGTAGTCTCACCCTGTGGTGGATCACCGCGTAATGCGACAATAGAAGTTACCCCCCTTTGTTGAGCTTCTTGAAGGTACTCTCGCAACTGATCTTTTGTTCGGCCAACACAGGTCAGATGGCTCGCAACAGCAACACTTGGGTATCGCGAGAGAACACCATCTAATACCTCAAGAGTTTTTGTCTGGGTTGAACCTCCTGCTCCGTAGGTGCACGTAATGAGTGTAGGTTCAAAGCCCATCAACTCATCTACAGTTTGCCAGAGCATGGCTTCGGATTCAGCCGTTTTCGGCGGAAATAACTCAAAGGAGAGATCAAACGATTCTTTCGCATAACCAGGTTGCTGCGTCACAACGATTTCTTTCTGCAACGGAAGGAAATAAAAGGTAGGAAATGGATTACATGTAATAATAGAAACTGTCTACGGATCTCCTACCCTAACAAAGAAAATCCTGAAGCACACGTTACATCAAAAATAGAACATGTCGCGGTTTTCAAGCACAATTATAAATTTTTATATTTTTATTTTCTGCAGCCAGCATGGATGTCAGCAGGTTTTTGTCTGCTGGATGAAAATGCTTTCCGCGGCGATGCATCATCCGTTCAAGGGCCGTCTTGAGTTGATCAACCGTTGCGGTTGTAACAGGATGTTTGTCACCGAGGTCGGTGGTGAAGGGTCGAACTGCTACTGGTGGGTTACCAGCTAGCGTAGACGCTGGGCCGATAAGAGCACCGCATTGTAAAGCAGTGCGTATAGCTGTTTTCGTGAAATCCCCACAAAGCACTCCAAAGAATTGTCGCTTTGTTTTGATGGCATTATTATCAGGTGGGTAGATTTTGATCATTCCATAACTCACCTTAAGGTTCGCTGTGATTGTGCCTGCACCCAAGTTGACCCAACTGCCAAAGTGGCTGTGACCAAGAAATCCGTCATGTGACTTGTTGGAAAAAGATTCCATGACAGTAGCAGTAACTTCACCTGCAAGGCGGCAGTCTCTGCCAACAACAGTGGCCGGCCCAAGCCACGAGTGCGGATGGATTTTCGATTGTGAACCAACTCTGATAGGCCCATCGAAGCAACAAAAAGGCCCGATATTCACACCGTCTTCAAGGATAACTGGTCCAGAGCGAATACTAATAAAGTCATCGATTGTCGATGTAAGTTTTTGGCCCGAGTTTCTTTTCTGGTATAAGCCTGGTCGCAACTCAACATAGTGTCCAGAATCTATCGCGAGGGCAGTCATTCCTTCGATTGATTGTTCATGAGCCGTCAGAAAATCTTCTGGTGAATCAATTAATTTCAGTTCGCCGTCAAAAACAGGCACACTGTTTTCAGTTAGAAGCTGTATAAGCAACCCGTCATCAGAAGACGCGGCATTCATAAACGCTGTACAATCTTTTTGATTGATCACAGCAGCTGCGATTACATTCCCGGCATAAATTTTACAACAACGATCGGCATCAAGAAGTTTTTGAATAGTGACAAGATGAGGTCGACTTGGAATGAGACGAGCATTGACAAAAAGCACTTGTTCATCGTTTGTTGTGCAACATTGGTCATGTTCCTTGTTCGATCCCCAGAAAGGTGCCTGCGCAGTGTCGAGGTCAAGAAGATATCGCTGTAAGTGTGGACGCACTAGTCGATGTACTTGGCCAAACCGAGTAAGCATTTCATAGAGTGTCTCCGTCCCGACGGTAACGTCACATGCTGGCCGAGCCATGACAAGTGGCCCGAGGGTTGGGACGGTGGAATCTTCAAACGCATAAACTTTCATGGGAGAACCGTACCAGACGTCCTGCGGCCGCCGCGAGACCACTGCTGGCAAAACGTGCTGTCGTGACGTAATCTTCGGTATATCAGCCGGAGTGGCGGAATGGCAGACGCGACGGATTCAAAATCCGTTGCCCGCAAGGGCGTGTGGGTTCAAGTCCCACCTCCGGCATTTGGAACAAGAGGGAATCAGGCTACCGTCTTCGAACCTCGAGGACATACCGCATCAGATCGTTGAATTCTTTCCTGTTTTTGAGTTGCCGAACAAGATTCTCAGGCATCAGTGAAATAGGTGATTCAAAGATTTCGTCAATGTCGTCCTTTTTGATAGACACTGGTTCGGGCTGGGCAAGATTCCTTAGTAGAATTTCTTTGTCATTCTCAGACGTTCTAATTCCCGTCTGCTGTTTCCCGTCGTTTGTAATAACGGTTACTTGCACGTACTCCTTGTCGATCAATTTCGAAGGGTAGAGAAGCGACTCAACAAGTTGCTCCGGGGTCCGTTTTGTTTTGAGTTCTTGCAGGTCAGGCCCAAGGCGGATCCCGCCCTGTGGTGGATGATGACAGGTAGCGCATGCTGCAGCCGACTTATAAAAAAGGCTTTTCCCCCGTTTGGTGTTGCCTTGCTCCATTGCCGTGCGTGCAAGCTCATCAACGGGTGTAGCAAGCAATGATTTCTCGAGGGCAATATTTGAAAAAACTGGTTGCTCTGATTGAGCAGCAGCTACTAATTCTGGTTCAAGTGGATGGTCTGCCAAAAGCTCAGCAGGCTTCCAGAACGTTGTCTGGTCGGATGTTGCCGATCGAATCTGTTTGACAGTCTCCGGTGAAACAGATGGTGCTTTGTTGCCCCATGTGTTTCGGACAAATGTTAAGACGGCAGCGAGCTCTTCGTCGTTCAGAAGATTTCGAAAGGCTGTCATGGGAGGGACACCCCGGGCTGGATCATATTTTTTTCCATGTACTTCCATGGGCCCCCACATGCCGTGAAGTGTTGCCTTAATAAGTCTTTCTTCACTGCCATTTACCCACGGACTATTAACCAGGGATGGATAGATAATGCCATTCCCCTTTCCGTGTGTCAGATGACACGTGCTGCAGTGGGCTTCACGCTGATAAATTTCGGCACCAATTTTGTATGTCTTACGATCTTTGGGCTTGAGATGTGTTGGTATCTCAAATTTGACGAAATCGCTCTCTGCCGGTGCGGCAAATCCACTGCCAACTTCCACATCGACTTTTGTCCAAAAGTGTTCGACTGTTTTTGCGGCCTCGACAGCATGCCGGACTGTTGAGTTCAGTAAGGTGTCCAGCAGTGACTGGTTCTTTACGTTATGTTGCTGGTGAAGCCATAGTGCTTCAACGAGGTGATGGGCTTCTGTTTCGTTGTTTGGGTCGAAACTCCCCATCCATTTCTGTGTTGCCTCTATTACGGCATCAGAGTCACGACCACTCAGTTCAACCCGCGTGCGATGCCGTACACCGTTTACCGGGTGCTTGAGATTTTCAAGTAGATCCTCAATAGGTTGGTCTGCAATCGCTACTGGTTTCTGTAATGGTCGATTCTTTACCGTGACTCGGATAATCCGTCCGTGTGTATGATCACGATTCGGGTCACGAATGTTGTGTTGCATGTGACCAATAATGACGTTTTGCCAATCAGCTACGTACAACGCGCCGTCTTCACCAACGATTGCATCGGTCGGCCGAAAATTGCGATCATTGCTATTGATAATATCTTGGACCGGAGTGCCCCAGACTTCTCCAAATGCCCGTTCACGAGTTTTGTCTCCATCAATTTTGACATCAACAGCGGCAAGTAATTTGTCATTGTTGAAGAACTCGATCTTGCCGTTGTCGAAACGGCTTTCGAAACCCTTTCGATTCCAAACCCGTAGTTCAGAGATTTCAACAGGTGTTGGAAACTCACCCTTCATCCATGGATTTTTTTGCATTGAGGTGTGTGCAAAATTATTTTTGTTTCCATCAACGAGTAAGTTGGCTGGAAACATGCCGTTGTTGTATTCACTGGAAAGACTGAGCGACGCTGTTTTTGCAATGTTTCGTTTATTTTTGGGCGTCTCTGCTTCTGATATCACTTCAACCTCAGAAATATTCATTTCCTGATTGCCAGCAACACTTAATTTGAAGCTAGTGATCTTTCTATTCTTCAATGCCGGGTGATTAACAATGATAAGTTGCCCCTCTTTTTCAACTTTGACGTAGTCCGTATCATTACTAACAGTCGATTTATTCGTTGGAAGATCGTCACCGCGGTCCAGGTCGTACTGTCGAATCCCAAGGAATCCGATCGTATTGCAAATAAGGAAATCCTGTTGCATGTCTGCAGGAAAGTGATCAGAGGACAACACTTCATTTGCGGGTACAGGGCGAAACTGCTTTTGTAATAGTGTGTGCATTTTGAAGCCGTTGCCTTCTCGTCGCACCTGGTACGAACGGCCACCAGTGCCATCGTTTGCGTAGCAATAGCCCCAATAGTCAAAACTTGTGCCGTGTGGGTTTGGTTTGTTTGCTGCATGCGGTGTAATCGCAAATGTTCGAGGATCAAACCGATACATTCCAGACTCACCGATGGCAAGATTTTGCTTCCATGGTGTTTCGTGGTTATTCATAAGAAAGATGCCACTCTGCCAGTAAATTCCACCATCTGGTCCATAAATCAGATTGTTGGCCGCATGATGTGTATCAGAAGTCCCTAAGCCCTGGAGCAGTGGGTAACGGAGGTCTGCCACATCATCACCATCGGTATCTTTCAGGAAAACCAAGTCAGGCCCTGATGTGACAACTACGCCGCCTCCCCAGAATTCAAAACCCAGCGGATTGTGGACATGAGCAAATATTTTTCGCTTGTCTGCTACACCATCCCGATCTGTGTCCTCAAGAATGACGAGAGCATCGTTCATTTTCTTGAGTGGTTCCCACTTCGGATACGTGTTCCAACATGCTGCCCAGAGACGCCCTTTTCCATCAACTTGTAGTTGAACTGGATTTGCGAAGTCTTCAAACATTTCCTCAGAGGCGAAGACGTTCAGTTCAAATCCATCGGGTACAGAGATTTGCGCAATACTTTCCTCTGGACTGAGGTAGGTCACGCTGCCTTCTTTTTCAGCACTTGAACTCTTGCTGCCACCTCCCACATTAGAAATTACCTTCACGGGAGGTGGGACATTACTATCGTCGGCAGTAATTGTGTTTCCTTTTGCAGCCTCCCAAACGACCTCATCGCGGTTCGCTGTCATTACATCAAGCATGACAAGTTCGTTTCGCAAGACATCGGCATTGCTCTGTCCATCAACAAATGTCAGCTTTGAACGAGACCCCCAAATGTCATTACCGTCGGTCGCATGGTAACGGTTGTGCCAAGTCCAATTTTTTTCACTTACTGCGTTGTAAATGGCTTCAAGATCTGATTGAGGGGGTGTCGGGTTATTAAGGAGTGATGTACTTATGATGTCAGCAAGTTCCCGGTATCCAACATTATTCAGATGAATACCATTGTGAGTCAGTTGTTTTTGCCCCTCTGCAAATCGCTGGGAAGTTGGTCCGTAGAGATCGACAAAAGTGGATTTTGTTTCAGTAGCAGCCAGCCGAGTAGCTTCCGTGTAGATAGCAAGGTTCGCGTTGAGTTGGGTGCCATTGGGAAGATTTGGGCTGCCCGTTTGTTCATAGGCAATAGGGCTGAATAAGACGAACCGAGCATCACAGCCTTTTTCTTTGCGTAGTCGCCGGTATTTTTCAACGAGTTCAACAAGTTGCCGCGTGTATTCAGATGCTCCCTCCTCTCCTTTAAATGATTCGTTGTACCCGTACATAATAAAGATGACTGATGGCCCAACGTGCTGAAGATACGCTTCATCATCAATGAAACCCTTGCTTCGTGGTTTTTGGTCAGCCGTATCACCTGAAAAACTCATGTTGCGGAAGCTAATTTCCATGCCTTTCAGGTGTTTTTGCAAAAGTGTCTCAACCCATGGCTCGTGTTGCATTCGATCAGCCAGCCCATTTCCATAAATGGCCACAACGTCACCTTTCTGAAAATGAAAGGCTTCTGCGGTAGCCGCTTTCGTTGAAAGAAGCGTGGCACTTGCAAAAATAAAGAATGCAATGGTCCGCATGATGAACTTAAAGAACACGGGAGCAGGGAATTGTTGGGTACTTGCGAGCATGTTGCAGTAATATGAGTTAAAAGTGTTGAGTCAAATCGCACTGTGAATCTACGTCGCCGTAATACTTAATATTACACAGTGTTCTCTGTTAGGCATCATGTGTTTACGGAAACCGCGAACATGTGTTGATATAAACACGGTATTTGTACAAAACAGCGTATTTTGCTTGAAAAAAATCAATGACTTGCTGGAAATGCGGGTGTTATTTTCTTCTGGCTGAATTTGTCGTGATGATAAAGGTGCAGTGATCCTACAAGTTGAATAACTTTTGTCTTAAGAATTAGGTGAACGCATGAGCAAGCCACGTCATTTTTTTTGTCTGCCGACTATGTTCAAAAGGTCAGGTACAGCGAAGGAATACGAGAAAGCCAAAGCACCAGCCTTCTTTTTGAGTAGTACTAGTTTGCTGTTGACCACATTGTGCTTCCTTGCGACTTCCTTTTTTGGTGTGGCCGGTAGTGCGCAGGACTCGGAGCAAGCCAAGGACAACATTCCTTCCGTTGAAGAACTGGTTACTACGGTTCGTCCATCGGTGGTAACTATTCGCCACGTTGGTAGAGGAGGAAACGATGCTGGCTTGGGGACAGGTTTTGTGATTTCCTCTGATGGCCTCATCGCAACGAATTTGCATGTGATTGGAGAAGCTAGGCCTGTTTCAGTTGAGCTTGTGGATGGTCGTGTCTTTGATGTGACCGAAATACATGCGACTGACCGAAACGCAGACGTTGCAGTCATACGAATAGAAGCAAAAGATTTGAAACCATTGGCGCTAGCCGTTCCAAGTTCTCTTCGCGACGGACAAGAGGTTGTTGCGATTGGAAATCCTCATGGGCTCGAGCGGAGCGTTGTCGTGGGTCGCGTGTCCGGAAGACGCACTATTGATGGCGTCGAGATGATCCAATTAGCGATTCCGATTGAGTCAGGAAACAGTGGAGGACCATTGCTCGATCGAAGTGGAACAGTCCACGGTATTCTGACATTAAAATCACAGGTGACACGTAACCTCGGCTTTGCGGTAGTGGCGGACCATGTGAATGAATTGTTGGAAAACCCAAATCCAGTGTTACTCGATCGCTGGCTCACTATTGGTCAACTTGATTCAACTGAATGGTCGACTGTTGGTGGTGGGCTTTGGCGTCAACGAGCCGGTCGCATAACAGTAACAGGAAAAGGAAAAGGTTTTGGTGGACGTAGCCTCTGTTTAGCAAAAGGCGCATTGCCAAGCGTGCCGTATGAGGTTGGTGTACAAGTTAAATTGGACAATGAATCGGGTGCAGCCGGCCTAATATTTGAAGCAGACGGAGAAGACACGCATTACGGATTTTACCCAAGCAATGGTCGGTTGCGATTTACTCGTTTTGATGGCCCAACAGTATTCACCTGGAATGTGATTGAAGATATTGATGTTCCAGAATACCGTGACGGTGATTGGAATCATCTTCGGGTTCGTGTTGAAACAGATGGTATCCGTTGCTACGTCAATGATCATGAAGTTGTCGTGTCTTCTGATCAGAATTTGCGTGGTGGCAGACCTGGGCTTGTTTCATTTCGGGGAACAGAGGCGGCTTTTCGTCGTTTTTCTTGTGGTGAAGAGGTACCACACTTTCAGCCAGACGACGCAGTATGGGCGCAGATTGAAAAAACAACGGCAGGATATCGGGACATTGATGCAAGCGATACAACACTGGTTGAGTCGTTAGCAGGAGCCGGGTCGACTGCAGTAGCTGCTCTTGAATTGAAAGCCGATTCACTGTCACGGCAATCTGAGCAGTTACGGGTGCTAGCTTCACAGGTTTACCATCATCAGATAGTAGAGAAGCTTTCTGACGAAGTAGCCGTTGATGATAAAAAGATAGATATGTTTCGGGCAGCATTACAGATTGCTCGCCTCGATAATCAGGAAATCGATTGTGAAGCCTCTCTTGCAGATCTTCAGAGGCTGTCAGCGTCAATTGCAGCAAGGTTGCCAGTTGATGCAAATGATGTGGATCGTCTGGTGATATTAGATCAGGTTCTCTTTTCAGAACTGGGTTTTCACGGGAGCCGAGGAGATTACTACAATCGGTCGAATAGCTATGTGAATGAGGTCCTTGATGATAGAGAAGGAATACCTATTACCTTAGCAATGGTTTATATAGAACTCGCTAAACGGCTCGGTGTTGAACTTCATGGCATCGGTTTTCCGGGCCACTTTTTAGTGCGGTTTGACTCAGCCGATGGCAGCTCGCAGTGGATTGATGTTTTTGAGCGAGGGAAAAGACTGACTCGTGAGGATCTTGCTGAGCGACATCTTGAACAAACAGGAGAACCACTCAACGACAATAGCCTTGAGGCCTCTACCTCACGCGAGATATTGTTGCGGATGCTCAATAATCTGTTGTCGATTGCGATACAGGAAAAAGATGCACAATCGATGCTCCGATACCTCGATGCCATGCTAGCTATTCGTCCAGAGGCAGCTCGAAGCCATTTTTTGCGGATGCTTACGGCTCGCCAACTCAATGAGAATGAAATTGTGAAACGAGATGCTCGATGGCTCTTGATCCAACAACCATCTGGTATTGATATGGCAATGGTCAAGCGCCTCCTGCAGACACTCGAAGCAGATTCAGAATAGTTGTCTTGTGACGAACTCGACGTGTGCTGGGATTAATCTGGGATCGGGTCTGTTCGCTTGATCGTGGTGCCTTCCCAGACGGCGGTATCTGTTGCTTTGTCGTATGTAAGGACTCGTGCGGCACTGTCGGGAACGAGTTCTCGATCGATAGTTGGCAGCCAACGGCGGTGCTGTTCGATGACTGCTGCATGTTTTGGAAGATGTGCAAGATTTGTCCATTCATTTGGATCGGCATGCATGTCATAGAGTTCTTCACTGCCATCGGCATAGTGGATGTATCTCCAGCGTTCACTCCGAATGCCATGGTTCCCCTGGTTATGGCTGGTGATTGCAGGACGAGTGCGCGTGGTTGCGGCATCCTTTAATTGTGGAGCAAGGCTAATTCCTTCGAGATCAGAACGGTTCGTAGCACCTGCTAAATCAATCAGGGTTGGGTAAATGTCCAACAATTCGACTGGTTGGCCACATGTCTGTTGTGGTGTGATGCCTGGTCCAGCAAAAACCAGAGGCACTTTTGTGCCACGATCCCATAGGGTGTTTTTGCCGGTTATATCTTTTTCACCAAGATGCCATCCGTGATCTCCCCACACAACAATGATGGTGTTGTCCGCGAACTCGCTCTGTTCCACCGCAGACACAATACGACCAATTTGTGCATCAACAAAACTTGTACACGCAAGATATGACCGCACAAGATTCCTCCACTCATTGTTTTCACGGACCCACTTGAGTCTTGGTTCCGGTAAAGACCAGTGGATGTACCATGAAAATCGAGGGGTGTCGGCACGATCATCTTTAAGGATTGGCGGCAAGACTGAATCATCATCGGGGTAGAGATCAAACCATTTCTGCGTGGCATAACATGGCACGTGCGGGAGAAAGAATCCTGCGGCCAAAAAGAACGGTCGGTCTTTGGGTGCATTCTGAATTTGTTCAACGGTCCAGGAAGCGACTTGATAATCGCCTTTTTGCGTGTCGTCATTATCCAGCGGCCATACGCCCCAGTCCATGAGTGGGTGATTTCCCATTGGTGTACTTGGAATCAGCTTCTTTGGTGGTTTTGTTCCGACACCACCAAAGGGCCCAGTTACTTCGAACTCGACAGGATCGGGCTTGCTGGTTTTTTGATTTTTCTTTTTTGGATTCTTTCGAAAGCCGTGATAGATTTTGCCAGTTGCCGCTGTGTAGTAGCCATCGTTTGCAAAGTGTTGGGGAAGCGTGACACGATCAGACCATTCGGGGACTGTTCGAAACCATGGCTTTAGTCCGTAGATTCCTGTTGTGGTTGGTCGCAAGCCAAGCAAAAGACTCGTGCGAGAAGGATTGCACAGTGGCGCTTGGCAGTGTGCGTTCGTGAACGTCGTTCCCCGCTTGGCAAGAGCATCGAGATGTGGTGTTTTTGCCAGTGGATGGCCACCAAGATGCCCGATCCAATCATTCTGATCATCAATAGCTATGAAAAGTATGTTTGGCTTGTCAGTTGCATACACAGATGAACTAGCGATAGCCAAGACACAACAAATAAAAATATTTTTCATAATTTTATGGCTTTCCTTTTTGATGTTTCCAACCGGGAGATTTTTCTTTTAAAGGGCCTGCCATAGGAGGCGTCTCATAGAACTCGCCTTCTCTGATAAGTCTTGGATCACTCGTACGTCGCATCTCATTGAGAAGACTCTTAGTAAGTTTTTCTTCGACAGCAGCATACTGTTCTTCACCAGCTAGATTGTGCATTTCAGAGGGATCTTGCTTGGTATTAAAGAGTTCGATCTGCGGTCGCTTTCCGTACACCTGCTCAAAGAGCATCTTCCAAGAATCTTTTTTTCGGGATTGTATAAGCCATGCTTTGGTTGGACCGGCATCTTCATCAGGCAGCGTCAACCGTGTATTGGTTTCAAGTTCCTGTTGGTTGGGCTCTGGTCCCTCATCAAGG
>CBFIHW010000095.1:0-11427 GCA_965662325.1 uncultured Pirellulales bacterium | reverse complement strand
ATGAAATGTTAACCATGCAAAATGCTCTGGACTCACGTGTTCACACACCCAGATATTGTTCGATTGTCTCCATGACTTCGTCGCATCTCGCCATGAACTCGTCTTCCTATCAATGATGAGACCGAACTGCTGAAGCAGGCAGGGAGTCTTTCTAAGCATCTCTCCGTCTTTAACAAGTTCGCCATCCACGATTCGAACAGACTCTCCCGCAAGTCCTATGATTCGTTTTGCGACCAACTCATCTTTGTGTTTACATATGACCGGCACAAATCTTTTATACTCATCCACCTTCGCAGGTACCCATGAAACGACTTCGCCGTTCCGCAGTCCAGGAGCCATTGAGAGGCCTTCGATTTGACCCGACAGAGGAAGCGACTGAGAGTTATTACAACCTGCCAAAGATATGCAAAAACAAATCGTGATGACAAAGCAGATAGTCACGATTGACTCGATGTCCCATCATAAAACGGCAAGCAAAAAATTTCTCTTCACTGTGCAACCAGTAACTTCATCCTCAATCCAAAACACCCTTCACAGGACCCGGCTTCCCAGGGTTTCTAGGAGGCCGTGGAGGTGGCTTTTCTCCGATGTTGTATCCACTGGATAGACTATGGAGATAACTGCCTGGATCAATTATTGTCCAGCCTGCATAAAAACCACTGCTGTCTGTCACTTTTCGCATCGCCATATATGTCTCAAAAGAGTCCGGCTCAACTAAGTATCTGAGATACCATTTCCCCTGCATATTGCGAAGGACTGTTCCGAAAATTCCACGCACTGCTTTTTCTGGCTCCTCGCCACATTCTTCTGTCGGAACAATCTCTACTCGTATCTGCCTCCCTGCACGAACCAGTTTGAGATCAAAGTATTTATTCTTGGCTGGGTCTTTGTTAAATTCATCAATCAACTTCATTGCTTGCGATTCATTCGAAATGTAGTTTCCCTCTCCTACGTCTATCTTGTTCTTATCAATTATTATCTTCAGTCGATTTTTGATGGCCGTCTCCATTTGCTTGCCCGGGTCAACAAATGGAATAACTTTTCCATTACTAACAAGGACTTTTCGCTCCTGAAGAAGTGCATTCCCGTCTTTGTTTCGAGGAATATCTTTGGGCGTCGGTGGCCGAACTTCCTTAGGAGGCGGTGCGTTGAGAGTTGGCATATTTTCCAACTTTGCCAATAAGTCTGTCTTGGATACGGTGAATTCTTTCTCTTTTTCTTCAAGCGTTGCTAGCTGAGCCATTAAACTTCTTCTAAGTTTTTCTGCTGCTAGTTTTTTCTCTTCTGCTTCTTTCTCTGCCGCCTCAGCCGCAAGCAAATCCTTTTTTGCCTTCAACTCCGCCGCAGCAACATCTTGCTGAAGCATAGCCAGTAATTTGTCTGGATCAATTTTTTCCTTGTCGGACTCTGTCTGAAGGGCTAACTTCATCTCTTCCAGCTTTGCCTCTGAGTCTTTTGCTGCCTGCTTTATTCGCTCCTGCTCAGCTGGATCAATCTGGGCGATCATCTCTTCCATGCGTTGTGCCGCTTCTTGACTCGACAGCTGGACCGCGACAAGAACAATCACGAGAATACCAACAACATTTGTAAGCGCATCAAGCAACGAGTCCATATTGGCACCAGTTGCTGACGTGTTGCTTTTGCGTCGAGCCATAATCTACTCCTTGATATACATGCAGTGTTGACCTTCGATTATACGTCTTCAGTCAAGCAGAATTTTACCCTCACCCGGCAGAGGTGCCTTGCCACTCAGGGCATCCAGCACGGGTGCGCCATTCGGTAAAATTCCAACAACAAGCCGCTTCTCATTTGTCTTTTCATATTGATCAACCACTTTCTTCGCTGCTCGATATGAATTCACGCCTTCCGGACGAACAAGAAATGTGATGATCGTATCACGTCGTCTTCGAAGAAGGCCTGTCTTGCCTAAATGAGTCAAAACATAGTCGAGTAGCTTCTTGAATGACTTATCACCAGCTATTTTGGCAACAGGCACCTTGATTGGTTTTTCTGTCTCGAAAAGATTCTTATAGTCAAGTTCATTAGGAAGTAACACCAGATTATCTTTTGTGACTTCAACAAAAAATGGGCGGCGAACGCCACCACGACCCCTATTCTCATACAGAATCGAAATAGATTGATCGGGCTTCTTCTTTTTATCGGCAATCTTTGCTTCGATTCTCTTCATCTCAGCAATGATCTCCTGAATCTCGAGTTCACGCTTCTTGAGTTCAGCTTTGTCTTCATCATCCGGAGGAGGTGGCGGAGGTGGCACATTCAATAAACGCCCCTGAGCTTCACGTTGCAAACGTTCTGCCTCTACCAACTGCTGCTGAGCTTTCTGAACACGACTATCACTTGATTTACTGTCTTGTTTAAGCTTTGCCAGCTGCTCCTCAAGTTCATGAATAGTCGCAAGATTTTCTTCTGTTTGTTTCTGAATAGCTTCATTTTGAAATAACTCAGCAAGCTTATCAGTATCAACAGATTCAAGAACAACAGCGGTAATAATCAGAATCAAGTTTCCGATCACGCATGCCAAAATATCGAGAAACGGGAAAAGCGAAATCTCCTGTTTCTTTTTTTGTCTACGGGCCATGACATTGATTCCATGTGATTACACAGCCTGCCACTTTGCATGGACACAGGAACAGACACAATCGACGAGGACGTTAGTTTCGATACTTTATTTTACTATTCTCTTCAGGCTTCTTTTTCTTCCCACCACCGAAACCAAACCAACCACGTTGCATCATTTCGACATTAATGGTTTGACCATTCAGTCGTTCCATCGTTTCTGCGAGCTCTGACAAACTTTTTTGTAATGACTCTGTGTACTCCTGAACACTACTGGCGGCCTCCGACATGATATCTGCAGCTTGCCCTTTCGCACCCTGTGCATTGGTTGCCAGTGCAGCAATTTCTTCTCTTGTGGACTCAACGATTTTCCCTAACTGCTCAACCTGTCCCGCATTTTTTTCATACAGTCGATCGTGGGCATTACTCCAACCCTCTTCTACTTTTGCGGCAAGTTTTTCTCCCATGCCATCAAGTTTGCCAACAAAATTTGTCAATGATTGCTCCGTCTGAGTAATCCGCTCGGTCTGCTTCTCATCAATTTTTTTCCACGAATCAAAAAGATCCGCAGCGACGCCCTTACCAAGAGTCTTAAGCTGCCCTATCCAGCCCTCAAGCTCTGCCCGATGCACCTTCAGAGCAGCTTGCACAACATCTTGCATGTCATTACGACTTGCAGAAGGCATGCGATGCTCCTCAGTATTCCTACCATCTTCAAGTCGACGCAAAAGATATTCATTGGTGTATTCGTCGACTTCACCAATAACATCGCCTTCACGCTTCTGAAGAGCACTCACCGGGAACGTAAGAATCATCGCCATCGCAAGGGCAACCAGTGTGGTATCGAATGATGTACCAAGACCACCTGTAATGCTTTTTAGACCAACTTTCAGTGATTCCATATCACTTGAACTACTCAACGTATCGGTAAACCCGCCAACGGCAGAACTCACGCCGATAACTGTTCCAAGAAACCCTAGAATCGGAATTGCCCAGATGAAAACATGAAACATCGTGTAACTTGAATCAACACTACCAGCATCAAGATCTGACTGACTCGAAAGCATCGTAGCCGTATCGGCCGCACTCTTTCGGACACGAAAGTGCTCAAGGCCTCGCACACATCGGGTTACCAGAAAACTACCAACAGCATTTTTTGGGAGTTCACTGATGTATTCAAGAAACTTGTCGAGATTTCTTTCTGTGATCTTCTCTCCGATTTCACTCGGCAGAACATCAAACAACATTGCTCGCTGCTGGCGGCGAATCTTGCGAAGTTTGCCAACAAGCATGGTCGCTGCCCAGAAAAACAAAAATACTTCTGTGTATGGAACCCACTGACCGGTCGCCATAGTCGAACCTTCTCCACCCATAAAGAGACGCCCCAAATATGAGCGATCATCTTTGGGTCCAGCAAAAGGTAACAGTAGAAGATAGAAGACAACCGTAGCTGCCAGACCAAACAGAGCATAGAGTCCTACGTTTACATTCGTATTCGCAGTGACAGACAGTACTCGAGCACGCTCTACTGACTCTGCAGTCTGCTTGCTGGTCGCACTGCTGGATGATTGACCTGAACCAGAAGAACCCGCAGCTACTTCTGGCCGTTTTACAGTGATTGAACTGCGACAATGCGGACAACGTGCAGTCTTACCAACAAGTTCGTCACGAACTTTAAGGCTTTTATCACAGTCTGGGCAGGACATTGTGAAGTACATTGAAATATTCTCACAAAATTACGGCGTACTGCAGAAATTATGCTCATAAACAGCACGACTCGGAAACAAAATCATACGAGCAACGGCACCCCAACAAGTCGTTACAAATCTTCCTAATCAGCCTATCGCGACCCGTACAGCAAAGCAACTCATATGAAAACGACAGCTAGGCATTCACTTTTGACCATGCGTGACTTTTCGCACTCGCAAGTACAGCATCACAAACTCGTTGCGTTTCAAGTGCATCACGAAATGTTGGATGACAGGGCTCACCCTTTGCGTAGCATGTCAAAAAGTCTGCAACCTGATGGACAAATGAATGCTCGTAGCCAATGGCCAGACCTGGCACCCACCAGTTGCCCATATAGGGGTGCTCCCCATCTGTGACATGGACACTCTTCCAGCCACGTTCTGGACCTTCGTCACTATAATCAAAGACTTCTAAACGATGGAGATCATGAAGGTCCCACTTCAGACTCATATTTTCTCCGTTGATCTCAAAGGTATACAGCGCCTTGTGACCACGGGCATATCGAGTGCTCTCAAAAAGACCGAGCGAGCCGTTTTCAAAATGACAAAGAAACGAGCAGGCATCATCGATTTCAACTGGCTCTTTTTTACCAGTCAGTTGATGTGTTCGTTCCTTCACAAATGTTTCGGTCATTGCTGTCACATCAGAAACTGAACCATTCAGCCAAATAGCGGTGTCGATGCAATGGGCTAGTAAATCACCCGTGACGCCGCTGCCTGCAGCCTTTGCATCAAGCCGCCACAGCGCTTCACCACCTTGGGGCAGATCAGCACTGATTGTCCAGTCCTGAAGGAAATTAGCTCTGTAATGAAAAACTCGACCAAGCCGACCATCATCAATCAACTGCTTGGCGAATGTTACAGCCGGAATTCTTCGATAGTTGTACCAGACCGTATTTGGCACACCCGCCTTCTCGACAGCCTCACACATTATCTCGCCTTCTGCGGTATCCATTGACAGAGGCTTCTCACACAAGATTGCTTTTCCGTGCTTGGCTGCTTCTATCGCTATGTCAGCATGGAGGTTGTTTGGAGTACAGATATCAATTGCATCAATATCATCGGAGGCGACAAGTTTTCGCCAATCATTTTCAACACGCTGATACCCCCACTTCGTGGCAAAAGCTTGAGCTTTTTCACTGTCTCGTGCAGCAACGGCCTGAAGAACTGGTTCATACTCGAGGTCGAAGAAATTCTTCACACGGTTGTAGCCGTTTGAGTGTGCACGCCCCATAAAGCCGTAGCCAATCATGCCAATACGGAGAGGTTTTGCCATCAATCTATTCCTTTCGCGATCTGTTTTAGTTCCAACCATGTGCATCGCGCACAGCAATCATTGTCTTTAGAATTGTGTTCCATGTTGCTGGGTTTTCAAGCGTTTCATTCGGAAACATGCAGCCGTCCCAGCAGATATGTTCAATGCATCGAGAAGAAGCATCCTCAAGCCAGTACCCAGAACATTTTACAATGTCGAGTTTTCCGTTCGGGTCGTCTGCCGGACAGTGTTTCCCAGTTTTATCGTGTGAACCCGCTCCATGAATTTCACCATCATTTTGTGCAACATGAAAATCAATAGTCCACGGTCGCAGTTTGTCCGTCATCTGCTTATATGCAGCGTAGAACTCGTCAGTTGTACAATTTGAGTTGACCAAGGCATGCTCGGGGGCGTTACAGCCGAGCATGTAAAGATATGTGTGTGCCAAGTCAGCCTGAAAACCAAGCGTCTCCGGCATACCAACTCCTTCAAGAACATCAAGCATATCTCGCCACGAATGCATGCCGGCCCAGCAGATCTCTCCTTCCGCTGC
Organism: uncultured Pirellulales bacterium; assembly: GCA_965662325.1. Taxonomy (GTDB): domain Bacteria; phylum Planctomycetota; class Planctomycetia; order Pirellulales; family UBA1268; genus UBA1268. Next base: position 5,294 of record CBFIHW010000095.1, on the reverse strand, counting down.
AAGCCTCTGTCCATTATCGGCAGCGATCTGAGCAGCCTCCTTAAAGGTCTCAACTATTCTTGCAGTACCTGCCTTGGCATCTTCTCGCCACTTGGCAACTCCAAACTCAGCTGAATCTATACGGATGACGCCATATTTCCTGACTCCGTGCTGCTCAAATACTCTGGCGATACGACACGCCATTTTCACCGCTGACAAGAACTTTTCTCTTGACTCAGCATTACCCATTGCCGAATCACCAACTGTACCTGGCCAAACTGGCGCTACGAGTGAACCCACTGCAAAACCATGACTCGCAATTTTATCAGCGATCTGATTGAGTTCGTCATCAGTCGCTTCGGGGTTGGTGTGTGGTAAGAAAAGAAAATAGTCAATTCCATCAAATTTCTGGCCATCGACTTCCGCTGCTGCTGTTAGTTCCAACATTCTGTCCAACGATATTGGTGGCTCTTGACCTTCGTCAGTCCCCTTCCCGACAAGGCCCGGCCACATTGCATTATGAAGTTTTGGACTCGCGTGAGACATTTATTTGTTCCTTCCATTCGTGGGCAAATCTTCGTTGACATCTGGGCCGATGTAGCAACGTGCTACAGGCGGTTCAGGGTCGGTATATTTAACTGTATTGCTACCTGCTGCAGATTCTGCAGAGATAAACAGCTCATCTGCAGTCATCTGTCTGAAGCGGATACGTGTAGATGGCACCAATGGAGGCAACAGTCGGGAAATACTTTGCCCAGCACCCAAAGACTTTTTGACAGTATCGCTCAGGTTTTTTGATATAAGAAGATTTGGCGACGAACTACTCACTGGAGTCATCAATCTGGGTGCCCCTACGTCAAACGAATCTACAGTACGATTCTCGAAGAGTACGTTGTACGACCCGACGTCGAGTGCTGCAAGGAGCAGAAAGTGCCGTTTCTTGCTGTTTTCGTACCAAATAGTGTCTTATCGTCACCAGTACCGGTAGAAACCTGGGACTTCAACACATTCAAAGCCATTGATTAGCTGAACGGATGGCTTGGCGTCTCATGATCTCGGGCTGAAAAACCTCCACCACTCAAGGAAAGAAAATGGTCAAAGATTTTGAGGGATCACCGTTTGACATACACGCCGCTGTCTTTGACCTCGATGGCCTGCTTGTGAACACAGAAGAACTCTATCAGGATGTGGGGACCGAGTTATTGAAGCGTCGGGGGAAAACTTTTGATGCGGAGCTTCTCGATGCAATGATGGGACGTCCTCAGGACAGAGCATTATCGATTATGATTGAATGGCATGGGCTCGATGACACGATTGAGACTCTTGCTGATGAAACAAAAGCGATCTTCCAAACACTTCTTTCCACACGACTCGCACTCATGCCGGGTGCGAAAGAGCTGATCGAACACATTCAGCTACTGGACCTCTCACTCGGTGTTGCAACAAGCAGTGGGCCAGAGTTTGCTCACGATGTACTCTCTCGTGTTGGTCTCATCCACCACTTTCACTTCATACTGACGTCTGCTGATGTCACTGCAGGAAAGCCTGATCCGGAAATCTATCAATTGGCTGCCAAAAAAGCTGGCACGCAAACTGGGAATATGCTTGTCTGTGAAGATTCGGAGACTGGATGCAAAGCTGCTGTTGCCTCAGGTGCAATCACCGTAGCCGTCCCAGGTGGCCACAGTCACCGGCATGCCTTTCCTGGCGCAAAACTTATTGCGACATCGCTTGCAGATCCCCAGATATATAAACTACTCAGTTCTCACGCTAGAAGAAAACTTCCAGGCACCGCGTAAGCTACTTTTTCTTTTTCTTCCCGGTCGTTACGGGATCCATGACATCAATTAGTTTTCGTCGTTTGTTCCACGATGGCTTGGACTGTGATCGAATCTTCCAGATCGACACATTATCTAGCTCAACCTTTCCATCTTTTGGTCCTGCAAGGCCAAGTCCGTTCCCACCGCTAGGGTTTACCTTTGCCAGACAATCATGCTTGACGTACCAGGTGGGTCCATCAAGGAACTGAATTACAAACTCATCACCCTTGAGTTCAGCTAACGCGTGATACCACGTTCCCGGCGTATATTTAAAATCGTCCGACTCAGCAACTTTGAGTGTCTCGTGATCGACGATTAGAAACGAGCCGTTGCTACTAAACTTGACTCGACAGACATGATGACCAAATTCAATGAAAGGGACGATGTCTGTTTCCTCACCACCGATAAAGCGAAAGGAAAAACCTGCAAGAAACTCTGGTGGAGTGACTGGCACACTCACACGGGGCTCATATCCATAATGGTGTGTTCGACTTGCCTGATATTCCTCTGAAGATGGTCGGCCTCGCAAGACTCCGTCTTCTATAGACCAACGGGTACCCTGACGGTTCTGCCAGTTCGTTTTCTTGACTGGTCCACTTTTTGAAAACGTTTCCTGCAACACACTCTTCTCTGGAATCACCATAAGTGGCTGCAGCGTGCCCCAATCTGCCGCCAAACAGGCCGGCATCAGAGAAACCAAATTTAGGATTACAAGCACCATTCTGATTGAGGCTATTCTCATCACTATTCTTCCCATTTGGTGGAACTTTCTTTTACTTGAGATGTTCAGAAACACATCTCTCTCAGACAACAATACGGGATTGGCTCCGTATTGCAGACAGTTTGCTGTACCGTCTCACTTTACCAAATGACTTCGTGTCATTGAGTACTCAGCCCAAGACTCTGCGAGCGTGCAGAGAATTCTGGTGCATAGCGGCTGCGAATAGTTGCGAAACCACTTGATACATGCCCTCGGTGTGCGACACGTAATGAATACTCAAGGACGTGAGTCCCTTGTGGTAATCGTTCAAAGAAAAACTGTGTGCTTGCGTCTCTGGTTACCTGATACCAACCAACACCATCCGCCCAACGCCAGCCTGAAAGAACATTGATTGGTTCGGTGACACTCGGCCGGTGGTCTGTGAGCTCAAGAAACTCGTATGTTCGATCACTTGTGATTTTCAACCGCACAACAAGTTCTTCACCCACGCTCACGTTTTCTAATGCCACCACTGGCTCAAGTACAGGGCCTGACTTCGTCATTATTTTAGTAAAAATTTCTTTTGTAATTGCTAGTTCATCTCGGCCAGATGCCTCAACATTCTCAATGTGATCGAGATACTGCCAGTGAACCCCGCCAAATGCCAATCCACCACCATCGGCTTTTTGGAAAGTAATTTCTGCCATCGAAGGCGTAATTTCTTTACGCACAAATCTATTCTCAAAAAAACCGGTGCCTGGTTCTACCTTGCTTGCTCCATCCTCACCGGGCTTGACCGCCTCCCCGCCAACTGTCACCTCAACGGATGATGAATCACCAAGAAGGTCATCCCCTCGGCCCAGAAGCACACCGACAGCATTTGCAGTAGCAGGACTTCCTGCCCAACGGCTTGTTCTCTTCTGCTGAATAAGCCAGGCCTTCATTGCTTCAACTGATTCGGCGTCACCAACAATTTCATCGAATGCTTCAATCATCAGCGACTGTGTTTCAATAGGTGCCTGAGCCCAACTCCACCACATTGGATGTCGGTTTCGCCACCACATGCCTTGCCAATTGGCTTCGCCACGATCAGCGGCCTGCTCAGCTCGTGGCCCACCAACAGCTCGTTGTTTAAGGCTTTCAATAATCGACTCTGCTGCTACACGCTTACCGCCACGAAACAGTGCAGTCGCCAACTGACCCTGACTACGATTGTTTGAGAGTTCCATCCAACTCTTTTGTCCTACCCGCATGCACCATGCATGGGCTTCAGCCGCTTCCCCGGTAGGTGGAGCATCAGCCAAGAAAAAGCTTCGTGCATAGAGAGCAAATACACCGAGCTGCGTGAGCACTGGCTCTGAGGCCAATGCTGTGTTCCCAGCTTTACGAGCACGCTCCTGCCGCTGTTCAGCTGACTGCTTTTCTTCAATAAGACGAGCGTCGATCCATGGCAAAGTAGATTGCGCGAGCGCCATATCAATGCTGACCCCATTCGCCCGAAGTCGACCAAAGCCTGAAACGATAGATAGCGTAATCGTGTCACTGGAACGACCTCCCGGAAACCACGGCCACCCTCCGTCAGGATTCCGCAGGCTATTGAGGCGTTCAATTGCTGAAGAAATCTCAGATCGAACACGGTTGGTATCAAAAAGATTTGCAACGCGAGCCCTCGCCTCAGTTTCACTTGTGGCATCACGAACCCATGGTGTTTCTGCAAGAAGAGTCTTCACAAGAACTTCATTTTTTCCAAGCGGACTATCCAATACTTTCGTACCACGCCACTGCTCAAAGACCTTGTCAATTCGTTGATCACTTGCAACAAGGTGCTTTGCGTACGCATTTGCATACAGTCGATAGAAAATCGCATCAACACTTTCATCAGTTCGTTCCATCAGATAAGGAAGAGCCATCACGGCATACCATGCTGGGTTTGATACAGCCTGAATAGCCAGCGACTCACTTTCGATAGCAGACGGTCCTTCTTGCTTGCTCTCTAACAGTTTTTCTAATACGACTGTGCGTTGTTCACCACCACGCACCGTAACTGGAATCGTCTCCGTAACGAGCACTTTTCGAGGCAGCACAGGTAGTGTCGCTTCCTCTCCATCAGAAAGACGACGGGCTGATCCGGTCGTTGTTCCTGTTGCACGATACCGGAGGAGATCTATTCCGTCGGTAATAGACACCGTAAAAAAGACTGCCTCGGATGCTCCCGCTGGCAAATCAAAAAACTGTTCCTTGTTATCTTTTATTAGTTCATCGTGGTTATCATTTGTGCGTGCATCAAACAGAGTGAACCGCACTGTTCCCGACATTCGTCCGCTCGATGTATTGCTCACTTTGACTGGAATCTGAACACTATCACCTTCGCGTAAAAACCGAGGTGGCATTGGCTCAACCATCAAGTCCTTTGATGTCACACAGGTATCAAAGAGTGTTCCACTTCGCATCTGCTTATCGTGTGCAAGTGCTTTGAATTGCCAGGTTGTCAGCGTGTCAGGCAAGACAAACTCAAGCGTGACACTTCCGGCCTCATTCGAAGTGAGTGTCGGCATGAAAAAAGCAGTTTCCGCCATGTTGGTGCGAGGTGGGGGTGCAACTGCACCATTTCCTCTCTGATTTTTTTCCTCTCCACTACTTTCTGTTTCTTTTTGGCCAACGGAATTGAGCGACGCTTCTATGTCTGCACTCGCGTCTTCCGTCATCATGTCCTCAGAGGCGGAATATGCCACCGACCCTTTGGCCATAGCTCCGTCTGGCAGTGCCATTGCTGCGGTTGGCATCGATCGCATTCT
>CBFIHW010000094.1:0-11566 GCA_965662325.1 uncultured Pirellulales bacterium | reverse complement strand
CCTGCCAATCAGAGTCGGCACGGAAAACGAGCCCCCCCCCAGTGACCACGCGAACGCAACGGTGCTGGTCCGATATTTGGTACAACTGCCTGATCTGTCGAAGTAAACCGCACAGGTTTATCCGGAACACCAAGAACCTGCAAACTGGCACCCGCTCGACTATCACCAGATTGTGGTGAAGAGCTTCCTACTTCAACAATAGAACGTCGCATACGGAACGACGCACCTTCATCGATCATCACGGTGACGCCAGCGGGGACGATAAACGTTTCACCATCACTCAAAATATTTCCCTGGTCGTCTTTTCCAACATAGTAATGATGAGGATTCTCACCTCCTCCGGCTGAAGTTTGCAATGATGGACCCGAGACCTCATTGCCTTCATTCCCCACAATCCGGATTGTTCGGAAATCTGCTGCTAGTTTATTCGCTTCTGCAATAGCAGCTTTAATTGTTGTGAATGGATTGGTAAGCGATCCATCCTGATCATCTTCAGCCGTCGCAAATCGAAGACTTGTGTCGGCAGCGACTATTGCAGTTGGTGGAATAGCCTCGCTAATGGTGATAACGTCGCCAACAAGATCAACATCAACAACAGTTACGCCCTTAGGAATATTTTGTCCATAGACCCGCATGCCTGTGGTAATTCCCGTAGCATCATCCACTGTGATTTCCGCAGTGTTGGTTGTCGCTGTACCGACGGTCGCCCATGCAGCGGTTGCAATTTTATCGACGTAAATTGTTTTTGAGGCTTCGGCGGTTTGAAACCAGAAACTAAACACCCCACCGGCCTGACCATCTCGATCGCCATCGAGTGCCGTCCCACTTGCGTCTGTCACAGTGTTCAAGGACGTTGCCTTGTCAACATGCTTCATGGAGAGTTGATAGGCACCTTGACTCTGTCCGCCAGAGCCACTCTCTTCAATCTCTGGATTGAATGATTCGTTGCCAGCTGCTGTCACAGCAACGTAGTAGGTGTAGTCATCGCCGGCACTGTTTGATTTTGTGAGATCTAGTTCAATTCGTGAATCACTACCAAAGGAATCATCATTCCGGGAAATTATGGCTCTTTCCTGCGTTGCTGGGTCTTCCCGGTAAAGTGTGAGTACTGTATCGAGTTTGCTGGTGACAGGATCACCAGGACGGTTCACAACAGTTTCTGCAGTAAAAAAACCATCGCCAGAAAGCGTGAACTTGTATATGTCAATATCTGACCCGGCATTCGGATACAGTTGCCGGGCCTCAACGAGGTCATAGTCGCCGGGGAAAATTGCTTCGCCGTTTAAACCGCCTCCCATGATCGATGGCAGATCAAAAGAATGGTGAAGACCAAGAAGCTCACCGATCTGCTGCATGGCCGTGCGGAACCAGAAACCACCGTACTCGCTGAGACCCCAGTTCTCAGTCGAATCCATGATGGCCACATTTGTATCAACGGTACCGTCATTGTTTCTATCTGTCTGTCCTGCAAGGCCTGCCGGAGTTGTCGGAATTGTCGTATCAAAAGCGCGTAAATCTCCAGTCACTATCGTCATGGTCAGCGCAGGATCAGTTTCCGGATCAGCAGATTCAACAAACTGAATACCGAGGTATCGACTGAAGATTTCAAAAATCTCTCGAGTGCGTTGCTTCTGTGTTTCAGTAATCTGATTTGCGAGAGGTTGGCCTTGAGGATCTGTCCCGTAGTCGCTTCTGAAATTGTAGAACCGTGTTGGAATTTCAACGGCAGGGACTACTTCAAACAATTGGCCGTGACGCTCCTGGCCCAGGTTGACTGGAATGTCTCTGTGCCCTGATTCATCAATCGAGCCGGCATTGCGAGGGAAATTGAGTTCTGTATTTTCCCCTGCAACAATCGGTGCAGTTGAAGTAATTGTTGGATTCGTACTGATGACCCCGTCGATCAAAACGCCCTCTGCCGGCAAGACAGCAAGTGCATCGGCAACTCCGAAACCCTGCGAAGTATTAAAAGATGTTCCGGCACCGCCTCCTGCTTCGTCTATTGGGTTCGCCCCAGGTCGAAACTGTAATGTTTCACCGGCTTCTATCGTTGTGCCTTCGGGTATGCTTTTGCTGATTGTAATGACGTTGCCAACAGGCGCACCAACAACTACTGCACCTTTAGGAATATTGGAACCGTAGACCCTCATGCCGTCGATAATGTCAGTGACATCAACCAGCTCAATGGTGTCGGTGTCAGTTGCAGCAAGAAAAGTTGTATGTTCAAGAACATCATCTACAAGCTCACTGCCTATTTCCAGCCGAAAGGTTTTGTTGTCATCAATTGACAAAAACTGAAGAGCAACGCTATTCGTTGCAGGCGTGTATGTTGCACCTAGAGGAGACACAGCCCCCTGCTCCACGGCAGTAGCTTCGTCGATCTCGATAAGTTGATAATTGCTTAAATTTGTGACAGACGCCTGGTCCATCGGCTCACTGCCGTCAAAATACACAACAATTTCATTTGCAGATTGGCTCAGTGTGAGATTTTCTGGGTCACCAGCAAGGCTCGGACGAGATAACGGTTGAGGAACAACAGACACAACATTTGGACCCAAACTCAGTCGGAAAGGTACTGTTGTCGGTGAGCCCTCATTGAATTGCTCGACGGCACCGGTTTCGTCTGGAAGTGTTGTCAGCCCATTGATCGTGATCTGGTACGTATCATCTGGCAAACTGTTCGCAAAGCGAATGACAACCTGATTTTCATTTGGGGCATCATCTACAACAATCGCACCAGGGGGCACGGTAACATCCTGGAAGGAACCAGTCTCTCCAAACGGATCATTGGCACGGCCACTGCGCTCGACAATTATTCCCCCAGTAAGAGAGGCTGGGTCAATCTGTGTTTCTGGCGTGAACCTGAGTACAATCTGTTGAGGTGAAATATCAAGCTCTGGTGTCGAGACATCTCCGACCTGATGAAATGGCGACTCTGTTTCGATATACGAAGCGACGTATTCGAAAGCCAGCATTTTTCGTGGCTCAAGTCCTTCGACTTTTTGAAAAGCATCTCGATCGCGTTGGCGATCTCTCTTACCGACACGAGATTGCCTCAATCCACGAGAGCGTGATGAAAAGAGAAAATGCACTGATCCGAACCAATCGGGAAACCTCATAAGTACTCAACCTTCAGATTTGTACTGAAACAACAATCAAAATGTATGCAAGTTATCCTCGATCCAAATCAGGCCACGCACCTTCAACAAAGCGGAACGACGGCCTAACCGGATTTTGAAAATTACCCCCCGAGGGTCTAGACTCAACGGATATCGATCACAGTGGGGTCCTTGGCAAAGTCAATTTAAATCCGACGTTATCACTTGCCTTCCCCAACATCAACGAATTGGTTTTGGCAAAAATTTCATCAAAGTTTACCAACCAACAACAAAACCCCCTCAATTTAACTACTCAATTTATTCGATGCACCTCTTTTGATGACCGTACTGTACTGTGGGACCGTGTCACCCCAAGCCTTCATAACTGCTTTATAAAGCGTTTGCGCAGTACAAAACGTGTATTTGGTAACGTTGTCACAGACGAAGCGTTACATTTTTCGTCCCGGAAAACACGGTAAGTCGAACTGAGGCCGCTGGTTCTCAATCAATTTAATGAAATTCTTATGCCACCACGTTCTTTGAAAAAAACACGTGTCTTTCCAAAAACAATCTCTCTGCTCCCTGCAGGCACAGAGCTTATCTCGTCGATTGCAACAGCTGACTGTCTGGTGGGGCGAAGCCATGAGTGTGACTGGCCACCTGAAGTGAAAAGCCTTCCAGAGTTGACAGCGGCACGGATTGACCCGATGGCATCCAGTGCAGATATCGACCAGCAAGTGAAAGCCTCGGGTGGAAACCCGCTGTTCTCGATAAATGAATTGCTTCTCGCCCAACTTGCTCCTGATTTGATCCTCACACAAGCAGCATGTGACGTGTGTGCAGTGGACGCTACACAGGTCATTTCAGTAGCAGACTCCATCCGCCTTGAAGGTGGAAAATCACCACACGTATTGACTCTTTCGCCAGAATCACTCGACGACCTGTTTTCCGATATTGTGCGTGTTGGGGAAGCGCTTGGGGCACCAGAACAGGCCAGCCATCTCATCTCTGAATTAAAAACACGCTGCGATCACATTACGACTCGGTGCGACGTACTCTCCCGAGGTAATCCAAAACCAAATATCGCCCTCATCGAATGGCTCGATCCTCCCATGTCTGCAGGAAATTGGGTGCCTGAGATGATTCATATGGCAGGTGCAACTGATGCCTTAGGGGCCGAAGCCGGGAAATCTCACTGGATTGAGTGGGCCGACGTCGCTGCGGCTGATCCAGATATCGTGATCCTGATACCGTGTGGCTTTGAACTGGAACGGGTGCTCAACGAGGCGAAGACGCCGGCTGTCTGGCCCTACCTGAAGGATCTTCGAGCGGCCCGCAAAGGAAATCTTTTTGGCGTAGACGGGCACCACCTATTCAATAGACCAGGCCCGCGACTGGTCGATTCACTCGAAGTGCTCGCCGAGTTGGTGCACCCGGAGCGTTTTCAGTTTGAAGCAACTGCCCGGTTTGCCAAACGAATTGAAGCATGACGTTTTCTCAAACCCAAAAAACACCGACGACTTCAGGGCCTCGGGCCTCCGTAGCTTGAAAATGGCTACTTTTAGGACCTTTCTGGTGGTTTTATGTCGTTTGTATCGGTTTCACCCCAGACTTTATGACTCTATATATAGAAAACCGCTTTGTTTTGGGTGACTCTACGGGTCAGGGGACCTAGACTCCTTACAGAGAGTATGATGCTTCCTTCAGGCCGCCGACTGCGGTACCGCGCGTCATGGCTCAAAACTCTGAAAAACAGGTTCCATGTCTCAAGAATTTCGCATTGAAATCCCTCAGATCGACCCACGCTGGAGTCGGTCATTGGTGCCGCTTGCAGCCATTGTTATTGCTGGGCTGGCACTTCTTTCGAGCAGTGTCTATTCGGTGGGGACCGAAAGCGTTGGCGTCATCCAACGTTTTGGAAAGTACACCGGCACAGTCGACCCAGGCCTTCGCTTCAAGCTGCCGTTTGGAATTGATCGCGTCACAATTTTGCCAGTGAAGCGACAGTTGAAAATGGAATTCGGTTTTGGCACCGGTGGTGCAAATGACCTCTATCAGATTTCACGTGAGCAGGATCGCGAAGCGGACATGGTCACGGGTGACCTCAACGCTGCTCATGTGGAATGGGTTGTGCAATATGAAATCAGTGACCCGGAACAGTTCCTTTTTAATTTGCGTGAACCAGCCGCAACGCTCCGTGACCTTGCTGAAAGTGTTATGCGGGAAGTCATTGGTGACCGCACCGTTGACGAAGTGCTGACCATCGGTCGACAAGGCATTGAAAGTGCTGCAATCACAAAACTGACTGATCTGGTCCAGAGTCTTGAAATGGGACTTCGCGTGCAGCAGGTTCAACTAAAAAATGTGCATCCGCCGTCTGCCGTGCAGGCCTCTTTTGACGAGGTCAACCGAGCCCAGCAGGAACGGGAAGAAATGATTAATCAGGCCAATGGTGAGTACAACAAAGTTGTACCCCGTGCCCGCGGTGAAGCGGAACGCACGATTCAGGGCGCGGAGGGTTACGCCGTCAAACGTGTTAACGAGGCAAAAGGCGATATTGCACGGTTTTCAGCACTACTCGAACAGTACGAAAAAGCACCTGATGTCACCCGACAGCGGCTCTATCTCGAAACAATCAGTGAAATTCTCCCACAACTCGGCAGTAAGGTCATTCTTGATGCAGATGTCCAGCAGTTCCTGCCGCTGATGAACCTCCAACAACTTTCACCGGAGGCAAAACGATGAGCCCCATGCCAATTAATCACCCTGTTCTTGTCTTCGCTCGTCGTGTTGGTGACTTTTTGTTTTCACCAGCCGGTCTCGCAGCAATTGTGCTGATTGCCATTGTTGTGTTTGGCTGTGCTTACACCGTTGACCAAACAGAACAGGTGGTCATTACGCAATTTGGTCGCCCTGTTGGAAGCCCCATAAATGCAGTCGATTCTGCCTCAGGTGCGGGGCTCCATTTCAAGATTCCATTCGTGCAAACAGCCAACAGTTTTGATAAACGGATTCTCGAGTGGGATGGCCAACCAAGTGAAATGACCACACGCGACAAACTCTATGTTGTGGTTGACACCTTTGGACGATGGCGAATTGCTGATCCATTGCGGTATTTTCAGAGCCTACGTGATGAACGGAGTGCACTGTCACGGCTTGATGACATTATCGGGAGTGAAACCCGAAACGTGATTGCACGGCATGACCTAATTGAAGTGGTCCGTTCAGATAAAGATCGAGTCCCTGAACAGGATGCGATCCTTGCAGAATCCGGTGGAACGATCGGTGTGCTGCCCCCTATTCGCATTGGCCGACATCGACTGGAAGATCAGATTCTTGCAGCGGCTTCTCCAAAGGTTGGCATCTGGGGTATTGAACTGTTGGATGTCAAGATAAAACGACTCAACTATAAGCAGGGCGTGATTGAAAAGATCTATGACCGAATGAAGTCTGAGAGGCTTCAGATTGCTGAGCGGTTCCGCTCTGAGGGGGCTGGTGAAGCTGCGAAGATTAGTGGAAAGAAAGAACGAGATCTTTCCCAGATTGAATCCGACGCCTACCGCGAAGTGGAACAGATTCGAGGTCAGGCCGATGCAGAAGCCTCCGAAATATATGCCAATGCGTATACGTCGAGCCCGATGGCGGCTGACTTCTATACCTTTGTAAAGACGCTGGACACCTATAAAACCACGCTTGGACGAGATAGTACGCTGGTGCTCTCGACGGATAGCGATCTGTTCAGTCTGCTTAAGAGTATTGGGGGGGAAGCCACCCCTAACCCGGCAGCTGACGAGAAGTAACACATTTTTGTGTAACACCAGACTGGCCCCGTCGTCATCCGGGTAGAACCACTTTGTTCCACTCGGAGGACGTAACATGTCCACAGGCGGTGAGCCATCACCCGGTGACCCATCATATTGGGTGCTGGAGGCTGTTGAGGCGTATGAGTTGCCGTTGCTGAGATATGCTCGGCGACTTCTCAACGACCTCGACCTGGCAAATGATGCTGTTCAGCATGCGTTTGTCAAACTCTGCGAGCAGTCGCAGGAGCAACTTCAAGGCCGGGTGGCACCCTGGCTCTTTCGGGTCTGTCGCAATAAAGCGATTGACCATCTCAGACGGGCGGGCAGAGAACAGACGTTTCTTCAAGATGATTCTGAAACAACAGCTATCCCTACACCGCTGGATACTCGAGAGGAGAATCCGGCAACACTCGCCGAGCGACATGATCTGACGAAACTTGTCAGTCAGTTGCTTGACCATCTTCCTCCTGCACAGCGGGAAACACTCGACCTTTGGTGCAGCGGTCTGTCTTCGCGACAGACTGCTGAAGTGACCGGGCGAAGTGAAGCAAACGTTCGGGTGCTGACGCATCGCGGACTGACCACGCTCCGAACGCATCCGCGGATTCGTGAGCTATTGCACGATGCTTCCACTGAACACACGACGAGGATGTCATGATGAATAGTCACAATGAACACAACGAAAACACGCCAAACAAGCCACACGCTGACTCCTCACAACTCAGTGAAGAACAGCAGTCGCTCCTCACAATAGAAGCTCTGGGGCAACTCGAAGCAGGCTCAACGGGAGCTGCTGAAGCTGCAGAAATACGCACAGGGCAACACCGTGCCGAGGCTGATCAGCTGATAGCTGACACAACACAAGTTGCAGAAGCTCTTCAACAGATTGCGGCAGAAGAAACTGCCTCACTTGCTGATGACCCAGTACGAAAAGAAGTACGGCAGGCTGTGCTTGCGGCAATTGCCAAGAATGGCTCAGTCTCACCTGCTGCACGTACAGACACAGTGGGCCAGAACAAGAAGAACAACCGTCGTATCGTCGGCTGGCTTTCGGGGCTGGCAAGTGTTGCTGCTGTCATAGCGGTCATTGTTGTTATGCAGCCAGACATACTTCAGCAAAAGGCAATCGAGCTTCAGCAAGAGTCCATCCAGACAAAGGTGGTTGACCAAGCGGAAGAGCTGTCGGATGAGATTGCCATGCTGCCAGCCGAAGGCCGGATGAAATCTCGACGTGCTGCACAGCCAGGTGCTCGTTCTCCAGGTTTTCGCTCTCCGGTCGTTCGTTCTTTAGAACAGCAACAGCAGACGATGCCAGCAGCAAAACAGCGTGCCGATGGCTTTCAAGCAGCTCGCTCTGCTGGGCGTTCTGCTGAACGTTCTGCTGGGATTGCTGGTGACATGATTGCCAGTGACGCCTCCGCACGTCAAAGCGGAGTGAAAGTTGGTGGTGGCGCGATGGCCGACGCGGATGAACAAGCTGAGCCTTTGCAGTCGAGCGCGGATGTACTTGCTGCGGCACCAATGCCTACTCAGGTGCCGACTCAGGCAACGAAAGGCGAGCTGGAAATGAGCGGGCCGGCGTCAACGTTATCTGAACGCCCAACCATGGCTCTCAACAACTCGCTCGCAGTCACTGAACCACGCTCTCTTTCTCGTGGAAAAGAAAAGATTGCCAGTAAAAAACGAATTATCGAGGCTGACAAACTGTATTTTGGCCGTGATCTCACCGAACGACATGTTCGGCCAAACCGAGAAACGTATGCTGCCATTACGGAAAATCCACTCCGTGACCCGATGCAGGAACCACTTTCGACGTTCTCTGTTGATGTTGATACGGCCAGCTATGCCAATGTGCGGCGGTTTTTAAATAGTGGTCGGCGACCACCCAAAAACGCGGTGCGAATTGAAGAGCTGATTAATTACTTTTCATACGATGATCCGGCCCCAACAGGAGATGACCCGTTTGCCGTGTCACTTGAAGCAGCGTCTTCACCATGGCATACAGACAGGCTGGTCGTTCGCATTGGCCTGAAAGCAAAGGACATTGACCGTGGTGAACGACCTGCTGGCAACCTTGTGTTTCTGGTTGATGTGTCTGGTTCGATGTCGGCGGCAAACAAACTGCCGCTCGTCAAACAAAGCCTGAAGATGCTGGTGCGGGAGCTTTCTGCCAACGATCGCATCTCGTTGGTGACGTACGCTGGCAATGCTGGCCTGAAACTTCCACCAACACCTGGGGATGATAAAGAGACAATACTCGAGGCCATTGATTCACTTTCTTCTGGTGGATCGACGCATGGCAGTGCTGGTATTGAGCTGGCCTACGAGCAGGCGACAGAGAACTTTGTTGAAGGTGGCGCCAACCGGGTGCTGTTGGCAACCGATGGTGACTTGAATGTAGGTATTACCAGTGACGATGCGCTTGAGTCGCTCATTCGAAAAAAGGCCAAGACCGGCGTCTTTTTGACCGTGCTTGGCTTTGGTGAGGGGAATCTTCAGGATGCCAAGATGGAACGCATTGCTGATAATGGGAATGGGATCTATGCGTATATCGATGGACTGCGTGAAGCTCGAAAGGTTTTGGTTGAACAACTCACTGGTAGTACGATTACGGTTGCAAAGGATGTGAAGTTGCAGGTTGAGTTTAATCCGGCGACAGTCGCCAAGTATCGATTGATTGGTTATGAGAACCGGGTGATGGCAGCCGAAGACTTTCGTGATGACACGAAGGATGCTGGTGAAATTGGTGCCGGTCATAGTGTGACCGCGCTTTATGAAATTGTGCCACGTGGTGTTGCCCCGGGCCGGGGTGCAGAGCCGCTGAAGTATCAGCAGCAGCCTGAGCCACCCGTACTGAAGGGTGCTGACGGTGAGCCGAGTGATGATTTACTGACTGTAAAACTTCGCTGGAAGCAGCCGGAGGGTAGTGTGAGCACACTCAGGGAATTTCCACTTGCCGACCGTGGTGCCGCGTTTGAAGAAGCCTCTGATGATCTGCGATTTGCCTCAGCTGTGGCCAGTTTTGGGATGCTGTTACGGGGCTCGAAAGAGTCCGGTGAAATGACGTATAAAAAAGTTGGGCGAATTGCGGGCGAGGCACTTGGGGATGATCCCGGCAGTTACCGGACGGAATTTACGGATTTGGTGCGAAAAGCGATAAAAAACTGACCTCACTCGGCACTCTGGTGAAAGAGAGAAGATTGCAAAAAAGTGAGTTTTTTCAATGTATTTTCGGTTTGCGAACAAAATCTTGACTCAGAACGAGAATCCGTCGAAAATAAGTGTGGCAGGGCAATTATGAACCGATTTGGGGTATTTCGCGTATAGATCTGATGTGAGGAGCCACCTCATAGGCAGTTAAGAAGCCGTTGCGTCATGTTCGATACGTTGAGAAACACCAAACACAAGAGAAATCAATCGCCGTGTTCCTTCGGGCAAGTTGGACAGGGCATTAGATAAAAGCAGAAAAACCATGAATGCTCTGTCAAGGCTTTTTGAGACGCTCCATCTCTCTCGGAGGGAGACGGTTTCTCGTAGATCACATCGCCGGCGACGTACGCGACAACAAAGAAGTTTTCTTTCTTGCGAGACGCTTGAGCCAAAGCAACTTCTTGCAGCTGATGTTGCAGCACTGATTTCGGCTGATCCTGTCCAGGTCACAGATGCCCCCGTTGCTATCTCATTAGAAGGCAAGTTTGAAGATAACGAAGTCTTTGGCACTGTTGTGAAGTTTGAAACAAATGCACCACTTACAGACAACGACTTCTATGTTGAGTTGACATCGGATGGTTCAACCGACGAGACAAATGCCAACTTTCTGTCGTATGTGAATAGTGATGCATATGACAATTCCATTTTCCATCGATCTGTTTCTAATTTTGTTATTCAGGGTGGTGGCTTTAAAGCACCGACAGAACGGGCTGATTATCCTGATCAAACTCTGACTGACCCTGTTGGCATAGTGCCCATCGGCACGGTTCGGAACGAGCCAGGTAACTCAAATACTCGCGGTACGATCGCGATGGCCAAACCAGATAACAACCCGGAAGGTGCAACAAGTCAGTTTTATTTCAATATCAGCGACAACACTTTTCTTGACAGTGAAAACGGTGGGCATACGCAATTTGGTAAGGTCTTGGGCTCTGGCATGACGGTTGTTGATACGATGAACCAGCCACTGACCTTCAGAGCAGATGCCTACTATGCAAACACGGCATTGATGGAGCTTCCTCTGTATAACTGGAGCACTGATGGGGAAGGAAATGGGATTCGAGACGGCTCCGGAGACTTTATTATCCGCCCGGAGGACTTTGTAAAGATTGACAATGCTGATGTAGTTGACGAGTCAGACTTGTTCAACTACACGTTTGATGTCTCTGACCCAGCAAAGCTCACAGCATCGCTCGACGGCAACGGCAATCTTGTGCTGACACCAGTTGGTGATGAATCAGGTTCTGTTGACGTTACCGTGACTGCCACATCAAAACTTGATAACTCAACCGACAGCGACACATTTTCTGTGCAGTTGAATGGTGGCGGACCTGTAGCACCGGTGCTGACGGCGATCGAAGAGGCGGGGAATACGTTCTTAAATAAAGACCAAGATAACAACCTCTACGCCAGTGACACAGCCGGTGACACAGTCTTAAAGAACAACGCTGGTGT
>CBFIHW010000093.1:0-11600 GCA_965662325.1 uncultured Pirellulales bacterium | reverse complement strand
CGTACCGATACTGCATGCATAGCGACCGGTTATTAAGGTGCTGCGGGCGACAGCACAGACTGGTGCATTGGAATCAGCAAATTTGTATCGCACACCCTCTGTCGCAAGCTGGTCAATATTTGGCGTACTTACCTGTTCATTTCCATAACAGCCAAGCCAATGATGGCTATTGTCTTCACTCACGACCCACAGAATATTTGGTCGATCATCTGCCGTGGTAACGCAAAAGTTGGCGAATGAAATACTCACCAAAAAAGCCAGTACGATTTTCTTCATCATTTGTAAAAGCACATCAAAGGGTAAAGAGAAATGTTGAATATGAGTGAGAAAACGAGTAAGAAAAATCCCCAACTCAATTCCCGCTACCACCTAATGTAACGAAAACAGATTCCTTTCATATGCAGCACCCGCATTCACGGATTTCACAAGCTGATCGATACGCTGAATGACTTCTGACATCAGAACGACTCATTCAACAGAACGATAGCAATCTGCCTGAGGGTTTGCCGGCTTACCCTACGAGGAGATACAGGCATAGCGAATGGTGTGCAGCGAGCCAGATTCCGGTGGCTTTCCCAGACCTATCAGCCCCGATCCCATAAGAGCCACTTCGTCACCATGCACAAAGTTTGGGGACGCCTCTCCATCCTGCTGAACATAGCAGCCATTGGTGCTTACATCTTCAACGTAAATGCTTTGCTTACGGCTTTTAAAGTACGCATGAATTCTTGATATCGACGAATGAGGCAGAACAATCTCGCACGGTGCAAGCCGACCAACCGAGATTCGTTGATGCTCTTCAACCTGAATCGTGTCACCACCGGCTTCTAACGTAACACCCACAGCCGCTGTTGGCAGCTGCGGCTTCTGGTGATTCAAGGCCGTTGATTCTGCTTTGTTCCAGAACACCTCAACAAGAGATGCGGGCTTCCCCTGCCCTTTGAGTCCAATCGTATTCAGTGGCCGTACGTCCCACTGTCCCGTATCCTCAAGGAAACCAAACGTTTCATGGTCGAGCAAAATCTGGTGCGCCTTTGTGTTTTCAACAACGCGTTTTGCTCTGTACACAGACTGTCCTTTTGGCCTTCCGTTCTCCATCATTGTTGGTCCGGTATGGAGACCAACACGAACCGCTAATCGTGAATCAGAGGAAAGGTGCTCGTGCGTAAAGTCGTTTGCTGCCCATTGCATAGCGATCGCTGATCGAAGAGCTGATGATCCGTCTTCAAAAAGCGTCATCAACTCATCACCGATACGATCAACAACGGTACCCTTGTGTGCATCAGTGATTTCAGCAAGTCGATCAAGGAAATCAGTAACCACGCGAGATGCCTGTTGATCACCGAGCAAGCGGTACAGCTTCGAACTCTCACTAATATCAACGAACAGAATCGTGAGGATTGGGTCAGCAATAGCCATATCTTTCACTCAGTAAGAACCAGATGTTCGATGAGATCATGCCATTTCAGGAAGATGCTCTGCAAGATCGATCACTCGCTTTTATTCTCGGCTTTCGTGCCCGTTGCCACAAAGACTGCCACAAAACCCCATGCATCTTTCATATCAACACACTTGTATATCTCTTCGAGGTCTTCCCTCGCTTCATTTGCGTATTCTTCTGCCACCTGCTCTTTTTTAAAACCTGTCGTAATATCAAGGAAATTACGCATCCCCAACTGGTGAGAATTTACAGTTGTGACGTGAACATCGACCTGTTCAAGTCCAGCCTCTTGCAGCATCCTGCCAAGCTTGCGGCCAACATTTCGATCACCGCCACTCCGTGCCTGCCCTTCGGCAGCCCGTTTCGTAAAACGATGAAAACCAGCTGGCTCAGGGTGTAACGTAAGCCACGCATCATCAATATCTACAACACAAAGTATGCCACTGGGTGACAGTCTCGGCAAAATCTTTGACAATGCCTGCTTCGGATCAGCCAGATGCTGAAATAGAAAACGTGTGTAGATAAAATCAAACAAACCGAGTGATTCATCAAGCGAATAGACATCTCCTTGTTGAAACGTTGCGTTGTCTGTACCACGACCCTTCAGATAGGCACGAGCTTCATTAAGCAGATCTTCACTCAGGTCTACTCCGATTACATCAGCCGGGGTAACCGTTTCAGCTAAGAGAGCTGTCACAACACCGGGGCCACATGCCAAATCAAGCGCGCGCATGCCAGGCTTCAACCCAACGTCACGAAGAACACGCCCCTCCATCTCGCTGACAATCGCAGCCTGCTGTTTCAGTCGAGCAAGTTCATCCTGATTTTCATCGAATGTACCGAACGCATAGGAACCTGCCGAATTGTCACTCATTTAGAATTCCTTCATTGAAAGTATTTACAACTTTGATTTATCAGTACCGTACGAACTCGCAAGAGCGTACTTAACCAGCCATTGCCTCAACCCACGAATCAGTTCGATCGCGTAACCGCTGGGCCAGTATCAATGAAAGATTCAATAAAACTTTTGCTGAAATTTCTGGTTGCTTTCTCATGGCCCGAGTCAGAAAACTCTTGCTGATTATGAGCACCTGCATCTCTGTGAGCGCATTCACATCTGCACTGCGAACCGCTTTCGAAATAAATGCGACTTCACCAAAAATCTGCCCCTTCGACATGATTGCTAAAGAGTGTTCCTGCTTTTCTTTTCTACTGACAGCTTCTGCGACACCCGAAAGAATGATGTACATTTCATCGCCAACATCTCCTTGACGAATGATCTTGTCGCCAGGCCGTAAGCTGAGAACTGTTCCGGATCGTAAGAAGCTGCTGACTTCTTCATCACTGAGTGACTCAAAAAGCGAAATACATTCAGTCGGTGGTTCTGCAAGTTGATCGGACAGTTGTTTCCAAAATTCTTCGGTATTCCGAGACCGACTGTTTGCTATGCCAGCATGTGATGGAAAGGTTTTCTGAAACCACTCGCCCGTTTCAGGCTCATGTTCAAAATCTCTTGCTACTCGATAAAGAGGACTCCGAACCTGTTTTAGATACTGTGTGTCACGAACGAGCATGACAAGAGGTACATGGTACCCATTATCTTCATCCATAAAACCGTCCGTGAATCGACGAAAGCCAATCTGCTCATAAAACTCAAGTAGGGATGGTGCGCAATTACAAAAGTCAAACTTACTCCCCATCTCCCGGCCAGCGCTGTACACCGCACCAACCAATGCAGCAGGAACACTCGACCCTCGATAGTCTTTGGCAACCATCATCCGCGAGGTCATGGAAATGTGGTCGCCAAACGATGGTGCAAACTTTTCAATATCGTATCTCTGCTCCCATACAGCTGGAAACTTTTTCTTTGATCTGCAATTGAGCCGAACAGTGCCAACAATCTGTCCTTCGTCTTCAGCGTAGAGAAGATGAGCGTCATTATCGAGCTCATCGCGAATGATCTTTTTCTGATGATCAGCCTCGGCAGGACTTTTCCCCATCTCTGTTACGTACACATCATAACGGAATCGAAAGATTCGCTCACGATCTTCATCGCTGCTGGCAACTTTTATGTCAGAGATCTTCTTCATTCCAAATGCATCCCGCTAGTAAAGGAAATAGTTCTTCAGGAATGTTTTTTCTAGAATCGGCTAAAAAATTCCCAGACGAGATCCACCGAATGCACACCAAGTTTTCCTGGACCAGGAACCCGGTGTCCCCAGCCCTTCACCTCGTACAACCACACCTCACACCCTTTTACACCATCACCATATTGATATGCAGTTGTATCTGCTGTTACCTCGATGACTATTTCTGTCGTTGTCTGTTCGAGGTCCTTCCAGAATTCAATAATTGTCTATAGATCTGGTGCCCCACCCCATCCGCCAAAGGGTCTCATGCTGCCGTCAACGGGAACAATTCGGTCATCGAGTCCAGATATTTGTAATACAGGTACTGGCTGTATGTTGTCGCGGTGCTCCCACGTATAGCCACTCATTGTACCGATGATAGAAGCAACCGCTTTAAACACATCTGGTCGCTCAGCCACGAGTGTGTAGCTCATGAATCCACCATTCGAAACACCACTTGCAAATGTTCTATCCGGATCGAGGTTATGCGTGCGCTGAAGATTCTTTGCTAGCTCGCTCAAAAACCCGATGTCATCAGTGTCACTCAATGCCAGCCGCGCATTCCAGTGAGCAACATCCCGTCTGTCCGGCGTGCCTTGCGGATAGACGACAGCAAACCCATGGGCATCTGCCACTCGACTCATACCCATCTTGGCATAGTTCCGGGCATTGCCATGATACCCATGAAGAAAGAATACAAGCGGTGCATGCTCGGGAAGATCGTCTGGCAGGTGCAACACATACTGTCGCTCAACATCTCCATACTGAAAAACTTCGAACTCTGCTTCCGTTGCCGTACCTTGCGCGGAAGCAGTACACAAGCCCAATGAATATGCGGCCAGCACCCAACCTACTATGGAAAGAACTTGACGACGCTCTGACATAAAGAGATTCATAGGTCTTCCTGTTACTCTGTTTTTCTAACCGCCATCTCAAGCATACACACTTACCGCTCAGAACAGATTGTCTCTAAAAACGCACAAAGATGTTTGGCATTTTTCCCTGCATAAAATTCCGTTCCACCATGCCCCGAATTCTCTAACCGGTAAACCGTTACAGGTAGGCCTACTTTTGCATATGCTTCTTCAATCGCATCGGTCTGATTCATCAATACTGTCGTATCTTGTACTCCATGAAAAACAAGCAGTGGTGGATCATCCGGTGTTACATGAAACTTTGCAGAGGCCTGTTCTGCCTTGTCAACGAGCTGATTGGCCGGGCCACCTAACAGGTTATAGACAACTGAACCCGGCTTATTCACCTTCCACGATTGGGTTTTACTTCTGAGTAAAAAGTCGGTTGCCCCGTAGTAGTCAACAACAGCCTGCACTCGTGATGATTGGTCACCGTTGCCTCCAACAGCACCCTCGAGTTCATCGTTGTCACCTGTCGTCCCGAGGAGTGCTACAAGATGCCCACCAGCACTTGACCCAGCTGCGATGACACAGTCTGGGTTGTACCCATACGTTTTTGCATTTGCTCGGAGCCAACGAACAGCGCCTTTACAGTCATGTAATTGAGCGGGCCATTTCGCGACATCAACCAATCGATAATTGATGCTTGCAACCGTATAGCCGAAATTTGAAAGCCACTTCACAAAACAGTTTTGTTTTGAACCGCCCTTCCAGCCACCACCATGCACCCAGATAACCAGCGGTGAGCCCTCTGGTTTTTCTGGCAGGTAAAGATCGAGTAGCAGTGGCTTTCCGCCTACCTCTGCATACTGAATATTTTTTACCTGACTACCAGAAAGCGCGACTTCTGGAACACCCTTCCCTGATGCTGGAATCTGCTGCTTCGTAAATTCATCGAAGAAAGGGGCGCCCATGCAAGGCAGACTGAGGGAAAAGAAAACAATGAGTGACCGCATGTCAGAACCAACTTGAAAAGACTGGTGTGTTTCAATTTCAACCGCATTCGGTCATTAGACTGGTTTCTTCCTGTCAATTTTCAACTCTGAAAAGCAGTCAAAGTGATGGTATTATAGCTGAATATTCTTCATGCGATCGACCAAGTCTTTGTGAGATTGACCAGGTCTTCGTACGATTGATCAACCGAAGCGTGTGCACATAAAGCAATCTGGAGAAACTATGGCCGTGTCGATTGATCCACGATACCCGTCAATTGAAGACCTCCGTCAAAAAGCAAAAAGTCGCATGCCAAAGTTTGCATTCGAATATCTCGAGGGCGGCTGTAACAGTGAAATCAACCTCGCTCGCAACACAGCTGAAATTCGTGAGGTTCGATTACAACCGAAATATATTGGTGAATATGATGGTGCTGATCTATCCGTCGAACTCTTTGGCATAAAGTACGATGCACCATTTGGTATTGCGCCCATCGGCCTACAAGGACTGATGTGGCCCAAAGCCTGTGAACTACTTGCTGCAGCAGCACACGAACAAAATATTCCGTTCTGCCTATCCACTGTTAGTACGGCAAGCATTGAAAATGTTGCAAACATTACAGACGGTCGTGCCTGGTTTCAGCTCTATCACCCAGCTGAAGAAGACCTCAGAGATAAACTCGTTGCACGGGCGGCAGATGCCGGCTTCCCTGTACTCGTCCTCCTTGCTGATACACCAACGTTTGGATATCGACCGAAAGAAATAAAAAATGGTCTGTCGATCCCTCCACGGATGACGCTCAGCAATATCGTGCAAATGATGCAAAGGCCGTCATGGTGCGCACACCAACTCATAGCAGGCAAACCAGAATTTGCCTCACTCAAACCATACATACCAAAGGGGCTGAACATGAAGCACCTTGGCTTGTTTATGAATAAAACATTTCAAGGCAGACTTACAGAAGACCGTATTAAAAAATTACGTGATCTCTGGAAAGGCAAACTTGTTGTCAAAGGTATTGTGACAGAAGAGGATGCTGAAAAAGTCTTATCGATTGGTGTTGATGGAATCATTTCATCAAACCATGGCGGACGACAACTTGACGCCGGCCAATCAACGATTCGGCCTATGGTAAAACTTGCACAACAGTTTGGGGACAAGATGACTGTCATGCTTGATTCAGGCATTCGAAATGGATCAGATGTTGCATGCGTGCTGGCAAGTGGCGCCCAGTTCACGTTCCTTGGACGTTCCTTCATGTATGGTGTTGGCGCACTGGGAAAACAAGGTGGTGTGCAGACAATTACTATTCTGAAGCGGCAACTGCAGCAGGTCATGGAACAAGTTGCCTGCAAAACCATAAAAGATTTTCCCGACTACTTGCTCAAAGAGTAGGCCAGCTAATACCAGTGGTGCTTTCGGACTCATCGCACATCAACATACTGTGTAACCAGCAGAATCTTCTCTGCCTATTCCTTAAGAACCATATCGATACACATCACAGCAGAAAAAATAATCTGCCGAAGTGGATTATCAGCTGGAACGGAATCTTCAATCTCCAGCACATAGTTGTCGGCACTTGTAAAGAGTTCTTTGCCGACACCAGACCATTTTTTTGTAACGTGGGCAAACTCGGTTCCATCATCGGCTACAAACCGAAAGTTCCATCCTGTCCACGAACCTTTTAAGTGACAGAGCTCTTTGCCAGAGGCACTCAATACAGTAAACGCACCGCCTATAGAAAAAAGCTGCTGCTTAAACGATCCAATTACTTCATTCTGTGCATCACGGACTTCAACCGTTGAAAGAAAAAATGAAAAGCCACGGTGTACTGAACAGACAGGCTCACCAGATGGTGTCGTAATCTCAATTTCAAATGGAGTAAGTCGCTTATAGTCAGTAAAGCGAAATAATTTGGTCAGCATTCCAAGTCGTGGTTCACGACAATGCAAAATGACGTCACCAGACTCTGGATCGTAAATATCAAAATTATTTGCAGCTTTAAATAATCCAACATGTTCTTTCACAAGAAAAAGATTGTTGTTCAGTGCAGAATGCATTGGCTACTCCTAATTGATCTTTGAGTTCGCGCCATCTGTATGGATTCAGTTATCATTCTGTCAGACCCGATATGTTTCTCCCTATTTTGTAACACGGGTACTAATCGCGGACCAAAACTGCCCGTCATCGTTCTTCAGGAAAAGGCGTAGTTTGGCATTGTTAAAAGGCACAGCACTTTTCAATGCAAACTCATTCTTTCCCTCTTTTATATTTGGAATGGGTTCCGAATGTTCCCAACGATCTGCAAATGTCAAACCATCTTGGGTTCCCCAGTACACCTCGAGTTCTGGATTGCTTCCAAGACTTTCAATCTGACACGCTATTTCAAGACCAGCAGAAGTACTTTCCACTGACTGAACTATTACTTTAGAAGGAACTCCTAATAAAGACTTTTTATGCTCTGGTGCAAGATACGCGGGAAGATCTTTGAGTTGGTTACGTTTTGTGAGCTCAACACCTTTCGCAGAAAGTGGCTTATGAAAGCTGCGCCCACCTGTTCGAAGAAAAAACCAACCATCGTCGGTTACGCCCCGATGCGTGTACGTCAGCCCTGTCTGCTTATCAACATCGCCACCCGACATGGTATCGAGCTGAAGAAGCTGACCATCTTCCTGAACCACCCACCCTCGATACCGCATTTCACGAGGGTATAAACCTGTCCGCTGAACATGTGGCGGTCCTGGTACTTCAACAAAGCTACCGACCCAGAGGGACTTCAGCGGCTTGCCTTTGTTGTATTTATTTCCCACGCCAAACAATCGCCATTCGTTTTTATCTGCGAGATAAAAATAGCTGTAGTAGGTATCATAAGTTTCCGACGGGACCACTCGAAGCGCTAACACCTGTCGTTGACCTTGATGGCCCATGAGTGGATCCCAATCACGAATCTTGACACCCGTTCCTTCATGCCCAAAACCACCGAACGTTGCATCACGATTACCGATCGCAAGGAGGTGCGAAAGCTGTTCAATTGGCGGTTCCGCCTGGCCACGCCCGTATGACCATAATGAAAAATTAAACCCGGCATTCACCGTTCCATCCGCCTGCCACGTCGGACCGTAGTACCCAAAAGGTGTTGTAATCGGCGCATAAAAACCCAGTTCACCAGGTACGGCATCCATCTCCATGACCCAAAGACGAATTGGCTTTTTCGCTTGAGAACTCGAGAACTTGGTGTGCGCAGCTGATGGTCGCCATCGCTTTCTCAGAACAGCAGCACCTTTTACACCTGAACCACTGAGAGCCATCCAATGAAACTGAGTACCTGCTGCTGCTTTCTCACAGACAAGTTGCAGGCGATGCAGACCAGGTTCAGTCACCCGAAACGGACAAGTAAATGCCACACCTGGCTGTTTTTGTGCACGTACTGAAAAAGAAACAGACTTGTTATCCATCGACATGGAAAACATGCCACCGTTGCTCTGCGCTGACATCCAAACAGTAATAGTTCCTTCACCGGCTTGTGGCGCAAACCATACCCATTCTGCCACATCACCTGCATCCCACTTTTCAATCCAAGAGAAGGACTTACCGCTATTCAGATTTTCAAGGTCAGGAACCTGCCCCTGGCCAGCCGCAACGAGCCCGCGCAAAGGAAAAAAAGATTCATTTGGCGTCAGGTAGAGCACGCTATCACGTGTCTTCTGAAGCATGCACACACTGCCAGATTCGTCACCACAGTCTTCCCAAGAAATGGGGACTCCTAGTTGACCATCACCAACAGTCGGTGGTTTCTCGGCATACACAGAACCAAGTGCACCGCACACAACGAGGCAGGCTCCCCATCGTTTCCTGGTACGTGTGAAAGCTCTGCTCATAAACAGCACCTCTAAACAAGGCATGGTATCGCACCACAGAATTCCCTTCCATGACCACAGATTGTGATTCTATTGTCTTTCTGAGGCAGAGAGAAGCATTAGCGTAAAAAGATTTTTTGGCTACTCTGAATGACTGCTGTGGGCACAGTAGTTTTTGACTGCATGGTGCCTCTCTGGAACTACACGCAGGTGAAAGAAGCTACTAAAAAATCCACAAAGGGGATGAACCTAACAGGAGGTGAGTTCCTTCGTGACTGCCTTCCACGTTCCACGGGCTCGCAAAGAACTCAACAGTGGCTCAGTTTATTTGAGCCGAGCAGGCGATCGCTCTCGCAAAGGAGTGCATCTATTTTTCTCCCTCGAGTACCTGGAAGTTTCTTGCTGGTGGTATAGACCGGCTTTTCTCCTGTAGCCGGGAAATCGCCACCGCAGTGCTGACAGACGACAGTTGTAAATTTCAAATTCTTGTCTATGCGTACGAGACGTCCACAGACTGGACATGATTGCTGAAAATACTGTGTATTCATGCGACTCCTCAGACCTGAAATGTTGTCTTCCCACCTACCGACACCAACTCGTGGTCAGGCTCGTTCCTTGATTCACCAACCATGCAAACTTGCTGCTTACTAAAGCTTTTTCGTTTGTCAGCAGAATCGACGCTTCCGTAAAAGTCTTTAATTAGACAGATGGCTGCTTTTGCCTCTATTTCGTGCGGATCCATTTTTACCTCCCTGTAAAGTCTCTACCTCCCTGTAGAACGAACCATTAGAGAAACCGAGAACTGTGATGATTATTAACAGGCTCGACTCATTTTTTTATTTCACCGAAAAATTGGTTACAAACTCGTAGACTGGAATAAAGTTTCACTATTCTGGTTTTCCTATATCACCCAGAATAATCCGCAAAAATACATGCTCTCGCGACCAATAAAGTTAGTCGTCAGCAACACATGGCTGAAACTCGTCTCAGGACAAATGTTTGGTTTTGCTTACCTGGCTGAAGCAGGAACGACGGTTCAAATCTTTGGACACGGTGAAACTACTGCCTATTATTTTGTATGGCATCAAACATTTTGCACCGCCGCGATTTGCATACCAGTAAGTTCGTTAGACGTAGCGAGCCCAAGTTCTACGGCCAACGGGCGGAAAGCCAAGTGCGGCAGAAAAAAAAAGATGTTAAGACCGTTTTGATATTTGAACCAGATGAAACATCTTTAGAGAAATTGGCCGCCTTTTTAAAAAAGGAAGGTTTTCGTGTGCTTTCAACACAACGGCCTGAGGGTGTTGAATTTCGCTTCAAAAATTGGCCAAAGCCTGACCTTCTCATCATTAGCGCGCACAAGCAGCTCAAAGTTGCATTAAAGACGTTCAATGCCTTCTCATGGGACCCATATCTTGCTAGATGCCCTGTATTTCTTATAGGTGCGGGTCGTCACAAGGACGTCTTGAAGACGTATGCAAAAGTTGATCACCTTAGAAAAATTATTCTCACGCCATTCAAAACTGAGCTGTTCGTACGAGTGATTCATTCGCTGATTCGCCGAGCAAAGCGTGCCTAATACTGAGCACGTTCTGAAACAGCCCATCAGATGACTCTCTGTAAAGCTGTATCGATTGCGAAGAGATTTCACATCTGACACTAACCGTGAGTTCCCAAAGTCACAAGTGTCGAATCAATAGGTAGAGTTAGTTATTTGGACACTGCCCTTGTCACTCCATGCGTAGTTAGATGGGTGTAGGTAGTTGGCGTTCTTGATTAATTACGTTGAAAAAACATGATGAAATTCATAAGAAATACCCTCTCGACATGTTTCATCGTGAGTCTTGTAAGCGCCACACTTCTCGCTGACGAACCTACAGCCGTCATCGACAGCACACTCTATGACTTCTATGTACAGAATGATGTACCGGCTCCGGTTACGCTGATGCCACGTGCAGGTGTTCCTGACGAAGACGTGTACCAATATCGAGCTGCGGCTCCGCAAGAAGCTGCCATTGAAGAAGGTGCTACCAGGTATCTTGAAACAGACTTTTTGTTGAACCGAGGGATTGAAACCTACGGTTTCATTGATGTTGGTATTGGCGCCAACGCGTGGGGAGCAGATTGGAATGGTCCGATCACCTTTAATGATCGTGCCTGGCAGGGACAGATGAACCAGCTCTACCTCATCAACGAGCGAATTCTCAAGGAAGATCAGTTGAGCCTGGGTGGTCGAGTCGACCTGCTCTACGGCACTGACTTTCTTTACACTGTCGCTGGTGGGCTTGATACTGAATGGAATTCCAATCGCTACTATGGCTTGGCT
>CBFIHW010000092.1:0-11868 GCA_965662325.1 uncultured Pirellulales bacterium | reverse complement strand
GAATGGAATGACTCGCCAAGAGCTCAACTGGGGAGGAAACGTCTGCACCCAAGTTGGATGGGCATGGCGAGGCTATCATAGTGAAAAACTGTTTCGAATTGGATTTGAATATCTTTATGGCTCCGACCCGCAATATGAATTCACAAAGACCGATCGGGCGACTGGGCAGATTACTGCATTAAATCAGAATCGTGCTGGCATTGGCATGTGGTATGACTATTAAGCATGATTCACCATGACCAACCCAAACCGGTAGGTACGGGAAGACTGCTGGGATAAACTTGGGCCATGCCACTCCTCGCTATCGAGACAACCTGTGATGAAACAGCTGCTGCAATCATTTCGCCAGAACGAAAAATTCTTTCTAGCGTTGTAGCAAGCCAAGATGAGTTGCATGCTCGCTGGAGGGGTGTCGTACCCGAAATTGCATCGCGTGCACATGTTGAACGAATCATTCCGATTATTGATCAGGCAACGAAAGAAGCTGGTATCCAACAATCAGAACTCAAAGCAGTGGCGGTGGCTATTCGCCCTGGACTGATTGGCTCACTTCTCATTGGTCTTTCAACTGCGAAAGCAATAGCTGCGTCACTGAAAATACCACTCATTGGCTATGATCATCTTGCTGCACACCTCTACGCCTGCCGATTAGTATTCGGCGAAGAACTGACGTATCCTGCGATTGGACTTATAGCGAGTGGAGGCCACACCTCACTCTTTCAATTGCATAGTCCAATTACTCTTCAGGCTCTCGGAGGTACTATCGATGATGCCGTGGGTGAAGCTTTTGATAAAGTCGCAAGCCTGCTTGGACTCGGATATCCTGGCGGACCACAGATTGAAAATCTGGCGCAAAATGGCAATCCACATTCTCACCGATTTCCGCGACCACTTGCGAACAACTCCTCTAGCCTTGATTTTAGTTTCAGTGGTCTCAAAACGGCGGTTCGCTACCGTGTGTTGCCACCTGAGGCTCAGCATGCACGAACGTTAACGGATCAGGAACGTGCTGATCTTGCAGCCTCTTTTCAGCTAGCAGCTGTCGAATCTGTCGTTGCCAAAGTGCGTTTAGCTATTCAGAAGACAGGCTGCCATGTTGTTGCTGTTGGAGGTGGCGTAACGGCCAACAAAGTGCTGCGAGGCGCCCTTCAAGATTTAGGGAAAAAACATCGTGCGACAATTCTTATTCCCCCAATGAACCTTTGCACCGATAACGCTGCGATGGGTGCAATTGCCTGGGAGCATATTGAACGCAATGACATTGCTGACCTTCAGCTAGACGCCCGCCCAAACGTTTATCGAAAGCACAAGCAGTAAGCTAGACTCCGTGACGAGTCTCATCAATAACGTGCACCTCACCACTGACAACGTCATACATCATTCCTACAACACCAAGCCGGTGCTCATGCACCTGGCCAGCAATTGCCTTACTTCCCTCGAGTAGTTTTCGAACAACACGAACAACATTACGTCGTGCAACTGAATCAATAATTTCCTGCTGCGATTCGGTCGCCGAAACTGCAATACCTCGGCAGTCATCCTCCTCCACAACCTTGCCTACCTCCCGAAGAATGCCTTTGGCATGCACGCATTCCGGAACAAGTGGTTGATCAGGGCAACAGTAATTCGTCACAGATGACTCAATCGCGCCACACCTCGTGTGCCCAACAACTGCCACTAATTTTGCTCCGGCGACAATCGCGGCAAACTCAATACTACCGATCACTTCCTCGGTTGTAATATTACCGGCCACACGAACACTGAGAACATCACCAAGCCCAAGATCAAAAATAGCCTCAGCCGGCGAACGTGAATCAATACAACTCAGAATCACAGCCAAAGGGTGCTGACCAGTCGCAGTTGCAGTTCTTTGCCTCTCCATACTTCTCTTGAGAGGCTCTCCTGCACGAAAGCGACCATTGCCCTCGAGTAACATAGCCAGCACCTCTGCAGGACTCGTAGACTGCTGTACTTCGTGGCTTGAATGCTCAACAAATCGTATTTCATCATGAAGGCTTGGATACCGCTCACCAAAGCCAACAAGACTCAATTGGACCCAACGAGCCGGTGCCCCTGTTTTCTGAAAGTCAGACAATAAGTCAATCACGTCGGGATCAATATAGTCTGCACTTGAAGCATCAATTAACAGCGTTCCCCCTGGTGGGACATCATACAAAACCGACTGCAAAGCAGCACGATTAAAGAACGTCACCTGATTCGCCAATTCAACACGGATAATATTTCCTGATGCGTGTCTCTCAAGTTTTTTGGTAAGTGGCCGCCGATAATTAGAGTGCAAAATAAAAATAATACTGCAGGTCAGCCCAATACCAATTCCAACTAAAAGATCTGTGAGAACAATTGCAAGCACTGTTGCAACGAAGGGCACGAACTGAGAGTACCCCTCTTGCCACAACTGGTAGTAGCGTTTTGGATTCGTCAATCGGTAGCCTGTCTTAATCAAAATAGCTGCAAGTGTTGCCAGAGGTATTTCATTCAGCCAGGCAGGGAGAAGGAGAACACACGTCAACAATAACAGGCCATGCGAAACAGTCGCGAATCGTGTTCGTGCTCCAGCATTGACATTCGCAGTCCCACGGATCACTGCTGCACTCACTGGCAAGCCACCTAATAAACCGCAGATTACATTTCCTGCTCCCTGCGCTACCAGTTCTCGATTGCGAGGTGTGCGTTGCTGTCGCGGATCAATCTTGTCGACTGCCTCAATCGCCAGAAGTGACTCGAGACTCGCAATGATTCCAATGGTTACAGCAGAAATGTAGACCCTTGAATCAGTGAGACTTGAAAAATCGGGGAAGGTTATAAGGCCCATCAGTCCATCTGGACCATTAGGCAACGGAACAGAAACGAGATGAGTTGGACCAATAGCCCAGGGACTACCCATGCGTTTAAGTAAGACATTCACGGCCGTGCCGCCAATGACTGCAATGAGAGGGCCCGGTATGCGTGTTCTCCGCAACCATTTGATTTGATCCCAAGCAATAACGGTAAGAAGAGAGCCAATGCCTATTGTTGCCGCACCTGGCAAGAAGTACTGAATAGACTTCGGAAGGTCTGAAAATGTTGTTTCCCGGTCTGGTTGGTTAAACGACATCTCACCTATTGGGTCAATGTCGTATCCGATCAAATGCGGGAGTTGTTTCAGGATGATAATTACACCAATTGCCGCAAGCAGTCCTTTAATAACACTTGTCGGAAAAAATGAAGAAATAAAGCCAGCTTTAAGGAAACCTAAAGCCAACTGAATAACACCTGCCAACAAGACAGCAGTCAGGAAACCATCAAATCCACCCAGAGCTGTTGTCTGCGCAGAAACAATTGCAATCAGTGCTGGTGATCCACCTGAGACACTCGTGCGAGACCCGCTTAAGCCTCCCACAACAATGCCTCCAACAATTCCGGCAACAATACCCGAAAAAAGTGGCGCCCGAGCAGCTAATGGCACCCCAAGGCAGAGTGGTAATGCAACCAGAAAAACAACAACGCCTGCCATAAGGTCAGACATAAAGTATTCTGGAATGAAGCCACGTTTTGGCATCTTAACGAGAACCTTGATAGATATTTTCTAAGATCAGGCTTCTAACTGATATAAGCTCAAGAGAAATGTACCTTTGATCCCCTTACCTCGTCCACGTCCAATACAAACACGACTACGACCAAAGGGTTTGCAGCAACTAAAAACAAGAGTAATTCCTTCTTCGTACAACCTGATCCGATGGGTTACCGAACAGAAAAAGTGACACATGACAGCGACTGGCTATATCACTGATCTTGATTATATCCCAGGTTTCTACCCGCATATGTCACCTACAGCGATGCGATACGCTGCATCACTGAATCGTGTCAATCCTCCGAAAACTTCTGATGGCTTTCGATATCTTGAACTTGGATGTGGTCTTGGACGATCTCTCACCACACTTGCTGCAGCAAATCCCCGGGGTGAATTCTTAGGTATTGACATCAATTCGAGCCATATTGAATCGATTAATAAAGACATATCAGGAGGTGGCCTGACAAATGCAAGGGCGATCACTTCCGATTTTGCAAGTCTCAGTGAGGACATTGGTACGTTTGAATTCCTGACTCTCCATGGTGTCTTTAGCTGGGTTTCACCGGAGGTCAGAGAACAAATACTCGCTATTGTAAAGAAACATCTCGCGCCAGGTGGCCTTCTCCTCGTCAGTTACAATGCAATGCCAGGCTGGGCCCACCTGCAGCCTATTCGAGGAATTCTTCGCCAATATGCTGCACTGAGACAGGGTGACACCACTCAAAGAATTCGCGATGCCCTGAATTACCTCGTGTTCATCCGTGACAAAAAGGCAAAATACTTTGAGGACAATCCCCGCGCCGCATCATACGTCGATGGCCTTTTAAAGCAAGACTTACGATACCTGGCTCACGAATATCTCAACGAGCATTGGACTAGCTTCTATTTTTCAGAGGTGGCTTCCATGTTTGGTACAGCCGAAATGTCATTTGTTGGGAGCCTTCCAATCCATACGAATTTTTGGGATCTGTGCGTACGACCAGAATTTCAAGACCTTTTCCGAACGACCAGTAATCGACTTGTGACTGAATCACATAAAGATTTTTGTGCAAACACTGCATTCCGTTGGGATATCTACTCGAAACAACCTCGTGTTATTAAAAATACCGAGGCCCGGGTTGACCTTATGGATGGGCTTTATTTTCGATCCATTCGTGATGATGTGAAACTGCCTCACCAAGTAAATCTTGGTGTTGTAACATCCACAGTCCAAGGGCCCCTTTACGCAACCTTACTCTCGATACTCTCACATGAATCATTAGAGCTACGGCAAATCCTTGGCCACCAGCAACTCACTGGAAACGCCCCTGCTGATGTTATTCGTGCTATTGACGCTGGTGTAGCCATGGGACTTTTCGAAGTCTCTGCCGGCCCCGTTCAGATCACAGCGGATGCCGTGCAAAAAAAGCCTTTCGTTTCCTTGCCTTTCAATCAGTTTGTCCTAAAGAATGATTTACTCAGTGGCCGGCCAGTATCACTGGCCAGTATGGCAACGGGGACAGGACACTCACTAGGTGACTTTGATGCGGCTATTCTGCATGAACTCAGCGAGGCAGGTGAAGCCGGTTTGGCAGAGCGAGTCATTGCACGACTAGCCGAATCTAAACGTTCTCTCCAAAAAGATGGGAAGCCCGTTACGGACAATACAATTCGTAAGGAAATGGTTGAACAGGCGTGCGTTCACTTTATTAGAACGAATCTGCCACAATTGTCTCAGCTCGGAATTGTTGAATACAAATCCATATAAAATGAATTCGTCTTGGGCTTATTTACTACCTCAGGACGGTGGCTGTATCGGCACTATTGGTGGTGGTGTTTGAGAGGAAGGTGGTGGAATTGGATTTGGTGATGGAGGGATCACGCCGGGAGAGCCAACCGGCTGGACACCAGGTTGAGCAACTGTCTGAGCACCAGACTTTGCATTGAGATCAGCAATCAGCTGCTGCACCTCAGGACGAACAGAAATACCGTTACTACTAAATACATCAGCAGGACTCACCCCGTATCTCCCGTAGAGAGCACCATCCGCATTGTGATCAACAGACAAGTCAGCCCCTCCAAGAGAAACGCCAAGAAAAAGACCACGACTTCTGGCATATGAATAGATTTCGGCACCTAAACGTGCATCAGTTGCGGCATTCGCTTGACGACCAACGGGGCCCACAGCTACCGACGCGTCTGCCCCCAATGTAACCTTCTGACCCCCAAGAATGTTTGTGAGACTTTGAGGGGTTTTAAAGACCAACACAATGTCGGCTGCTTGCACACCAGCCTGAAAACCAATACTCCCGCCACCCATAGTCACCATAACGGGAGGGCTCCATGACTGATCCGGATTGCGAACGTGCAGAACCCCTTTTCCGTAATTGACACCTAGAATAAAACCTCCTTTGACCATATTGGGAAATATGGCGACGCCTGAAGCCGACTGCAGCATGCTCGGCGGAATGGCTTCTATTTGAAGATTAAAGAACTGGTCAAGCGTTTGCCGTGCTGCTATGACTGTCTGCACTTCAGGCCCGGCGACTATTGGTGCCTGTGCATGAAGATGTGTCTCGCTACTTAGTGCAACGACGATTGCAAACAAAGCACAGACCGCTGTTGTATTTAAAAGCCAACCGGGAACAACACTGATATACATTGATTCAGTCCTTCTCAAGACATTCGGTTCATGAATAAGAAAATAGACTGAAACAGAGCTTTAGTCGACATCAATTTAGCCCCATGATAATTGAGATTATCAATTATCACGCTGCTATTCGTCCCGCTTGGCAACTCGAAAAACTTCATCGAGTGTTGTCTGACCGCTCAAAACTTTATCAAGACCATCATCGAACATGATTCGCATTCCCCCTGCTACCGCCGCTCGACGAATGTCTTGTGTCGCAGCCCCCTGGAATGCAAGTTCACGAATTTTGTTATTGAGAACCATGAGTTCAAAGATACCCATTCGCCCCTTGTAGCCGCGCTTTTGACACTTAGCACAACCACGGCCTTTCATGAAAGTAGCCGTTGCCAACTGCTCTTCTGTGAAGCCAGCAGCCTGTATTTCACTCTCGAGAGGTTCATGCGGCTGCTTACAATTTTTACAATTAAGACGCACTAACCGCTGTGCTAAAACAGCCACGACACTTGAAGCAACGAGATAGGCAGGGACACCCATGTCAATCATACGTGTGACCGCACTTGGCGCGTCATTTGTGTGCAACGTGCTAAACACCAAGTGACCCGTAAGCGAAGCCTGAATACCCATTTGCGCTGTCTCAGTATCACGCATCTCTCCGACCAGAATAACGTTGGGGGCTTGTCGCAACATTGCCCGAATCACACGAGCAAAGTCGAGTCCTATTTTATGTTTGACCTCAACCTGATTAATTCCACTCAGATAGTATTCAACAGGGTCTTCGGCGGTAATAATTTTTGTATCTGGACGATTGAGTTCATTCAGTGACGCATAGAGCGTTGTTGTTTTGCCGGAGCCGGTTGGCCCTGTCACAAGAATA
This sequence comes from uncultured Pirellulales bacterium, assembly GCA_965662325.1. Lineage (GTDB taxonomy): Bacteria > Planctomycetota > Planctomycetia > Pirellulales > UBA1268 > UBA1268. The sequence goes on along the minus strand of CBFIHW010000092.1, from coordinate 4,794 downwards.
ATGCCGTTGGGTCGCCTAATAAGGTTTTTGAAAATCCTGAAGTCAGACTCCGACAAACCCAACTGACGTATGCCGACTTTGATATTGTCCTTATCGAGCAGTCGCATCACCACCGACTGCCCATGGTTGGTTGGTAATACACTGACGCGCAAGTCATAGTCCTTGCCATCGTTTGATGTAATTTTGATCCGTCCGTCTTGCGGTCGTCGCCGCTCCGCTATATCAAGACGGGAGAGGATTTTAATCCTGGATAGTATCGCTCCCAATAGACGCCGCGGGGCACTATCTCGAACGACTAACCGCCCATCAATTCTGTACCGGACACGAATTTCATCCTCAAACGGCTCAATGTGAATATCACTCGCCCCAAGGTTCACGGCTTCTGTGATGATGAGATTAACGAGCTTAACAACTGGCGCTGATGACTCGTCCTCATCTTCTTGAAGGGCAGCCTCTTGCTCAACCGTCGTTTCAGTGAAGTCAATTTCGGTGTCAGTAAATTCCTGCGTCAACATGGAGTCGGCACTTTCCCCATCCCCAGCGCCGTAATACTTGTTAATGCTTTCAACAATCTGATCGCGCATCGCAATTGCCATTTCCACATCACGATTGAGAATAAAACGAAGCTTCTCCTGCGTATCGATATCCGAAGGGTCACTCGTCGCGACCCGCAGCCTCGCACCATCTTCCTGATACGGCATGATTGCATTTTCCCGAGCGACACTTTCTGGAACCAGATCTATAACTGTTTCCGGAACTTCAGTACTGTCGAGATCTACGAAAGGCATTCCATTCGCCTTCGCTAACGCCTTCATTATCTTATTCGGAGTCGCATAACCGAGGCGTAACAACTCTTCATGAAGCAGTTTGCCGGACTCACCGGCAATACGATTCGCTTCATTGAACTGGTCCTCACTAATGATTCCATTCGAGAGTAGAATGTCTGAAAAGCTGGATGGCATCTGAACCTTACCCTTGAGGACGTATGGTGCGATGAGAACTATTGACGGATCATTTTGACTGGAGGGAATCCTCGATTACCCGTTCTGTAAGAATATCACGTTTTTCTTCGCTTCTGTCTTCTGAATCAAAATTTGGGCAAAAAACCGGCATCCTTGACCACCTATCCCCTCACCACAAACGCCAACCCCTAAAACATGGACTGAGATTGGCTTCCATTCTCATAAAAGCTTCTGATGAAGAGTCGCTGGTGACACAGCCCGCGTATCCCAAGATTCTTCTGTCTCATGAAATCCAAACCGAACGGGCAGACTTTCTACCGCCAATTGGTCATCTGATTCAACAACCAGACGACTCTTCCCAGGAGCAATTGCCGCAAGAGCTTGGAGTAATGAATTTATTTCAGCCAAACGTGTATGAAAAAAATTCCATGGTGGTGACACAAAAATTATCCAAGGGCTTTCGGTGGATAATGGTGGCATCTTTCGAGACCATAACAAGACGTCTCCCGGTATTACGTCCACGCGATCAACAAGACCAAGTTCTCGACTACTACGCCGAAGACAATCTGCTGTTGGGAAATGCCGTTCAGCAAAGATTGCTCGCTGCGCTCCACGACTCAGCGCTTCAAAACCCAGAGCTCCTGTGCCCGCAAAGAGATCGACTACTGTTGCACCACGAACAGCAGTGCCCAACAAGTCAAATGTCATCTCCCGAACGCGGTCTTTCATTGGCCTTGTTGGCCCTCCAGGCCAAAACGCCAACCGCCGCCCCTTCAGATCGCCTCCTATAATCCGAGGAGGACTCACGGCCTCTGCTTGTTCTTCAGGGTTACCAGGATGTTTCTTGGTACGAAACGTACCTTTTTCATGTTTGGTGCGCTTTGTTTTAGGCGTCATATACGTACTTCCAAAGTTCGCCCTCAAAAATTAACAATAAAATTCATACCAATTAGCGATCTCATGACATGGTATCGTATGAACAAGAAATTCTGAGTTCGCTTATCGTCACTGATTCAAAAGTTCAGTGCAAGACTATCGCAATGACACGAAGGAGAAAAACCGTGCAGAGACGTTTCAAATTACCATTGCTGATAGCGGGGGGGTTTTGTCTATCGCTAGCATCCAACCTGCCTCACGGCGTCGCAGAGCCTCCTCCTGAAACAAAAAAAGAGGAGCCAAATTCTTCTCCTAAACAAACTGATGCTGATTTCATTCAAGCCCAAGAAGAACTCAAAAAACTTGTTGGAGAACTGACGGCTCTTCAGGCTGAATACCAACAGCCCAATGCGGACAAAATTTCTATAGAAAGTAAATTTAATGCCACGCGAGATAAAGCCCACAAGGCGGCTCTCGCACTAGAGCAAAGTGCTTCAGCGGCTGTCCTTGCAAACCCGGAAAATGCCGAGGCGTGTGCTGTTGTAAGAGATGTGCTTCAGTCTGCAATGCAAGCAGACGACCCAAAGAAGACACTGACGCTCGTAAAAAAACTTGACGATGCGGGCAAAGCAAATGAAGAAATACTTCTGACTGGTGCAACTGCAGCAATGATCACTTCAGAACTTGACTTGGCAGAAAAATTCCTGAAGTCTGCCAAAGATGCTGGCGTGAGTGCGGATAAAATTGCCTCACTCCAAAAAGCAATTGAGCGCGAACGTCCAAAAGTTGATGCCGAAATGGCTGTTCGAGCAGCAGAAGAAAAGGCCGATGACCTACCACGAGTAAAAATTAAAACCACAAAAGGTATAATCGTCGTAGAGCTTTTTGAAAACGAGGCACCAAATACGGTTGCAAATTTCATAAGTCTTGTTGAAAGTCACTTTTATGATGGAACACCATTCCATCGTGTTATTCCTCAGTTTATGGCGCAGGGAGGTGACCCAACTGGCACGGGCACAAGTGGCCCCGGATACACAATCGAGTGTGAATGTGAACTCCCCGATGCACGTAAGCATTTTTTGGGAAGCCTGTCGATGGCACATGCTGGAAAAGACACGGGCGGCTCACAGTTCTTCCTCACGTTCCGACCAACTGAACACCTTGATGGGCGGCACACAGTCTTTGGCCGTGTGATTGAAGGCTTTGACGTTCTACCAAAAATCACACGCACCGAAGGGCCACAAGCTCGCCCTACACAAGACAAAATCATTTCTGCTGAGATTATTCGCAAGAGAGATCACGCATACGAACCAAAAACAACACAAAAAAATTAATTGCAGGTGCTCGTGAACGCATAGCAGAGTTGAACAGTCCGCTACTACACTTCGTAATAACAATGGCGATTTGATGGTTCGAAAGGAGCATTTTCAGTGAAATATCTATTCACCATTGACCAGAAATCACGGCGCCTAATTATGAACTTATTATCAAGGGCCATAGTCGTACTTTTACTAATGACCTGCGGCAGCCTCACGATTGCTGCGCAAACCAATCAGGACCGAGGGGATCGTATGGACGAAAATTCGAGCGAGAATCCGGCGGTTAAGGGACGCATACCCGATTCCGAAATTCCTCAAACAAATGTGGAATGGAGAAAGCGACTGACGCCAGAACAATTTGATATTGCACGCAGGAAAGGAACTGAACGTGCCTTTTCCGGCAAATACTGGAACACAAAGACTCCCGGCACATATCGCTGTATCTGCTGCGGCGAACCCTTATTTCGATCCGGCGAAAAATTTGACAGTGGATGTGGATGGCCAAGTTTTTATGCACCAATCGATGCAAAAAAAGATGACACCAAGGGGAACGTTGTTGCCGAACACGAAGACAGTTCACTCGCAGGTATTCCTGGGTTTGGCATACGCACTGAGGTAACTTGCCGTCGATGTGGTGCCCATCTTGGTCACGTTTTCAACGATGGCCCTCCACCTACCGGACTACGTTACTGCATTAACTCGGCATCCATCCTCCTTGACCCCGAAGCAAAGAGTGATGGGTCGAAAGATGGGAAAGACGCCTCAAAAAGCCGCTAAATTACCATCTTTTGCTTAAAAAAACGCGTCTTACTCGTTGAACTGCCTTTCTGTGCTAGCTTTCAAAGGCTAGAATTAGATGTTTCGACGAGACCGACGTGTGTCGGTAGAGGAGCGCAGCCTTGGCCGACCCGTTTATTAGCCTTACTCACAAACAAGCCATCGAAAAGGCTGACACCTTAATAGAAGCGCTTGGTTGGATTCGCAAATTCCGCGACACAACGACCGTGATAAAGCTCGGTGGCAGCATCCTGGAGCATCCTGACGCACTTCGGCATTTACTGCTCGATATTGTTTTTATGACCACGTTGGGCATGCGAGTCATTGTCGTACATGGTGGCGGCAAAGCAATATCCCGAGCGATGGATGCCGCCGGCATTTCCCCCAAGTTTGTTCAAGGTAGACGGTACACCGATTCCGCAACACTTGAAATTGTAGAAAAAGTACTGGCAACCGATCTCAATCATGAATTAGTTGCAAATATCGAGGAGTTTGGTGGCCGTGCAATGTCACTTAATTTTCTTTCAACAAATGTATTGTTTGGCAAACCACTCACACTGCACGATGACAAAGGCACACCTATCGACCTTGGTCGGGTTGGTGTGATAACTGAAGTTGATCGTCTTACGATTGATAATCTTTCATACGCCGGGCAGGTTCCGGTCATTCCTTCGATGGCAATGGGTGATGATGGTGAAAAACTTAATATCAATGCTGACACCGCCGCTACAGCGGTAGCCGCTGCTGTCGGTGCTGAAAAACTTGTGATTCTCAGTGACATTCCGGGGGTCCTGCAAGACATGGACTCTCCCGAGAGTCTAATTCATTCCTTATCCGCTTCCAAAGCACGAGAACTTATT
>CBFIHW010000091.1:0-12017 GCA_965662325.1 uncultured Pirellulales bacterium | reverse complement strand
TAACAATACCTTTGACGGGGCCAATGGCACGACAGGTGTGCGAATCACTGGGAGCAATCTCAAGCTCGAGCGAAACATCATCAGAAACTTCACCGGAAACGGCATCGAGGTTGACGGAGCAGCAGCCATCAACAATGCATTCCTCGAAAATAGCATTTTTGGAAATGCCTTCGGTATTGATTTGATTGATGGTGCCAATGGCGGTCAGACAGCCCCTGAATTGGAAGATGTCATACGTGCTGGTGGGTCTATTACCGTAAATGGGAACATCAACACAGCAGATGGCGATTATCGACTTGAAGTCTACCGTAACCTCGCTATCGATGAGGTTGGATTACCTGTTGACGAATATGCGTTTCAGGGACGAATTTATCTCGGCTCGGCTGAACTGACCGTGACTGGTGGTGAGGCTGCTTTCAACGTGACAGTGCCGGTAACAAATCCTGGGCTTGGCGGCTGGATTACCATGACTGCGACAAGTCTGACTGGAGAAGATGTTCCATTAAATACATCTGAATTTTCAAAGGGTATTCGGATGCCACAGGCCTCGCTGGGTGCAGGTTCTCGCTTGGGGAGTTTTGGTGTGGGTACGATACCCGAAGCGCGACTTTTCAACGTTGGCACCTTGTCGCTCACAAATATTAACCCGCGTGTTGCCAGTCACAACGAGATGATTAGTACAGAAGTCTCGACGGAACCATTAATGACTGTTTCTGCACATGGTGAGGGTTCCAGTAATCTGGCGGCCGTTTACGGCAATGAATTCGCGACAACGTTCTTGGGAGGATTGCGAGTTGCCAATGCGGACCTCAATGGTGACGGTTATGATGAATTGATCACAGTGCCTGGTGCGCTTCCTGCTGGTACGGCTGATACATTTGGAAATGCCCTGCGTACAGTTGGAATCTTTAACAGTGACCTCAATGGCACATGGACTACTGCGTCAATTGATCTTTCTGATGTATACGGTGACCAATATACGAATGGCTTCACTGTGACACTTGCTCATCTCTTGCCAGCAGATGAGGTACACAACCCATTTGCAGCGCCACAAATCGTTGTCTCGAGCTGTGAGCCAAATGAGACCTTCAATGGTGCGGTTACGTACTCAATGACGAATGCCTCAAGGGGTAGCGTGCCAACGCAAGTTCACGGAAGTGCTCGATTACAGACACCAAATATTTTTGAGCCAATTTTTGATGTAACGGCTGGCAGATTTGAAAATGGTGAGTTTGCTACGGATAGTCTTGTGGTTGCGACGTCTGCTGGAGGCCGGAGCAGTATTGAAGTATTTCAATACGATACGGACACGAATAGTACCACTCTTGAAACTGTAGCGGGCTTCTCTGTGTCTCTCAGTCTCAATCAGCGAAACGGTGTGGCAGTTGATGTTTTTGGTAATGGCCTTTCACTTACAGCCGGTGACATGGACGGTGACTCTGTTGAAGAGTTGATTATTGGTGCTGGAGCATCAGGTATGGGTAACTTCAGAGCGATAACTGGTGATGCGATTATGGCTGGCATCCAATCAGCGTTCGATGCTCAGTTGGCGATGATAGACGGTCCGTTTGGAAATGGTGTGACCGGTGGTCGATACGCAGACTTTACACCCGTATTCGATCAAAATGTTATGGAGCAAGTAAACAATCTTGATTTCTTCTACGAACAAGATGTTCCTGGATTAACCGGAATGGGATTCAATTCACCCATATCTGTGCGAGCCGTTGACCTCGATGGCGATGAAGTAACAGAGCTTTTTGTAACGATTGGCGGTGTGAACAGTTCGAACAACCTCGTCAAGAACTTTGCATTTTCAGAAAGCACCGGCTGGTCGCTCCGGCAGGGATTCAAAACACTGGATCTTGATAGCGGTTCATTCCGTCAGGGTGACGGCTCACTGTTTGGGTAGGAATGGCGTAGACTCGATCGAATTGCGTGTCTAAAGCGATTTTGTGGCTCCGTTGAGTTCAAAAATATCCTGATTGGTCTGGTCGTACGGACTGCAGCTGACGAGGAAATGCATTCGTTTTGTTTCCATGGTGGAACGCAGGTTCGTGAGAGAGTAGCCTTGGATTGGTATATTTCTCACATCAAGGCAGGTCTTCCTGTGGCCACTTCTTCGCTATTCGTCCGTTTCGTGTGTCTGGTGTGTACAGCTGTGGGTAGTCTGTGCCTAGAAGATGCGTTTTCGCAGGATATGCAACCAGGCGTGACAACTACAAAGCGGATTGAAATACCACGCTCGCAGGAAGAACTTCCGCCACCTCCACCAGAGCCTCATCCACTTGTTCCCGCAATGCAACTTGCCGGTAAGTCGTATGCGTTTCTTCGAGATCACGTGTCTGATTACGCATGTCGAATCGTAAAGCAGGAACGAATTGATGGTCGTCTTAAGCCAATGGAGTTTATGGATGCCAAAGTGCGGCATAGAAAAACCATAGACGGACGCCAGGTGCAAAGGCCGTCAATCTATTTGCACTTTTTGAAACCAAGTGAAATGGTGGATCGTGAAGTCTTGTGGGTTGAAGGAACAAATGGCGGAAAGATGGTTGTGCGTCGAGGTGGAACGCGTTTTGAATACCTGACCCTTGACCTTGACCCAGCTGGTGATGCCGCGCTTCAGTACAGCCGATATCCGGCGAGTGAAAGCGGCATGATTGATATGGTTCGGAAATTGGTTGATGTCGGTACAGCAGACATGCAGTACGGCGAGTGTGAAGTCCAGATATTCAACGATGTGAAAGTTGACAATCGTCCGTGCACGTGTGTGCAGGTCGTGCACCCCCGTCGACGCTCTGTGTTTCTGTTTCATGTCGTAAGGGTTTTTATTGCCAAAGACGTTCCGATTCCCGTTCGTTACGAAGCATACGATTGGCCGATAGGCGATTCACAGGAGCCGCCCTTGATCGAAGAATATACGTTTCAAGATATTCGGTTGAACGTTGGTTTCTCTGACGCTGAGTTCCAGCGGAACTACCAGGAATATAAATTCCGCCCCAATTGAAACGGGTTTAGATGACACTTCCATCGGTGCAATTGCCACGTGCGTTTCGCGAGGAACTGAAGCTCATTCTAGGTGTCGCCATAACTGCCTTACGGCAGGTTTGGCGACAGCTCTTGCTTGCAGACATACTCTTCAAGGCGATTGCATTTGTTGTGCTCGTACCCCTCACCGTTGGGTTGCTCCATGGCATTTTGTGGTTGACTGGTCGGGGTACCCTGACGGACACCGATGTTTTGTTTTTCCTGCTTACGCCAGGGGGCGCGGTTGGCATGTGTCTGGTGGGTGCTGTCTGGTTGAGCATTACTGCACTCGAACAGGCCACGCTTCTGACACTGCTTGTTGCTGGAGAAGATAAAAAGGGGAGTGTCTGTGCAGCGACGCGATGGGCGTTTCTCTCCAGTTTAAAGGTGATCCAGGTAATGTTCCGGGTCATCTGTTGGGTCGTGCTTGTGAGTGCTCCTGTTGTCTTTTGTGCGGTTCTTGTTGCGCAGCGGCTCCTTGGAAAGCACGACATTAACTTTTATCTGGCTGAACGGCCACCGGAGTTTTTTGTTGCGATAGGTGTTGGTGGACTCCTCGCTGTTGGGTTGGCTGCACTTTTACTCAGGCTCTTTTCTGGTTGGTTTCTCGCCCTTCCACTGCTTATCTTCGAGGGTGTCAGTCCACGGGACTCTCTTGCAACAAGCTGGAAGAGGCTTGCTGGGAGACACTCGATTGTTGTCACGCTTCTCGGCACATGGTTCGCAGCTGTATTTGTCATTGCCACGATCAGTACGACGTGTGTTGTATTTGTGGCTTCAGAATTCGTGCCACTTGTCAGTCGGACTGTGGCTGGTGCAATTTTTGCAGTTGGGCTTACAACGCTTGTCTGGGCCGCTTCGAATTTCATTATTCAATTACTTTCAGCTGCCATCTTATCCGCGTTGCTGTACAGCGTCTGGGAGACATATGACGGGCGAATAGGTGCCACTGAGCGGTTGGGTTTTGAAAGTATGTCTGGTGGCCGATTGGGGTTTCGGTGGAATGGCCGGACACTCACGTTGGTGACCTGTGTCTGTGTCGTGGTGGCTGTTCTCATCGGTTCCGTTGCAACAGCACGCATTCCCTTTGACAACAGCATCGACGTTATTGGGCATCGGGGTGCAGGTGGCGTTGCACCTGAAAATACACGTGCAGCGATCGAGCGCGCGATCAATGCTGGTGCACAATGGGTGGAAATTGATGTTCAGGAAACGGCTGATGGAGAAGTGGTTGTCATACACGACAGCGACCTGATGAAAATTGCTGGAGTGGGTCTAAAAGTTTGGGATGCAACTGTTGATGAAATTACGACAGTCGATGTTGGAAGTTCTTTTGGGCCACAGTTTCATGACGAGCGGGTGCCAACTCTTCGAGAGATATTAACTCTCTGCAAGGGAAGAATTGGAATAATCATTGAATTGAAATCATACGGCCATGGTCAGATGCTGGAGCAACGCGTTATTGATCTTGTCGAGGCGTCAGGAAGTGTTGATGAGGTGCAGTGTATGTCTCTGAAGGCAGGCGTTGTTGCTCAATTGAAAAAACTGCGACCAGACTGGCGGGTGGGACTTCTGCTTTCATTGGCAGTAGGGGATGTGCGAAGCATTGAGGCAGATTTCCTCGCTGTGAATGCCCGGTTTGCAACGAGTCGTATGGTTCAGAAAGCTCATGAAGCGAATAAGCTGTTGTATGCATGGACACTCAATGACCCGGTGTCAATATCCAGAATGGTTGGCCGTGGTGTAGATGGTGTCATTACCGACTATCCTGACATGGCCAAGAACGTGCTTGTCCAACGTGCTGAATTGAACGTCGTTCAGCGGCTGCTTCTCGAGTTTGCAGAGACCCTCGGTGTGCAGCCGAGTATTGGTCACCAGTAGAGCTCAAGTGATCGCTCGTTATTCGGGAGGTTCGTCGTCGAGGGTTGCACGGATGCTCTCGCGTGCTCCACGCCAGCGATTTTTGACGGTGCGGACGGAGCACCCCACAAGATCCGCAATTGTTTTCTGATCTGCTCCGAGGTACCAGACCAACTGAAAAACTTCTTTTTGTTCAGAGGAGAGCATTTCTACGGCTTGATGAAAGCGTGTCCAGCGGTCAATTGTGGTGGCGGTATCGTGTCGTTCGTCTTGGGGGTGGCGAGAGTTCGAGTGGTCATCGATTGGGTGACTACCAGTAGCATGGTTGGCACCAAAAGACATGGGGCCAGCGTGGTGCCTTGCAAGATCAATCAATTCTCGATGAATCTGTGTCGCCGCCAATGCCATGATTTCCCGAGGAGATTCAATCGTGACTTCGCCGAGGCATCTATACAGCCGAAGGATGGCGTTCTGATAGACGTCGTCCGTGTCCTCCCAGCGTTTCACTGAAGGGAACCCTCGAAGCATTCTCTGAGTCAGATGGTGAAGCCGCTCGTGGCACAATTCCAGAATCCGTTCCCGGGCAGTATCGTCACCGACCGCGAGGTCACGCAGGCAGTCCTCAACCTTGTGGGGTAGGGGAGTGTCATCCATGGTTTTATCTGAAGCTGTGGTGGAGTCGCGAGACACGAGCCGGAAAGTCTACCACGGGAAAAGCCTAGTTATGAGTCATAGAAGATAGCTGGTATATGCCACTTGCCCCTCGGTCCCATGATTCTCGCTTTTGCTTATAGAGCCAAGTTTGGTGTCTTGCCATACGTCGGGGAGGAGAGAAAGTCAGTGATGATGCAGCCGGGACGAAAATTACTTGACGAAACCGTCCGGTGGAAAAGCCGAACTGCGCAAGACGCGGTTGAGATACTGGGTCTTGAATCATGCCGGGAAATACCGACGTCTGCACATGTTGTTCTTGCTGCTCAACTGAAACTGCGGCAGTTGCGCCGGAAACTCAGTGCGAGTCTTTCGAATTCACTTCAAGAATATCAAGGTGAAACGGGTTTGGGTGCCAAGGCAGATTTGCCTAGAGAGCGCATTTGGGCACAGATTCGAAGGGTCCAGTCGGCGCGTGACAAACTTTTATTATTACGAAGAGGCCTAGCCGCAGATGGCACGGTATCTTTGGCTGAAAAATAAGTCTACCGAATTGTTCATGCTTATCGTAGAAATTTGTACAACAAAAGAATGAGCGTTGTACAAGATGACGGTTCGGTTGATACTCCGTTAACCGGCAATGATGAAACATTTGGCCTTCAAAGCAACCTGCCAAAATCTCCATCCGGGATATTGGTGCCAGGTGTCGATATTGGTGGTGCAACGATAGTACGGCAGCTTGCAGCCGGTGGCATGGGCTGGGTGTTTGAAGCGCAGCAACACGCACCATCCAGAAAAGTTGCCGTAAAGTTTCTTAATGGGCACGGAAATAGTTTTACTCGTCGACTTCTCGAACATGAGGCGGCTTTGCTTGCTCGAGTAAAGCACGCAAACATTGCGGATGTCTACACAATCGGAGCGTATGAAAGCCAAGGGTATAGATATCAATGGATTATGATGGAGTTGGTTGAAGACGCATGTTCACTCACCGAATATGCAGCAAGGAAAAACCTGTCTCTTGAACAGCGGGTTCATCTTGCACTCGATGCTGTGAGTGCCATGACTGCAGCTCACGCCAAGGGGATCATCCACCTTGATATTAAGTCGTCAAATATCCTTGTAGGTAGTGACGGTGTTGTGAAGGTTATTGACTTTGGAATAGGCCGGGTCCTTACTAAAAAAACAAGTGGCCAGAAAGGTCCTGCGGGGTGGGTGCGTGGAACGCCCGCCTCCATGAGCCCGGAGCAGAGGGCCGGCCGGGATGAATTAATCGATGCGCGTTCAGATATCTACGGCATGGGATTGCTCTTTGCTAAACTTTTTTTGTCGCAGTCGGTGTGGAGGGGGGGCGGGCGTAGAGTTTTTGAGGAACAGGAAGGTAGAGAGCAGGAATGGTGTTTCGCCGGCCAATACTCAGTGTCACGGGCGGCCTCAAAAGATCTCTGTTCAGTCATAGCACAGTGTACGCGGCAACGCCCTGAACAGCGGTTTTCTACAATCCGGGAAGTTGAGCAGGAATTGACTCGTTGGATACATGGGCAGCCGGTGCTCTGTCGACAACCGAGCCTGATTGAGTTTTTCTGTCGGCTGATTGTTCGGAATAAAGTGGTGTCCTGTTTTTTGTTGCTGTTTGCTATCACAGTAATCTCTGCAGTGTGTGCCGTTGGTTGGTTTGCATATACGGCGAGGGTGTCACGGCAACAGGCAGTCATTGCGGCAGAGACCGCTCGTGGAACGCTCGCTGATTCACTTCTGCGGCAAGCCTTCTCTGCCGAGCGAGATCATCATTCACAGATGGTGCAAGATTTACTTTCACAGCGGGAAGAAGTTCTTGCTACTCTTGCAGATCGGGTACCGGCTCGAGTCGTAAAGAGCAACAGTCTGGCTATACGAATACTTCTGAGTCGGCTCGATGATTCCCGTTCCTTCTGGCGAAGTTCGAGCGAGCCCATGACTGCCGTCGCAGTTGCAGATGCGGCTGGTGTGGCTCTGGCTAGTGGCAAAGATGGCAGAGTAGTTGTTTGTTCACTGAAATCTGGCCATATCGATCGGCTTCAAACATTTGAGTATGAGACAGGGAGCCGTCCGTGGGCTGCCGCGATTTCAGACACGGGTCGTGTTGCGATTGTTGGGTGCGATGATGGGCTGATTCATGTGCTTGATACCGAAGAAGGAAAAGCAATTGGTGTGTGTTCTGGTCATGTTGGAGCCGTTTACGGATTGGTCATGTTGCCTTCGGGGAACCAATTTCTAAGCAGTGGACGAGATGGTTGTCTTCGGCAGTGGAACGTTCAGGACCAGCCTCAGTCTACTGTTCTTGCATCGTTTGAGACGTCGGTGTATGGGCTTGACCAGTCACCGGACGGTATCTGGATAGCAGCTGGTCTCCGTGATGGTACAGTGCGGCTATGGAACAAAGATACAGGTCAGGAAGAACGGTTTTCCGGGCATCAGGGCCGTGTCTTCGGGGTAGATTTTTCTGATGATGGAAAGCACCTTGCATCGGCGTCTGAGGATCAGACAGTCAGGGTATGGGAGGTGAAGAATTTGATGCAGCATGCATGCTTTTATCATCCCGTCCGCGTGAATGCAGTTCGGTTTTGTGGGAATGGAAGAGTGGCCAGTGCTGCCGGAGATCAGCTCCTGCGGATATGGAATGTGCATGAGAAAAATCAGGTAAGAACACTCAAGGGCCACAATGGAGCAATCTGGTCACTTGCCGCCACAGGAAAAACAGGTCTGTTTACTGGATCAGAAGACGGGACCGTTCGGCTGTGGGAGGATGCCTTCGATCCGCAACCCAAGTGTGTCACTGATGCCAAGGTTCATACAGTAAGCCTGTCTGCTGATGGCCGGCATCTTTCAGTTGGAACCAGCGCAGGGTCTGTAGCAGTTTGGGATGCCTCCACCCGAGCACTGATTGTAAAAAAGAAGATAAGTGATCTTCCAATTAATGAGATTCGCTGGCATCCAGAACTGTCTGAGTTTTCAGTGGCAGGGAGCGATAGTACGGTGACCCAGTGGGCGTTTGAGACTGGACTGTCGTCAGCAGATGGAGCTTCTGCTGGGCACACTGGACCACATCTTCGGCACAGGAAGACGTTTTCAGGACATCGTCGTCGCGTGTTTTCAATCGCTTATTCAACATCTGGGTCTGTGCTTGCTTCTGCTGGCGAAGATGGGACTGTCAGACTGTGGCAGAGAGATGAGTTGGAACCGGCCGTGATCATTGAGCATCCCGGACGCGTGTTTTGTCTGGCTTATTCAGCCGGTACAGAGCCGGAACGCCTCGCCACGGGTTGTGAGGACGGTATGTTGCGGGTTTTCGATGAAGAAGGCCAACGAGTTGAAACGTTTCAAGGACACCGTGGTCAGATCAATGCACTCTCGTGGAATAGACGGTCAGTTGACCCGTGGAATATCGCATCTGCTGGCGCGGATGGAACAGTCCGGTTGTGGCGACTGTCCAAGCCGTCGGAAAGGAGCCAGCCGTCAGTTCATAGTCAGAGTTCTGTATTTGCAGCCAGTGGTGGGAAAATTTGGGCGATTGAATCTGTGCCTGACGAACCGTTGCTTATTGCTGGAACGGAGAGTGGGGAAGTCGTGATCTGGTCGACATCCGAATCGATTCCGTTGGCATCATTCGCTGGTCATGGTCACCCCGTTTGGGATGTTTCTGTCGGCCCAGAGGGTCAACAACTTTGGAGTGGTGGTTGGGACGGTACTGTTCGCAGATGGGATATCTCACAAGCGAAGCAATTCAGTCGGACGAATCCCCCAGGTGACTGATCAGTTCGCTTCGGCAAGAACTTTGCCAAGCGTCTCTTGCAAAACTGCACCACTTCGCTTGAGCGATTGTATTTCTTTTGGCCAGAGTTCAACCTCAAGAGTCTGCTCCGCGCCGCCACGACCAACCACAGTTGGGACAGAGAGGGCAACGTTTCGAAGACCATAACAGCCGCGCTGAACTGAAGAGACTGGTAAAATTCGTTTCCTATCAAGCGCGATTGCATGAACAACCTCGGCAATTGAAACACCAACAGCAAATCCGGCTCCGGTCTTCTTTTTGATCATTTCTGCACCAGATGTTTTGGCTCGGATGAATGTGTCCTGTCCAAGCTTCTGTGTGAACCCTGGATATTTTTCAAGCGGAAGTCCACCGACGCTTGCACTCGACCAGATTGGGACCATGCTGTCACCATGCTCACCAAGAATAATTGCTGAAACCTGCGTAGCAGGAGCATGGAGATTCAGGGCAAGCAGGCTGCGGAATCGGAGTGTATCGAGTAATGTTCCAAGCCCAATGACTCGGCCCTGAGGAAGACCAAGTGCATCTTCGGCAAGATAGGTCAGGATATCAACTGGGTTGCTCACAACAAGAATTGTTGCGTCTGACTTTATGCCTGCCTCCTTCACGGATTGCAGTATTGTTTTGAATAAGGCTACGTTCCGGTTGATTAAGGCAAGGCGACTTTCATCTGGCTTGCGACGTAGCCCTGCTGTAATGCAGATCAGATCGGCATCAGCCAGGTCTTCATACGCACCAGACGTGATGACCTGGTCAGCAATTGCAGGGGCCCCATGCATCATGTCGAGTGCCTGCCCGTCCGCAAGGTCAGCATTGACATCAACAATCACAATTTCGTGAACAATGCCACCAAGTTGGAGGGCAAAGCCGGCAGATGCGCCAACAATACCGCCGCCACCGATGATTCCGACCTTCATATGTTTCCCTTTAATTGTTTCAATACCTGCACTATCACGAGGTCATTTTTTTACGTTTCCGCTTAGGCACTGAGTCCAAGTTCCTTGCAGACCTGCTCTGTCACAGCTTTGACGACAGCTTCATAGTCGATGTTCTGGCTCGATGACGGAGCAGCATTCATAGCAGGTGGCGGGTCAAATGCACTTCGACTGACACCAGTGTTGCCCCAACTTGTACGGAATACATCATTCGCACAGATGTCGCAGTTCTCCATGTTCTTCTCAAGCCGAGGGTCTTTGAAGCCCCACTGTTGCTTCAGAGCAAGTAATTCTTGTGTTTCAGTCTTTGAAAGGTATGTGACACGGCCAAGGTCTTTCGAAAGCATCAGAATCCTGCAGTAAGCGTCGAGAATTTCAGTCCACCAATATGCTTTCTCAACTGTTTCACCAAAACTCACAGTGCCGTGATTGGCAAGAATGACAACATTTGAATCTTTCACAAAAGGTCGAACGGTATCAGCGAACTTCTGATTTCCGGGAGTCTCATATTTTGTAATGGGGATGTCGCCAAGAAAAACTTCGACTTCTGGCAAGACACACTGAGGAATTGGCTCACGAGCAACCGCAAATGCTGTAGCGTGCGGGGGATGGCAGTGGACAACCGAGTTCACATCGGGTCGATCCTTCATGATTGTCAGATGGAGCAGGATTTCACTCGATCGCTTGCGTTGACCGGCTACTTGATTGCCATCCATATCAACAATGCAGAGGTCCGAAGGCTTCATGAAACCCTTCGAAATTTGTGTTGGTGTACATAAGACTTCTTTGTCATTGAGCCGAAACGAGATATTCCCATCGTTTCCTGCTGCAAATCCTTTGTTATATATACGGCGACCAATGTCACAGATTTCTTCCTTCAGGCTCGCAAGAGATCGGTCTGTTGTGGTGATTGCCATCAAATACTCCTCGTAAGTTCACGCGTGTCGTGTTGTCTTTGGTGCTTCAGGTAAAATGTGCGGGTCAGCATGAGGTGCTGCATTGCAATTAATACTCAAGTCTTCCTCATGTTTTGGGTTGGGGTCGGTTCTGTGTTTGTTCTGGTTTCATGAACCGGTACGGCTGGGACGATCAATCTGATCAATCAGGGCTGAAATGTAGGCATCGACTGGCTTTCCTTCCGGTTGAAACGGTTGTGCGGCCTCGCCTCCCTCACTGAATGCAACGAGTTGGCCGTTTCCAGCCCCTCGTTCGTCCCAGGCCACAAGCTCTGGAGACGGCCCATCTTCGTTATCAATGTCCTCGGCGCGTAGTGGCACAAGAAGACGCAAAACCCCACCCCGCATAGTTGGGTGCGCCTCCGTGAGCGTAATACTGCCAATGATTCGTCCGATTCTCATAGTGTTTTGTTTGCTCTGCTTGGGTGAGTGGTTTATGACTTCTGGCAGCTACAGTCGGTATGGGCTTTGTCGGTATGGGCGGTAGTAAGTATTTCCGGTGGCTGTACGGTGCGTGCTGTGAGGTGCTTGGCGATTTGTGTCAGGCTTGCCGTCGAAAATTTACGTGGATCAAGGATGACAAGATTCGCGGCGCATCGTGCAATGGAATCAGTTAGTGCCGTGGAATCCGAACCAAGAACCGCGCGAATTGCTGAAAATCGATTGGCTGCAACACACGCCACAGCAGTGCTTTCAGTAAGAAGAATACATCGGGCCGCATCCCGGCTGGCATGCTCGGCGAGAGACTCAAGAGTCGTTGCAAGGCCTGCAGATGGTAGTTGC
>CBFIHW010000090.1:0-12051 GCA_965662325.1 uncultured Pirellulales bacterium | reverse complement strand
CAAATCACGTTTCTTAAGATATGCTGTGCCGTACGGCTCAGCCCATCGGTCAAAATCACCACGACCGAGATTTTTGAATTTCCACTGTTCCCCGTCACGAGATGCAAAACATACCGGTTGGTGCCCCTGTGAAAAACCACCAATATTGACATCAAACCCTGAATTCTCGGGCAACGTCTCAGGACCATCATGTCCACCAACGTGATATTTTCCGATATGCGCTGTTGTATATCCATTTTCTTTCAAGGATTCAGCAATCGTAATTGCCTCTACCCCAACGTCCTCATGCTGCTGAGGGCCTTTGAACTTTGCCTTTTCTTTTGAGATACCGCCCCGACCATTCCGGTTGAGATTCCCAACAACATAGATATCGTTGTAACGACGTGGTGCATACTGCCCGGTCAGCATTGCTGCACGCGTCGGAGCGCAGTTTGGCTGGGCATAAGCAGCAGGAAAGCTGACACCTTTTTTTGCAAGTTGAGATACGTGAGGTGTCTGATAGATCGTTGGTGCAGTTCCACACGTAGATTCCGAAACACCAATATGGTTCCACCCCAGGTCGTCAACCATAAGAATGATGATATTTGGCTTTTCAGCAGCGAAAGAGCTACTTGCCACAAGCCAGACTACCAACAACAAGCTGCACGATCGAAACATCTCCATACCTTTCTTATCAATCAACACAGAAATACAATTACCCCGCGAAGTAATAGTACTCCACTTCTTGTGACATTTCATGCGGGGTTCCGCAACTTCTCTACTCTTTTGGACGCCTCCCAATTCGAACCGGAACCTCGATTTCATTATCTTCACGTAGCACCGTCAACGTAACCTCGTTACCAATTGGTAACCGGGTAAGCATCAACACCAGTGTCGCTGGGCTATCGATATATTCGTCATTCATTTTCGTAATCACATCACCTGGCTGCAGCCCCGCAATCGCGGCAGTTGATTGTTCGGCAACAGCAACTACCAAAATACCTCCTGCAGGTCTTTCCCGGAGCCGAAGACCAACATGCCCTCGCTCGACATGTCCATGTTGACGAATTTCTTCACAAATACGCCGGGCTGTTGTACTCGGAATCGCAAATCCTATTCCACGAGAACTTTTTCCGACAATCGCTGTTGTAATTCCCATGACCCTGCCATGCACGTCCACGAGAGGGCCGCCCGAATTACCCGGGTTGATTGACGCATCTGTTTGTAGAAATTCTTCATAGGGGTTCCCGACCACTCCCCGACGCCCTATTCCACTGACTATTCCGTACGTCAACGTGCGCTCAAGACCGTATGGGTTTCCGATAGCCCACACCATTTCACCAACCTCAAGTGTTTCACTATCACCCCAATCTGCAACAAGAAGATTATCGGCCTTGATTTTTAGAACTGCTAAATCTGTTGCAGCATCAGCCCCTACAAGCTTCGCTTGAAAAACACGCTTATCAGCCAGACGAACTTCAATCGCCTCGCTCTGAGAGACGACATGATAGTTCGTCGCTATGTACCCGTCCGATGAGATAATCAAACCTGACCCAACGGATTCATCAACAAGACCATTCCGAAATCCACCCCTCAGAGCCGCGATTTCATCAACGAATGCCTGAACGCGACGTACGCCCGTTACATTCACAACTGATGGACCAATGACACGGGCAAGCGTTGTAAAGAGCTTCCCGACAGAAGACAGTTCAGCGACCATCGCTGCATCACGAATCGCACGCAACTCGGCTCTTGTCTGGGCATATCGAATTCGCCCAAGCAAAGAAGGCCACACAATGAACCCAACAAGCACCACCAAGCCGCAGAAGAGTACGACCGTTTTTCTACTCACACCGCCCATTGTGGGCTTTCCTGTCATCATGTCCTACAGTTCTTTTTGTACTAAAGCAGTATCCGCCGAATCTTATTAATTGCCGACTTTGCAGCTCGCGACATGGCAATACCGCCTCCTCCGAGGATATGTTCTGTCACAATTGGTGAACCTTTGCTCACAACAACAACATCGACCGCTTCCCGTATTCCATTTGGTCGCACTGGACCCACGGCCATTCCAACGGATGCATTATGACTGCTGGCAACATCTTTTGCTGCTGAAATCAGCCCTGACGTATCAGCAGATAAACCGGGCAGAACCAAGCCGCCACAAAAAAATGGCTGACCTGTGGGAGCCCGCCTGTGAGCGGCCTGAGCAAAGAGTGCCGCGACTCGACCTGCAGTACCTGCTTCTACTGTTGCAAGACTTTCAGAAGCTGCGAGGAGGGCTGCGGCAGCTGCATCTTCCACTTCATCATCTTCCTCTCCGTAGACTAACTCCCCAAGTGTCTTACGAATAATATTTTCTGTTGTGATAATTTTTTTACGACAGCTTTCGTCATTGTCCGCCCATGCCGAAATACGTAACGTAATTGTTGCTTCATGCGCGGTGATACCGACGGTCGGGTCTCGTCCCCGCTCAATTAATCCTGGCAGCATTTCCTCGATAGCGCTTTCGCCAGCTCCAAAGCACTTGAGACGTCGGTGAAGAAGAACTCTATTCTTACCAGTCACTTTTTTGAGCTCACCTGAAACCGTTTCATCCCACATTCGCCGCATCTCTGCTGGCACTCCAGGCAGCGCATAAACAACAGAACCCTGCCCATCACCCCAGCCGCTTGAAGCGGACAGAACCATCTTAATCCCTGGAGCTGTCCCATCGGGATTGTCTATCAGGCTGCCCCCTTCGGGAAACAATGCCTGCCGTCGGTTGCTCTCTGGCATGACAGCGTGCCGAGATGAAAACCGAGATGCGATGACTTCCAGTGCGTTCTGAGATAGGACCAGTCGCTGACCTGTTAACTCAGACAACACATCTCGCGTCAAATCATCAGCAGTTGGGCCTAATCCACCTGTTGCGACAACCACCTGCGCTCGACGTGCAGCAATGTGGAATGCATGGACTCCAGCCGCAAGAGTATCACAGGCCGTCGTATGATATCCAACGGGAATTCCAAGCAGCCCGAGTTCACGAGAAAGCCATTGGCTGTTGGTATCCAGACGTTGGCCGCTGGTGAGTTCATCGCCGATTGCAATTATTTCAGCCAACATTCGGCATCCCTTTCCTGACAGTCTAAGATATGATTCTTCAGGCAACTCTTTCTGGTGGCCCCTACCTCTTCCAGAGTGGTGTTGTTCCCACCGACGAAAATGGTTCCACCAACGTAACTATAATGAAAAGTTTAATCTCCAGATGAAAATTGGAATCCTCGGCTGTGATGATCATATTCTAGCGATAGCTGTCGCAGCAGTAGAGGGAGGCCATTCCCTCAGCCCCGCTTATGACGTACCAGACGCTCTTCCATCGACGCTCTCTGGCATTGATCGCCAGCCACGTGAACAATGGCAAGGCCTGCTTGAGGACGAGCTCTGTGACGCTGTCCTTGTTGGCACTGACGGATGGAACGAACATCGTGCGGAACAGGTGAGAACCCTCGTTCAGGCCGGTCGCACCATTCTCATTGGGCACCCCGCGTCCCTCTCAATGCTTTGGGCTTATGAACTCGATATGATTCTCGCCGACTCATCGGCAACGGTCATTCCCGCACTTGCGACACGACACCATCCATTCATCTATTCACTCAAAAACCTCATTGAACAATCGATCGCTGGCAATGGACCACTCGGTCTAATTGAAACACTTCAATTTGAACGCCGACAACCTGACCGTGATCAACAAAGTGTCCTCGCTAGCTTCGCCCGTGATGCTGATCTTATTCGTGTGCTTATTGGAGACCCATCTCGACTTATGGCGCTCGGTGGAGGTGACGCTGGATGGGCAAGTCTTGCTGTTGGATTAAGTGGTCCGGATCAAGTTTCAGTCCGCTGGGAAGTCGCGAAGGGGCACACAGATGAGTTAACGATCCAACTTATCTGTGAACGAGGCCGTCTTCGCATTGAGATTCCTGAACGAGCCTGTGGGGTTTGGACAATCATCCAGCAAACAGACACGGATATTCCAGATCCACTCCCATCATTTCCGACCGACACGTCTCCTTTTCAACCGGCTCACGTCCTTCTAGAAATTCTTCTTCGCACTGCCAGCAGTGCTGCCGAAGAACACTCCAACTTATTAATCCCTCCAGCGTGGTGGCCTGACGCTGCACGAACAATCGAACTGGCGGAGACTATCCCACGGAGCGTTAAAAAAGGACGAGGAATTGATCTTCATCAAGAAGAATTTAGCGAACTAGGAACATTCCGCGGTACAATGGCATCGCTTGGCTGTGGCATCATTACGGCCGGACTTTTTCTTCTTTTTGTGGCGACACTCGTTGGCGGTGTTGCTCGTGCCGCTGGCTGGAGTTTTGGTGAACGGCTTGCTGCAATCTGGCCGTACGCAATCCTCACCACACTGATCCTCTTCCTTGCACTTCAACTGCTGCCTTTCCTCCTGCCAAAACAGTCAGCAACCAAAGACGATTCAAAAACGTCTCGTCCTCAAAACCCTTGAGATTTTTTCCGCCACCCGCAAACTCACCCCAGACGGCATGGCAATGCCACCAAAAATGCATCACTGGCAAGGTATGCGGCCACAAAACATGGCACCAAAACTAATCTGCAAAAATCGTCGACAATCTACGTGAAGGGCGGCCGGACACGTAGCCGCCAGTGGCCACTTTTGTCCGGGACTGTCTCATGCTTTATTCGCGGGTCCGCCTGCTCCTAGCGACCTTTCTTGCTTTCGCAGCATTACATAGCGCGGCCCCTGCGGAAGATATCCGAAGAACGGCAATTGTACGGGCTATCGAATCGTGCCGAGACAGCGTCGTCAATATCCATGGCGAGAAATTCGTATCTGATTCTTCGAGTGATTCTGAAGACCGCCGAGTCAACGGGATGGGTACTGGTGTCGTACTTGACGCCCGAGGCTACGCCGTTACCAACTTTCACGTTGTTGACGGTGTTCGTGAGATTGAAGTAACGCTCGCGTCTGGTCGTACAGCAGCAGCCCGTCTTATTTCTCACGACCGGAGGACTGATCTTGCTGTTATCAAAATCGATACCGTTGATCCTCTCCCAGTAATTCAATTAGGAACATCTGAAGATCTCCTCATTGGTGAGACTGTGCTTGCCCTTGGCAACGCTTTTGGCTACGAACACACCGTCACCC
This sequence comes from uncultured Pirellulales bacterium, assembly GCA_965662325.1. Taxonomy (GTDB): domain Bacteria; phylum Planctomycetota; class Planctomycetia; order Pirellulales; family UBA1268; genus UBA1268. The sequence continues at coordinate 6,905 of CBFIHW010000090.1, read as the reverse complement.
GTGGAATTATCTCTGCTCTCCACCGAAATGTTGATGTCAGCCCAACGCAGCGCTACGAGGATCTCATCCAGACAGACGCGAGTATCAATCCTGGGAATTCCGGCGGACCACTTTTAAATATCAATGGAGAGATGATCGGAATTAACGTGGCAGTTCGTGCTGGAGCGCAAGGAATTGGATTCGCCATTCCCGTTGATAGTGTGCTCCGCATTGTTACTGACCTTTTATCTATTGAGCGTATTGATCAAACATGGCACGGCCTTGTGTGCAGGACATGTGGCACGGGGGCTCTTATCGAATCTGTACATAGTCAAAGTCCTGCCGAAACTATTGGCATGCGAGCCGGTGATATCATCCTTCGAGTTGGTGACAAAAGTGTGACAAGTCAACTCGATATTGAAAGAGCACTCCTTGGCAGGAAGGCAGGAGAGATAGTTGCAGTCACCGTTACACGAGAGGGTGGAGAAGAAAATCTCGCACTTGCTCTGGCAAAAGCTAGAAAACAAAAAAACTCTGCCTCTGAACGGTCCTGGGAACAACTTGGCCTTCGGCTTGCACCTGCTGTTCCGTCCACTGTTCAACAACTGCAACCGCGGTATCGAGGTGGCCTTCTTGTTCAGGAAGTTCGCTTTGGAAGCCCAGCGAACGACAAGGGAATAAGACCTGGAGATATTCTTGTAGGACTCCATATATGGGAAACAGTCAAGCCTGATAATGTGAGTTACATACTCGATCAGATCGAATCTGACGAGCTAGAGACAGTAAAGTTCTATATCCTCCGTGGCCGTGATACGCTCTTTGGCCATCTCACCTCTGATACAATCCTGAGATAAGCCTTCAGGATTCCATCACATTTCCTGGTGTTGCGCGGAAGGACCTAGCGTGGAGACTCAATTCCTCAAGTGGCTCTTGCCACAAGTCAAAAAAGACCGCAGGCTCGAGGTTCCACCGGGTGATGATGCCGCCGTGCTTCGGCTGCCCGGGGGCAAACGAACCGTAGTCACTACGGATCTGCTTACTGAATCAGTTGATTTCCGGTTCTCGACGTCTCGTGATGACCAGGATTTTCCTCCACCTGCTTCAGCATATCAGGTTGGTAGAAAGGCCGTGGCAGTCAACCTCAGCGACCTTGCCGCAATGGCAGCATGCCCCGAGGCAGTCGTTGTTTCGGTAGTACTTCCACGGCTTGGTGGCAGAAAACTTGCTGAAGAACTTTTCAACGGAATTCAAGAGGAAGTGGACGCGTTTGATGTGACCCTTGCGGGAGGTGACACCAATTCATGGGACGGCCCCCTCGTTATCAGTGTCACAGCAATCGGAAGTATTCTGCCAAGACAATGCTGGCGTAGGAATGCAGCCCAACCTGGTGACCACTTGGTCGTGACTGGCCCTCTCGGCGGCAGCCTTCTTGGCAGGCACCTTCACGTCACACCACGATGCCGTGAAGCGATTGCAATAGCATCTCGGTACCCCGTTCACGCAGCACTCGACATCAGTGACGGCCTTACGATTGACTGCGGCCGAATGCTCACAGCGAGTCATGTTGGCGGCACCATCGAACTAGAATCGATACCAATACACCCAGACGCAAACAGCCTTTCAAAGGTTCGGCCCATGAATCAAATGACCCCCCTTGAGCATGCCATGCAAGATGGTGAAGACTTTGAACTCCTTCTGGCGATGCCTCCGCAAGCAGCTCATGCACTTGTGGAAGACGACCCGAATCTTCTGGTTGTGAACACAACAATGCAACCTCGTATTATTGGCAAAGTCACAGAAGGCCTTGAACTCATTGGCATCACACCAGACGGACAAACGACGCGCCTTGAAAAAAAGGGATTTGAGCATGTGTTCGAATAGGTCTGTCCAATCAAACAGGAACGTCACATGTGAAATAAAATCCCTTGATGACCTCAATCGCTTGGCGTCACGATTGGCAGAGCATCTTCCCAAGTCAGCGGTCGTAACCCTTCAAGGTGAGTTAGGTGCCGGCAAAACAACATTTGTAAAAGCAATCGCACAGGCTGTGGGAATTGATTCATCTCATGTGACAAGCCCGACTTTCAACCTCATAACGGTCCATGAATCGCCAGAGAACACTATTCGTCTGGTCCATGCCGACATGTACCGAGTTACCGATCCTAATGAGTTGATTGAGACGGGCTGGGACTCTGCGATTGTCGCTCCTGCGGAATATCGTTGCTGGGCATTTGTCGAGTGGCCCCAAAAAATAGCTTCGGCTCTTCCTCCCCATCGTCTGACTATCAAACTCGAAGTTACTGGAGAATTCAGCCGACGGCTGACTATAAACGGCACGGGTACAGATTACGATTCAATACCTACGCACATCAATCAATCATTCTAATTCTTTGCTCAGGAAACGTTTCGCCATGCGACTTACTCCGTCACAGTCAACGCTTTGCGTAATTGACGTCCAGGAAAAAATCTTACCCACAATCCCAACAGGACAGCAGATTATAACTGAATGCTGTCGACTTGTAGAAGCAGCCAATCTTTTCAAAATACAGATCCTTTTTACTGAACAATACCCAAAAGGACTTGGACAGACAGTGGAAACGATTGCCACAAAAATCAAGAATCAGAAGCCTATTGAGAAACTCAGCTTTAGCTGCTGTGGGACACCACTTTTCCTGAATCAGATTCCACCGGATGTTGAAACACTCATTGTGTGTGGTATCGAAACCCATATTTGTATCGCACAAACTGTACTCGATGTCCTTCAGGCTGGCTTTCGTGTCTGCATTGCAGTCGATGCAGTTGGCAGTCATCGCGAACAGGACCACACAGTCGCTCTTCGTCGACTCGAAGGAGCGGGAGCTGTGCTATCAACCGCCGAAGCCATCCTTTTCGAACTATGTGGAACAGCAGAAAATCCAGATTTTAAAAAGATGCAGCAGTTTGTAGCACGATAAGCGACCCGACAGAGAGAAACTCCGCACGTGGGTTCAAGACCACGCCACCAGACTGGTTCATGTCAGCCCCCGGTATCTTCCAGAATCACAATGCCACCTGTTTTCGGATCATATCCGTAGAGCCTGTTCGGCGGCAGAACACTCAATTCAACGTTGTGCTTTTCCAGCATCTCCTGAAACTCTTTGAACGTCGGAGGCTTTCCGTTCATTGCTTTAAACATCTTCATTGAGTTTTGAAGGTTTAACATTGCGACTCGTCCTCGTTGCGTGACGTAGGCGCTTGCGGCGACAGAGAGGGGGTCATTTCCCTTGATCTTATTTTCAACTACTTTGAGATTCGGTTGCTTCGCAGCAACACTCATATCAACTACTTTCGCTGGGGCGGCAGCAACATCTGACCCAAACTGTGCCATGGCTACCACGAGCAGCAACGTTCCAAAAAGACGCATGCTCTTACACTCCATTCATGAGATAAAACAATTTCACTCCGTCACATTTTGTATCACACAATACGCACAAAAACCACTTTTCCTGGTGCCAAGCCTCTCACATGATCACGCCTTAGCGAGCCTTTGTTAGATCTGTGTCGTCAACACGCTCCCCACGTGCATGCACCGCGGCTATTTTTCCCAGTCGTATGATTTTCTGAGCAGCCGATGGTTCTCCAGCAACAGCCCCACCCGGAGCGGACCCGAACAGCACTACAAGCTTGTCACTCCCCACCAACTCCCACCAATTTTCTGCCGTGCCCTCTCTGGGAACTCGACGGCATTCAAGCAGTCCAAACGCATCCGCTTCTGGGCCAAGTGTTGTTATCAGGTTCACTGCCTCATCAACTGCTGGGTCTCCCCACGGGGAACCAACTGGCCCACGGGGACTTGTTAGCACACCAACGACAACAGGATACTCCGCTGCTGACTCAGCAGTAAAATCATCACTTGGCAGGAGGATTGTTTCCCGGTCAACTGCCAGAAGACCGCCTTCCACGCGAACCATTGCAACGGGTTCACGGCAGATCACGCGAACTATGGCCGCTGCGGGATGGCTTGTTTTCACGCGTTCCACACGCCTCACCCAAGGATGCATATCAAATGCCCGGGCAAGTTGCCTCTCCAGATCTGGTGCATCCAGTGGTAGCGGCATATCCAGACTTGCGTTCCGAAGAGCCTGCCATTTTAAATCCGTCGTTATCCATGGCGGCACGCCAATGACTTCAATGCGATCCGCTGTCAGGAGCGAGTCCTCATTGCGAATAACTTCTTCGCGTTGCCTTTCCCAAGCCACACGACCAGCAAAAATGGCGACAGTCACAATCACACCCGCACCCAGAATTGCCCTCCATCTCCAGACGAGGCCAATAATGCTGCCGGAGTTCTCGGACTGACTCTCAGTATCGTGCTCGCTCACAGCTCGCCTCACCAGACACGTATTCTTGGAGCCAACTCAACACCAAGTTTTTCTCGGACACGAGCTCGTACTTTTTCAACAAGCTCTTGTACATCACTGCTTGGGCATCCCACTTCAGTTACTACGTAGTTCGCACAGCTTGGATAAATTGATGCACCACCAATGCATAAATCTCGACAACCCGCCTGCGCAATAAGTGACTCCGCCGTCGTACCAACCGGATCTTTAAACATCATAGCCACCGAACGAGTTCCACTGGGCTGCTCCGATCGTTCGACAATCCATTGCTTCTGCATTCGCTTTGTTAGACGTTCCGGGTCATCTTCATCGAGATCGAACCTCGCAGATAGGACGATCACTCCATCAAGGCTGCTCCAACTCGATGCAAAGGCTATGTCATCACGAAGCCGATCTTCCGTACTACCATCCGGAAGCATCACTGTGACACTGTGTACCCGTTGACCTAAATTACATCCGTGTGCCGCTGCGTTTCCGACAAGGCCACCACCGACTGTTCCGGGTATCCCAACAAGATCTTCGAGGCCAGAGAGCCCTACTTGAACCGCAGCCGAGACCAGATGGACAAGCTTTGCACCCGCACCCACTCGTACACTCTGGCCATCAACTTCAACACCACAGAATGGTGCTGCTGAAAGCCGAATGACCATCGCTTCGATACCGTCACTCGGAACAAGTACATTCGAACCACCTCCAATAACACGAAGTTTTATCCCCGTCTCATGGCATCTCGATACAACTGCCGCAAGCGACTCAGTACTCACCGGCTCACAAAAATACTGCGCCACGCCGCCAACACCGAGCCAGGTATGTTTGGCAAGTGGCTCAGCCAATTGCACAGTGACGGCGAGATCATCAAAAGGGCTGCCCGCAGGCGATGAGTGTGGCTGATCTGTCATGGGTCTCTTGTTGTGGTAAGAATCTCCGCTCGCACGCACGTTGAGCACAGCTATATTGTGCCGCGCCGAGGTGATTGCCGTCTACTCTTGGTAACGCAGAGCATAACGAGCGACATAAAACACGATTAGGCAGCCCGTCGATCGCCTCCCCATTCAGCTACTGGCTCATGTGCCAATTCGAGCCAGCCATTGACGACCGCCTCCAGCGGCATGAAACCGTCCTCGGGATCAAATGGCCCCGAATCAATCTGTGGCACTGCCCCAAGTACTAAAACACAGTCGCCAGCGTGGAGCTGTGAAAGCTCCCGGTCAAGCCGCGCATACGCTCTCAGATCACGATCGGTCGCCTTTTCTGATGCAATACCCCGCGGAACGACTAATGCCTTATCGCACCATCGAGAGGCTCGCGATGCAAATCGTTCCTGACCGCCGAGCTGTTCAGCTAGATTCTCTTCAGCAAGCACGAGAAGCCGCCCATCGCCAAGTCGTCGCAGACTAGACAGTGTGCTTGCTAAGGAATGTCCATTCGTCGGACGGTCAAAAAACACCGTGAAGTCTTGCCCTCGATCACACCGGCTGATTCTTCCAGCAACACTCCGGACTGATTCAAGCCCTCTTGCAATTTTCTCAGCGGGCACCCGATACCGTATCGCAATCGCTGCAGCCAGCACAGAATTTCGTGCAGAGGAAGTGACTGGCACATCGAGACTAACAGGCATTACAACTCCGTCACAGCGAAGCAGTAATGTCTGACCAGCAAGAGTTCGTTCGACAGCAGTCGCCGAAGCGGTTGCAGTGTTTTGCAACCCTGCCGTGAGCACGCGCCCGTTGCATTCAGTTTGATATCGCCCAATGAGTCGTTGAGATCGTGGGTCGTCACTATTGGCAACAAGAACACCATCGGCTGATGCTGCTTGCAGAATTCGCTCTTTGACAGCACGGTATGCGGAGGCAGTACCGTGGAGATCAAGGTGCGCACTACCCAGATTCGTTACCGCAATGGTATCGCAGTCAACACCAGCTAATGCGTGCTTGGCAAGGAGTTGACTCGAAACTTCTACTACGGCGTGGGAGCAGCCGCTCTCTTCAAGACGTCGTAGCCAGTACGCCAAATGTCGCGGATCAGTAATCGGATCACCCTCAGGAACTGAAGATAATGCATCAACACACCCAAGATCCGAAACAACGCCAACGCGAAGACCAGCTTCTGAAAGGATCGATGCAGTAAGCCAAACAGTTGATGTTTTCCCGCTCGTACCCGTCACCGCAATCACTCGAAGACTACTGCCTCGAAGCCCCTCCATGGCATGTGCCAGACGTGACCATGCCCAGAATGTATCAGGGACGACACACAGTGGTACACCGTGTGTTGGAACCATACGTTCAGCAACAATGCCCACTGCTCCTTGTGCAACGGCGATCGAAATATGTTCATGGCCGTCATCGTCATCATCACACCTGGCAATAAATACATCGCCCGGCCGACACTGTGTCGCCTGATCAGTAAATCCTTGACACTCAATATCTGAACAGGCAAAAAAAGAAGCATCCGGGAAGAGTTCAGACAACTTCTGGACACCTTCATTTGATTGAAATCCGGATGCAGTATCACGGGAATGAGTCATCTATCTTTGGCCTCCTGCCAAAC
>CBFIHW010000089.1:0-12125 GCA_965662325.1 uncultured Pirellulales bacterium | reverse complement strand
CTGCAGATGGTAGTTGCTGGCTTGTTGATACCGCACGACGAATTGTTGCTGCGATAGCCGATACGTCGGTCGTGCATTCCGCTTGAGCAATAAACAGTCGTGGCTCAGTGTTTTGTGCTGTAGCAGGTGTTGCAGGAATAAGCTCGATTCCACGATCTCGAGCAAGATCTCGTGCTGAAGGGGTGATGACCGCCTTTTGTTCGAAGTACGCAACCTTTGTGCCGGGTGCGATCTTGATGATTGTCTCTGCAGCGATAACCCGATCGGAGACTGTCGTCGTAGCTTGTGGTGATATGGATTGTGACTGCTGAGTCTGTGGAGATTCTGTCTCGGCGTGAATGCGCCTGAGCACCTCAGTTACGAGGCGGGCGATGTCATGAGATGAAACAGGAGCTGGAGTGGGCATTGTGTCGTGGTCAATCTAAGGATGGCTAGTCAACGAGTGCGATGGTACTCCAACGAGCAGGAGTCCGACTGCTATTGAGAACGTCTCGCATCAAACGACCGTCACTTGTAATGACAACGCGGTCATTGATTCCGGCAGACACCGTGTCGATGGCTACTTGTGGATCCCCGTCACAGCCCTCGCCATCAGCAAGCAGAGGCTGGACAAGCAATAGTTTGGCTCCCACGAGTGAGTCGTGTTTGAAACTGCTGGTGACTGTGCCTATGACTCGTGCTATTTGCATGAAAAGTGTCTTGTTTGCGGGGAATGAATGTTTTGGGAATATCTTGAAACTGAATGTCTGCTTGAGGTCATTGAGGGCTTCCAAGTACTCGAAGGTCATCTACCAGCGTGCAGCGACGCTGTCGTGTAAAGGTGAGAGGAGTTGTAACACCCTCACCGGTCGGTGTGGCAATTGAAAAGGAAAGGTAGCCTTCTCCGCCAAGACCAAGCCCTGCAACACTCGGTCCGTTCTTAACAAAGAGAGTGGTGTCGAGGAGCCGCCCCATGCGGGTCATGTTTCGAACATTATGAGAATGGATAATTGCTGTATGTCTGAACCCGTGCTCACTCTCCAAGGCGCGTTGAATGGCTTCATCAGCATTTGGACACCGTACAAAAGGGAGGAAGGGCATCATCTGTTCAACAGGTACGAAAGGGTTCAAAATATCCGTTTCGCCGAATACCAGCTCAAGGCCTTCACGGCCGGAAGCACCGGCGGCGTCTGCCAACAGAGAGGCATCTTTTCCAAGCAGTTCTTTCGCTGGAGCGGGGTGGCGATGCTCGCCCTCACCGACCATAACAATCGCTTTATCTGTGAGGCGATTTATTTGCTGACCGGAAAGCTGCAGGGCACCAGCTCGTTCCATCGCGGACATCATTGCGTCAAACACACTATCGACGACAAAGACCTGCTTTTCTCCGATGCATAGCAGATTGTTGTCATAGGCAGCACCTGCAATGATTGATTGGGCTGCGTTGTCGAGGTCGGCGGTTTCATCAACGACTACTGGAGGGTTTCCAGGCCCAGCAACAATTGCCCGTTTGCTGGACTGAAGAGCTGCTCGAGCGACGGCTGGACCACCGGTCACGCAGATAAGTTTGACACCGCGGTGATTGAATAGCTCGCCGGCAGTTTCGAGTGTTGGCTCGGCAACCAGGCTAACAAGATTATCAACACCAAGATCTCGCTGGATTGCCTGATTAAAACGACGGACGCCCTCGACTGCTATTCCTCTACCACTTGGATGAGGGTTGACAACAACGGTGTTTCCTGACGCCAGCATATTGATTGCATTACAGGCAATCGTTGGAAGCGAGTGCGTCACCGGAGTGATCGCACCAATGACGCCAAATGGAGCATGCTCAATCACGGCGAGGCCGTGGTCTCCGCTAAACACCTCACTCGACATGAATTCCACACCAGGAACACGGTCGCCGAGTACCTGCAGTTTTTCAATTTTATGAACGAGCCGGCCAATGCCGGTTTCTTCATATTCCATCCGTCCGAGTTCCTCGGCATCTTCAATGGCGATACGACGAATATGGCTGATGGCTCTTTTTCGGCCATCCATACCGAGTTGTTCAAGTTTGGCAAAGGCTTCGGTCGCTGCAGCTACAGCTTCATCTACTGTTGCAAAGATTCCATTCCGACCGGCGTATCCTTGGCCGGTGACAGGTCCACCGGCTGAACGCAGCTGGGCAATAACCTGTCGGACTATGGAGTTGATGTCTGGTTGATCGGACGAGTTCATTGGAATATATGTGTGTTAAGGAATTGGGAAAAAGAATTAATCGGTTTGAATATCTGCGGTCTCACGACTAAAGACTTCCTTGCCTTCAACTTGAACCGTATCGACCAGCCCTATGATGACCGCATCAATGGGGAGTGTTTTCGTCTCAGGAGTCATGCGAGCACTCGATCCTTGTGTCACCAGGACGAACTGTCCTTCACCAGCGCCGAGGCAATCTACGGCGATAAATGTTCTGCCTGTGGACACAAGCTTTGATCTGTTCTTTTCATCAAGCCGGTATGGCTCAACAATGAGCAGCTTATGGCCGGTCATTGTACTTGTCTTTTGTGTGGCGACAATTGATCCAGTAACAAGTGCAACGAACATGAGGAAGGTACTTTCAAAAATGTATGAGGGGTCAGTTACGAAGCGAGTGCGAGGAGGTTCCGAGCTTTCCTCGCGACGATAACTTCTTCATTTGTTGGAATAATCCAGATGGCGACAGGCGATCGAGCGGCTTCAATCCGTCGCTCTCCCGTGGCGTCCGACTTATTTGCAGCACTATCGATTTCAATGCCAACGTCAGTTAATCCAGCCACAACAGCTGCTCTGGTGGCAGGAGAGTTTTCACCAATACCACCAGTGAATGCGATCGCATCAAGTCCACCGAGTTCGACAATGCCGCTACCAAGCCAATGGCGGATAGAGCTTACATAGACATCAATCGCTAGCCGTGCCGCCTCATTTCCGTTGGCTGTCGCAGCTTCAAGGTCTCGCATATCACCTGACGTTCCTGACATGCCGGCCAATCCGGCTCGTGTCGATAATTCAACAAGAAGATCTTCAAGTGACCGCCCTGTTGTTTTGGAAACGTGGAGAAGGGCATAAGGGTCAACGTCTCCGGAACGATTGTTCTGCGGAAGACCAGACTGAGGACTCATGCCCATTGAGGTGCCGACGCTGTGGCCGTTGCGTGTCCAGCAGATGCTACTTGAACCCCCAAGATGGCACTGAACTGCACGTAAGGGACGCTGATCCATGTTTTCCAGTAGCCGTTCCGCAACAAACCGGTGGCTGGCACCATGAAAACCCCAACGCCGAACAAGGTGCTTCTCAACCCACTCTGTCGGCACTGCATATCGAGCATTGCGTTCAGGTATCGTGGAATGAAAATCTGTCTCAAACGCAGCGACTAGTGGTACATCGGGAAACTGCTCAGCAAGTTGCCTCATTGCTTTGACGTATGGAGGATTGTGTGCTGGAGCAACATCAGTCATTTCCTCCATTGCCTCGAGCACGGAGTCGTCGACTCGTACAGTACCGCTTACTCTGCCACCATGAACAGCCTTGAAACCAATCGCAGCAACATCATCAATCGAAGAAAGCGGTCCTCCGTCTGCTGTCAGCTGCGATAGTGCGGCCTCAAGAGCGACACCGTGGTCAGGCACGGGTTGTATCGTTTCGACTTCAGTCGCTTCAGACCCCGTGTCATCCAATGACGCGTAGACGCGGCTTTCCTGTCCACCAATACGTTCCACACCACCCCGAGCAAGTTCCTGCTCGTCTCCTGTGGCGTCTGTTTCTGCAGACACTTCGAAGAGTCGATACTTGAAACTTGTCGAACCGAGGTTTGCGATAAGTATCTTCATTGGGCTTTCTCCTGCTGCCAGGGATGCTTCCGTGCGCTACCTACAACGGGGTTTCGAATTAGCTGAAAAATGCTGAAACGAGACTTTCCGCAGGACGTGGAATGACATGGCTGCCAACAAGTTCACCGATCTGCTGAGCAGCAGTGGCACCAGCTTCGACCGCAGCACGAACGCTCCCAACATCACCCTGAACAACGGTTGTGACAAATGCGCCGCCGATATCAACACGCTTGAGGATCTGCACGTTGGCCGCCTTGGCCATAGCGTCAGTCGCCTCAACGAGGCCCACGAGGCCTTTTGTTTCAATTAATCCTATTGCCGTATTCATGAATCTTTCCTGAAAAAAAGTTAACAAGTCTTAAAGGGGGAATACTCTTAGCCGGTTCACCGGATAGAGTCATTTTTCTGTACTAATTGCTTGCCTTCGGTGTTTTCGTTTTAAGGATGCTGCCGAGGTCCTCGTGCGGACGGGCAATAACCTGAACACTTACGACTTCACCAATGCGGCCAGCGGCTGTTGCACCGGCATCAGTTGCTGCCTTCACGGCCGCAACGTCACCGCTGACAAAAGCGGTCACCAGACCACTTCCAACTTTGTCCCAGCCAAGGAAGGAAACATTTGCTGCCTTAACCATCGCATCAACAGCCTCGACGAGCGTTACGAAACCTTTGGTCTCGATCATGCCCAGGGCTTCGATGTTCTTTGCCATCTTCTGCTCCATATCATTTTCGAACTCATTCCAACCGGGCGGTGCCCGGGTCGACTGCGTCGACACATGTCAACAAAGCAGTCATTAGTTTTCTTTTCATCCCTGAAATGGGCGGCGTTACTCCTGGCGGACCAGTTCGACACTTGTCGCATGATCAAGGTCAGCCGAGTTGCCTTCGTCTGTATCAATATGCACTTCAAGTTTGGCGTGTTCGTCTGCTCGTACGAGGAGGTCACGGAAAACTGTGCCACACGGGCCGTTAATCACCAAACTCATCCGATCACCATTCTTGACACCGAAGTGTGCTGCATCTGAATGAGACATATGAACATGTCGCTCGGCGCGTATGACTCCTTCGGTGAGTTCTATCGTGCCGGCTGGCCCAACAAGAACACAGCCCGGTGTCCCTGAAATTTTTCCACTTGCTCGAACCGGGAGGTCTATACCCAGTGAAATGCCGTCTGTGAATGCAAGTTCAACTTGCGATGCTGATCGGGTGGGCCCAAGCACGCGAACCGTCGGTAACATTCGGCGTTTTGGGCCAATGATCATGACTGTCTCTTCCGCGGCATAAAAGCCATCCTGGTAGAGGTCTTTCTGTGGTGTCAATGTATGGCCGGAACCGAAAAGTTTTTCAACATGCTGATCGGTGAGATGACAGTGTCTTGCTGAGATACTGACAACAAGCTTCGGAGCATTATTTGCTTGCTCCTGAAGTGCCTGACTTGGCACCCCGTCATGCCCCGCAAGCACAATGTCTCGCACAATGCGCTCTACGTCAGAGCGGGATAGGTTGTGTTGTGGCAGTGTGGCTTGCATGAGTTGATTGTTCTGAGGGTAGGTATTAGCTATGAGAGGGTGCGATTGGTGTGTCCGTATCACTATCTTCAGCAGGAGGATCTGCCAGAATCAGACGAGGGCCGGCATCGAGAATGATCTGCTGCCATTCATCAGAAAGACCGCTGTCAGAGACAACGATATCGATTGCCTCAAGACCAGATACAAGTGTGAGACTTTTGCGGCCAAATTTTGAACTGTCGGCAACAACGATTACTTTTCCAGCGGCGCGAAGCATGGCTTGTTCTGTTTCGGCAAGCAGAAGCTGGGCGTTGAAGAGGCCTTGCTTTGAAATGCCTGCAGCTGAAAGAACCGTGGTGGTCACATGCAGCCGGCTCAGTAATTCATTTGTATAGGGTCCGAGGCAGACGCCGGTTCGTGGTGAGACAAAACCACCGAGCAAGATAAGGTCTGTTCTTGATTCTGAAGCAAACAGATTGGCAACTGGCATGCTATTAGTAACAACCTGAAGAGATCGTCCTGCCAGAAGCCTCGCCACTTCGTACGTGGTCGTACCTCCGTCGAGAAGAACAGTCTCTTCGTCATCGATAATTGTTGCAGTTTCGGCGGCGATCGCTCGTTTTGCTTCCCAGTTTGCTGGTTGCTTCTCGTCAAATTCGGCAATGCGGGGGAGTCCACCTGCGTACAGCACACCACCATGAGTGCGACGAGCTGTTCCCTGTTCCTCGAGGGCATCGAGATCCCGACGGATTGTCGATTCGGATACACCGAGTTCCCGCACCAGTTCCTCGAGGGCTGCAAACCCCCGGAGACGGATGATGTCGATTAATCGGCTACGTCGTTCTCGTCCGGGCACAGGGTAATCTCCTTCGTTAAGACCGATTATGGTCCAGGGGAGAAAGAATGCAATCAATTTATGACACAACCGAGCGTGCTAATGTGCATATTGTGCTGATAATAGGTGTTTTGATGTCAGGAACGCGAGGAAAAGCCGAATAAACCACGCCTAAAGGAAGTTTGGGCAATATGCATAATTTGAGATGCCCCCTGTGATGCATTTAGACAGCATAAAAATGATCAGAAACAGTCAAAAATGGTCGTGAAGCCAATAACCCTGTTTTTCTGTGTTTTTATACTGTGTGGCGGTCTTCTGGTGTCCTGCATCGAGTTCAAAAGGTCGCGGCTACGATCGAGATCGTGAGCAGCGGATGATTGCCTCGCGGCTCAGAGCCAATGGAGCTATATGTGATTCGATACCTTGATGGTGTTGGGGCTTGAACATTGCGTGAATAGTCAACAGTCTGGATTAGGATGATGTCATGGAGAAGACACTTGATGCGAAGCTAGCGAAGATTCTCTCCGACCCTTCGTGTGGCGAATTCATTTTGGCAGACGCCAAGGACGCCGACATGGCCGGGGGAATGGCCGCGCCTGGCAAGGACCCAGAGCATCATGGGTATGAGGGAAAATATCGCTCACTTGAGCAATACCGCACCTTGATTCGCGAAAACGTCGAGCAGGGTTTGGTTGACATCATGCTGATGAGTGCCAGCAGCAACGAGGCCATAACGATTCGTGAGCGGCTGTTCGATGCGAGCCCTGTGACGCCCGCGATCCGCGTCAACGACACAACCGACATCTGGTTTGTCCAAGGCAGTCAATACACTGCTCAGCCAGCTCAGCCGTTTCACACGACGTCAATTGATCATGGCATGTGTGGGAAAGCTGACTGCCAGCCGGGTGAACGTCAACTTGGGGCCGAATTGGGACTATTCTCGGTCACATTCAATAATGATGTCACGCTCGATCGCCAAATGCTCGAGGCGTACCGCGAGTTTCGGATCGAAGCTGAGGCCAAAGGCTTTCGTTATTTCCTTGAAGTATTCGACCCAAACGTCCTTCAGTCACCGGTTCCCGACCCTGGGCGGTTTCTCAACGACAACATTGCTCGTGCCTTGGCGGGTGTCACAACCGCTGGCCGACCACTGTTCTTAAAGGTGCCCTATCACGGCCCCGCGGCGATGGAGCAACTCGTCTCCTACGATCGGTCGTTGATCGTTGGCATCCTCGGTGGATCATCCGGAACGACTTTCGATGCCTTTCATCAACTGTGGGAAGCCAAGAAGTATGGCGCACGCGTCGCGCTCTATGGTCGAATGATCAACAACGCCGAACATCAGGGAACATTTATCCAGCATCTTCGCTGGCTGGCCGATGGCCAGATCGATGAAGCATCCGAAGCGGTTCGCTCCTACCATGGTGGTCTTGCGAAACTCGGCATTCGGCCGTATCTGTCGCTCGAGGACGACCTGAAGAGTTCTGTACGGGCAAGCGTTGATGGCGCAACGTCAGAGGTAATCAATACTCCATGAGCTTAGGTTACGGCAAGCAGTCGTGCTGGAAGGTTTACCGGGGGAACCGAAGAGCCAAATGTATCCAAGATGACGCAGGCGGAGAAGAACGACTTGAATGAGTCACGATGAAAACGAACGGTGGGTTGAATTCGATGAACCAAGACGCGAGACGCGGCCTGTTGGCCGGGGGAAACTTCATCACCGACTTTGTGAAGATTATTGATACGTGGCCGCAGCAGGATGAGCTGGCTTCGATCCGCTCGCAGTCAATGAGCAGCGGTGGCGGGCCGTATAACGTGTTAAAGGATCTCGCCGCGATGAAAGTTAGGTTTCCTCTAGAGGGCGTCGGTCTGGTGGGCGACGACGCCAACGGGCAATGGATCAGGGGGGACTGTGACGATCATGGTATCAATACAACACAAATCCGTACCACGTGTCACGCAGCGACTTCGTACACCGATGCAATGTGTGTCGAAAGCGACGGAAGGCGGACATTCTTTCACCAACGTGGCGCGAACTCTTATTTCTCTGCAGACCATATCGACCTAACCTCAAGCCGCGCAAAAATCTTCTTGCTTGGCTACCTGCTCTTGCTTGATGCGTTGGACGAACTTGACGATGATGGGCGAACCGAGGCATCGCGTGTGCTGGAGCGGGCTCGCGAGATGGGATTTATGACGGCGGTTGAAACGGTCTCTTCTCCTGATCCTAGTTTTCGGATGGTCGTAATTGCGGCACTGCGGCACGCAGACATTTTTTTCACCAACGAAGTTGAGGCATCGTTGATCCTTGGCGAGCAGATCAACACAAGCGTTACGTGCCTTGGTTCCGCGGCACAGAAGATTGCCGCACTGGGCTGCCCGGGGCGTGTTGTTGTACACAGTACGAGAGGAGCCGTTTGTCACTCGCATGATGGAACGCTGTCTTGCCAGGCGGCTTTGAAACTTCCTGAAGATTTTATCAAAGGGAGCACTGGGGCGGGCGATGCGTTTACTGCCGGGTTTCTTTCGGGCGCGCATGACGACTGCACGACCGAAGAATGCCTCAAGCGAGGAGTTTGTGTCGCAGCAGCAAGTCTGTCAAATCCAACAGCTTCGCTGGGTGTCCTTCCACTGGCCGAATGCCTGAGTCTGGCGAAGCAGTTCGGCTTCCAGCAACACGAGAACGACGAGTAGACGAAAACGCACGGAATAGAAGCATCAGCGGTAGTCGATGAATTCGCCGTTTGGGAACGTAGAATTGATTGTTCTACACTTACCTTCGTCTTCAAAAAACGTGTTCAAACACGTTTGTGAACAGGGGTAGAGTGCTCCAAGGCCGAATTGATTACTAGGGCTCAAAGAGAAGGGCATAACTTAATGAATACTTCCAAGCTTCTCCTTGCACTGGTCGTTGCCGGGACCGTTGCTTTTTATTGCACCATGAGTCAGGCGAATGGCCAGGGACAACCAAATATTGTCGTGATCATGGCGGATGATCTTGGGTACTCCGACATTGGGTGTTATGGGGGAGAGATCGACACTCCTCATCTTGATGCCCTTGCTGCGAATGGGCTGCGTTTCTCACAGTTTTATAACACCGCGAAGTGCCACTCTTCCCGCGTCTCTCTTCTCACTGGCCAATATAGCATCGCCGCTGGCGACGTCAGCCTCTCTCACGCTGTCACATCGGCTGAAGTTCTTCGGGACGCCGGTTATTTTACTGCGATGACTGGCAAGTGGCATCTGCAGCGTGAACCTACCGATTTTGGTTTTGAGCGTTACTTCGGACACCTCAGCGGTGCCTGTAATTTCTTCAAAGGTGACAACTCGTTTCGTCTCAATGGCGAGCAGTGGAGTGTCCCCTCCGTTCTCAATGGTAAGACCTTCTACACGACAGTTGCTGACGTCGACTTTGCTCTTGATTTTCTTGGTGAAGCCCGCAAGACGGAGAAACCGTTCTACCTCTATGTCGCCTTTAATGCCCCTCATGCTCCTCTTCATGCGCTTCCTGAAGACTATGCCAAATACAAAGGTCGATACACCGAGGGTTGGGATGAGATACGTGACGCCCGCATCAAGAAACAGATTCAGTTGGGTCTTCTCCCTGATACGCTTGCGCCCAGCCCACGCCCGCCTCATGTGCGGGCTTGGAAAGATGTCGTTTCGTGGCAGCGCTCGTACGAAACAAACCGCATGGTGACGCTCGCTGCCATGATTGACCGCGTTGACCAAGAGGTCGGTCGGCTCGTCGACAATCTCAAAGAGCATGACGAACTTGAGAATACACTTATCATTTTTGTTTCTGATAACGGCGCCTGCCCTTACGATCGCCGGGCTCCCTTGCTTGATGTTGAGCCCACCAACGGTGATATTGCCTTGGCCGATTCCACTCCGTGGGCCTGGGCTCGTAATGCGCCCTTCCGCTTTTACAAACAGAATCAATTTGAGGGCGGCATTAGCTCTCCGGGTATCGTCCACTGGCCAGACGGACTGAAGACCAAACCCGGTGCCGTTGTCGACACCCCCGCCCATTTAATCGACGTTCTGCCAACTCTTGTCGATTTAGCTGGTGCCTCAGTTCCAGGTGAGTATCCGCAACGCGACCTTCGACCCGTTTCTGGAGTTTCTCTGCGGCCTGTCTTCGAAGGGAAAAAACTCAATCGCGCAGAGCCTATTCATCTTCAGTTTTCTTCTGACTATGGGCTACGCGACGGCGACTGGAAAGTTGTCAGCTTCAAGGGGCAGGAGTGGGAACTCTACAATGTGGCCAACGACCGTACTGAAACGAATGATCTCGCTGCATCCGAACCCGAGCGGCTGGCAGCTATGGTGGAAAAATGGAAAAACATGAGTCGTGATGTTCTTCATTCTTCCACGTTAGCAAACCCAAAGATGCTTCCGGCTCAATCACCCAAATCAAACAGCCAGTGGACAGTCTTCAGCGACTCCAACGAGCCCTTTCTCACCGCGCCTGGGAAGAAGGGGAAGTCACGGAATGTTCGCAAGTCCAGAGCTGGCCGTGATTCAATCCGGACCCGTAAGAATACTCAGCTTGAGAAAAGTGCCGATGCATTTCAGCTGACCTTCACCGGTGATGACCCCGGAATTGCCATGGATTTTCGTAACGCCCCAATTTCACCCAAAGGCCCGTATGTTCTTTCTTTCGAACTTATAACTGATTGGAAGGGGCAAGGTGAAATCTTCTTCACCACTGACAAAAAAGCTGTGTTGCCGAGAGGTGAAAATATTACGTTCTCAATCGTCGGTGGTAGTCAGGCTCAAGACGTTCGCCTTGAGATTGATACTGCTGACCAACTCTACCAACTCCGTATCGACGTTGCCGACGGCCCCGGTTCTGCAACACTGAGGAAGTTGCGACTTTTCGATAGTAGCGGGAAGGTTCTAAAAGACTGGAATCCCTGACGAGAAGTCGCCAGACTCTTGAAGGGAATGTCGCAAAAGCAGGCTTTTCGCCTGTTTTTTGGTATCTCATGGGGCCCCGATTGCAAGAATAATAGAGAATACACAGCTACATTGTTTAAGTAGGTATGGCTTCAATCCCGAAAGGCCGATGCATAGTTGAATAAATAAATTGTGAATGACTCGTCGAGTACCAAAGGTTTCTGACAATGCGGTTTTTGATCACATGGATGGCGGTCGGCATATGTTTCTCCAGTTCGCTGGCGCTGCTCGCCAATGAGCCTTCGAGCGATGGTAATAAGAGCGCTGCGCAAACAACTGCAGATGTCGTGGCCTTCGCTCAAGAAATTGATCAGCTCGTCGCTGGCGAGTTAAAGAAACGTAGTCAGACACCACGGCCGAAGATTGATGACTATACGTTTTGTCGCCGCATCTATCTCGATGCCATTGGTCGCATTCCAACAATTATTGAACTGGAAAGTTTTGTCGGTGATAAAAATCCTGACAAACGATCTCTTCTTATTCAAAAGTTACTTCAATCCAAAGGATACAACAGTCACTGGTACAACTACTGGGCCGATCTTCTGCGAGTGAAGGATATAGGTGACAAGCTGCATCATTCGGGCAACTTCTCTGAATGGATCAAAGAAGCCGTCCGAAGGAATAAGCCATATGACCGGATGGCATATGAGTTGGTAAACGCAAGCGGCGAGCTGTATAAGCCGGGCAACGGCGCTACTGGATTCTATGCTCGTGAAACCATGCCACTCGATCATTTGGCAAACTCCGTCAAAACATTTATGGGCATGAGCATTGAATGTGCTCAATGTCACGACCACCCATACGAGGATTGGACGCAGCAGGACTTCTATAAACTGGCGGCGTTTACATCAAGGACGCATCTGCGAGTGGATCCACGACCACAAGATGAGAAAAAGATCTACGCCAAGGATCGTCACGTTTTAAAGAACAGAGACTTCAATGAGTGGATTGTCTATCGGGAATCTATTCGTGTGAAGCATGCCGCCATTTATG
>CBFIHW010000088.1:0-12186 GCA_965662325.1 uncultured Pirellulales bacterium | reverse complement strand
GTGTGTTAATTTTCGGACAACCAGAACGGACTCACCTTGTTTCTTACTGTCAGTAACAATCTTTTTCGCGTATTTGGGTTCAAGAGACTGAATGCTGTAGTCGGCTCTGTTTTTTGCCACTTTTGTATTATGCGTGATTGGTTTTTTATAGCCCCATGTAAATTGCTTCTGACAGTGGGGGCAACGGAACTGCTTGCCGAGCAATGGCTCGTTACATTCCGGACATTGAATGTAGGTCGAGCGGCTGCAAGATGCACAGAAAGAATTCGGTGTGCGTGGGCCACTGTTGAGAGTTCCGCATAACGCACAGTAGTGGCAAAATAATGTTTTCATCTTTTTGACATGTTATAGCACTGTCGTTGCTGAAGAAGGCATCTACTTGTTCGGTTCAAAAAACATTGTTTTATTCAAACCTTCGAATAATCGGACTAGCGTTGCTATGATTCTGTTCTCTATGCAAATTCCGGCATTGATATCGATTAAAGAGGGATGAGGTATTTAGATGCAGTATAAAGTAAGCTGTGGGTCTGTGTTGATGGGTCGTTCTTCGTGGTTTTTACCTGTAAGGCATCAAATCATGTTTCGTCTAACCGTATGTTTTGTTATTTCTGCACTAATTTCATTCGCTAATGGTGATGAACCAACAAGGCCGAATATTGTAATCGTGATCGCTGATGATCAGGGATATGGCGATCTCGGACATACCGGTAATCCAATTATCCAGACGCCGAATATCGATGCACTTGCTGCGGAATCAACAAGCCTGACCGACTATCATGTGGCGCCCACATGCTCACCTACGCGTGCAGCATTAATGACAGGGCATTGGACTGACCGAACCGGAGTCTGGCACACCATCAATGGTCGTTCAATGCTTCGGGCGAACGAGGTCACGCTAGGCCAATTGCTCAAAGATAATGGCTACAGTACCGGCATGTTTGGCAAATGGCATCTTGGTGATAATTTTCCATATCGTCCTGAAGACCGCGGGTTCGATGAGGTGTATCGACACGGTGGGGGTGGAGTTGGGCAGACTCCAGACGTGTGGGACAATGCCTACTTCGATGGCTCATATTTTCATAATGGGGAGATAGTGCCTGCAGAGGGATTCTGCACCGACGTGTTTTTCAGGCAGGCCAAGAAGTTTATGAAAGAACAGGTGGATGCAGGGGAGCCATTTTTTGCATATATCAGCACAAATGCACCACACGGTCCCCTTCACTGCCCTCAAAAATATCTCGACATGTACTCGGGCCAAAGTCAAAAGATTGCGGCCTTCTACGGAATGATTACAAACATCGATGATAATGTTGGTGCAACCCGACAATTTTTAAAAGAGTTGGGTGTTTCTGACAACACGCTTTTTATTTTTACAACTGATAATGGTACGGCCACAGGTAATGAAGTCTTTAATGCCGGCATGCGTGGCAAAAAAGGTAGTGAATATGAAGGTGGTCATCGTGTTCCCTTCATCGCGCATTGGCCGGAAGCTGGCTGGAACATAGAGCATCAGTGTGACGTTCTCTGTCATGCGGTTGATGTTGTGCCAACTGTTGTTGGGCTTGCTGGAGGGAAAAAGCCTCAGTCACTCAGGTGGGATGGTATTTCGATTGAGACACTGCTTGATCCAAAAAAGGATGCCGAGGTTGCGGATCGCATGCTCGTAACAGATTCTCAGAGGATTCGCGATCCGATCAAATGGAGGAAGACGGCAGTCATGTCGCAGCAGTGGAGGCTTATCAATGGACAACAGCTTTTTGAGATAAAGAAGGATCCCGGTCAGGAGAACGATGTAGCCGCTGATCACCCACAACAGGTGAAAAAGATGAAAGCTTTTTACGATAGCTGGTGGGCCGAGTTAGAGCCTACTTTTCTGCAGACAACTGAGATCTATTTAGGTGCCCAGGAAGCCCCACGAGTCACACTGACATGCCATGATTGGATTGGTGGTACGCCCCCATGGAATCAACAGATGGTCCGTGCAGCGATGGGATACCGCCAAAAAAATTCTGGACGAAAGAAACAAGCAGAGGCAGAAGTGAGTCAGTCAGCTTCTGGAAGCTTCTGGGCTGTGAAAGTTTTGGAACCTGGCACCTACACTTTTGAATTGAGGCGCTGGCCGACGGAAGCCAACAGGCCTCTTGCAAGCAGCCTTCCAGCTGGTGCTGCTGTACCGGGAGCAAGTAAAGCGTTTCGTGAAACACCTGGTGAGGCAATACCCGTTGTAGCAGCTGGTCTGCGGATCAATGGTGATGTCAAGGCAACAGTATCTGTCACAGAAGGACAGCTCTCAGGTGTTCAAATGCCTCTATCACTTCAGCCGGGTTCATATGAACTGGCACCATTTTTTAAGACAAAAGATGGTAAAGAGGTAGGATCATATTATTGCATTGTGACAGGGCCCACGCAGCCATAGAAATATGCTGTCCTAAGGGAGTTGCGTGCCGGATGGGATACTCACAACCGCTTCGGTTGTTTCCCTAATTGCGCACTCTGCCGCATGGAGGAGGTCTGCAAGCTCCGAAGAGCTGATAGATAATGGTGGCATAATGACAACAGTATCTCCAAGTTGTCTCAGGAGGGCGCCGTGCTGTCGCGCTGCCAGGCAGGCAACTGTCCCCATTTTTTCTTCCCATGGGTAAGGACTGCCTGAGTCCTTATCAGCTACAAGATCAATGCCTGCCACGAGCCCACATTGACGGGTGTCGCCAATATGAGGCAGTTTGGCGATGCGTGCGACATGATCGTGAAGCTCTTGTATCCGCTCAGGAAGTTGTTCCAGAAGGTGTTCCTCGTCAAAAAGGTCGAGAGATTCCAATGCAACTGCTGCCGCAAGTGGATTTCCACCAAACGTATGGCCGTGATAGAACGCTCGGCCATCTTTGTGGCTCCCCAGAAACTGATTCCATATTTCTGCGGTTGTGATTGTGGCAGCCATCGGAAGGTATCCTGCAGTAAGTCCTTTCCCAAGACAAAGAATGTCAGGTGAGACATCTTCCTGCTCGCAGGCAAACATGGTGCCCGTCCGTCCAAACCCGACTGCAATCTCATCGAGAATCAGCAAAATGTTAAATTGCCGTGTCAGTTCTCGAACTGCGCGGAGAAATCCAGGAGGATGGACGAGAATACCACCAGCGGCCTGAACAAGTGGCTCCATAATTAGTGCAGCAATTTCATCCCCTTGGTTCTTGAAAAGACTTTCAAGTTCGTTGAGTGTTGCTGCTGCTGTTGTGTGTTGGCTGCTGGCATCTGTTCGGGGCCCACCATCGCCCGTTGATGACAACGAGTCAGTCATGCCTGGACCAGCAACTCGAATCGCTTCAAATGTGAGTGGTGAGAAAATTGATGTAAATCGATCGACACCGCCAACGCCGATTGCGCCAAGGGTATCTCCGTGGTAAGCCTCTCCGAGTGCAACAAACTTTGTTCGGTGTGTGGCCTGGTTTGAAGAAAGGTTTCTCTCTTCTCTCTCCAACTGATGCCAATACTGGAAAGCAATTTTTAATGCTGCCTCAGTAGCTGAGGAACCGTCGCTGGAGAAGAATACTTTTTCGAGGCCGCTTGGTGTGATATCAGCGAGTCGTTGCGCGAGACGTACCGTTGTGGGGTTTGAGAGTCCGAGGTTGGTTGTATGCGCGACTTTGGTGAGTTGGGTGGCAATTGCGGCATCAAGTCGTGGGTGCCGATGGCCATGGACGTTGCACCACATGCTGGCAGATCCGTCGATATACCGGTTACCGTCTGTGTCAAATAAGTAGACCCCTTCTCCGCGTTCAATAAGCAGTGGCTCGTATTCGGCCATCTGAGTGAATGCATGCCAAACAAAGTCCTTGTCCCAGTCATGCAGGTTGTTCAGTTCTGGATGGTTTTCAGGCATGGCGAATTACAATCGAAATAGGCAATTCCATGATTCTACAGATTTGACGATTGCGTGTATCGAACCTGTTTGATATGCGTAGGTGGGAGAGTTTTCAGGATGTATGGCAGACAGTTTTAATGCGTTTTAAGAAATTGTGTGTGCAAAAAGGCAGGTATTTACACGATTGTCTGAGACGTCTGTGTTCTTATAGCTTTTCGCCTATCCTTATAGGTAGAGAAAGAGACGGACTCGTTTTTGCGTAAGAGCATTGCTTTGGTTGACATTTTCCTCCAAAGGTCTTTCTCTATCAACCTTGAATTACTGGGATGTCTGTGACTCTTTTTTGTTTGCCAAACTGTCTGATGAAGATTATGAGTTCTGATGTGGTTTCAGGGCGGTGGGTTGGGTTGCTTGCTGTTGTAGCGTGTGTGCTTGGTTGTGGTTCAGACAAGGCAATTAGGAGCACGGACGTTCGGAGATATGTTGCCCCAAAGGAAAAAACGCTATCTGCAGAAGATATAGCTCAGGCAAACCGACAAAGTTCGAGGCGGGAACCATCGAAGCAGATTGACTATACGCTCCCTGAGGGCTGGACAGAAGTCTCAGGGCCTTCGGGCATGCGGCTTGCCACCCTTGCTATTGGTGATAGCAAGGAGGGGCAGGAGATTTCAATCATTCCTGCTTCAGGAACAATCCGCAGTAACGTTGAACGATGGCAAAAGCAACACGATAATAAGGCCCCGAGTGAAGAGATAACTGACCTCGTGGATAAAGCGATGGCAAAGGCAGGCAGCGTCGATGTTCTGGGGCAGAAAGCGACGGTGGTTTTGCTGACACAGGCTTCCGCCGATAACGGGAAAGACGCAGAATCAATTCTCGGTGGAATGCTTCCGATGGATGAAAGCACAACTCTGTTTGTGAAGTTTCGCGGCCCTTCTGAGATTGCTCGAAAAGAACAGAAGAAATTTATTGCTTTCATGGCGTCCTTACGCATGCTCCAAAGAGATGGTGAACAAGCAGACTAGGTTCATGGAATACAAAGGGTTCTGATTATGGCAACAGGTAGTATGCCCATTCGATCGACGGCCTCGTCACATGTTGCAACGACTTCTGTTCAAGAGACAGCGTGGGAATTTTTGCGAGCACTTGGGTCGTTGAAGATTACGGTTGTCATGTTCACTGCAGCAAATTTTCTCCTTTTTGTGGGAACACTCGCTCAAGATGAGAAAAGTCTTCCCGAGGTAAAAGCGGAATATTTTAATTGCTGGGTTGCGCAGGTTCCCTTTTCGGACTTTTTTCCGGTTACGGTATTCGGTGAGTCGTCGCTGACGGGTTGGTTCCCGTTTCCAGGTGGAGCTACCATTGGATTTATTCTGCTGGTCAATCTCATTGCGGCGAAGGCAACCCGGTTTCATATCGCCTCGAAGGGTTCGAAATTGTTGTGGGGTACGGTCGTGTCCGTTGTCGGCGGGTTACTGGCTCTTCTTGTCATACTCACCGGGCATCAGACAGATGGCCTACAGGGAAAGCCACCTATTGCGTATGAGACAGTCTGGCAGCTCATGCAGATTGGGTCTGCTGTCGCAGCAGTGGGTCTTGCTGCAGTGGCTCTTACTGGGAAGCGCCGGCGACTTGTTCGGATATCACTTGCCATTGCCGCCCTGAGTGCCGGCGGTGCTGCTATCGGCATGTTATTCGGTGGTGAATCATGGCGAATGAATGAGCCGGGGTTACGGATCATGTGGCAGTTAATGCAGTCGAGCGTGGCGTCACTTGTTTTGCTTACGGGATTGATCATGGTTTTCGGTGTCCGCGGGGGCAATGTACTTATTCACATTGCTGTTGGCATGCTCATGTTCGGGCAGTTCGCCTTCGGTGACCGGCAGATTGAAGAACGCCTGAATCTGATAGAGGGACAGGCGTCGAGTATGGTGTGCCGAACTGACGAAATTGAACTAGCCTGCATTGAAGAATCAGGAAAAGGGGAAACAGAGTCGGTAACAGCAATTTCAGGGCGATTGCTGAAGGCTCGTGCAGATGGTGAGCCCATTACCCTTGAAGGCGTTCCATTTGACATACAAGTTCTTGAATACTTTACCAACTCGTCTGTGACTCGGGTCGGTCCATTCGCTGAAAACCGTGCGACCAATGGGCTAGGCACGAGTTGGTTAGCAGTCGAGAGACCGCCAGAAGGTGGCGCATCATCAAAGAGCAACGTCGCTGCTGCTTACGTGCAACTCACCGATCGAAAAGACGGAAAAAACCTTGGTGTCTTTCTTGTGCCACAGTTTATGAATGATCGTAGCCAACTGTTTATGGAAGCTGAGGGCGACGTCTGTGATACGGTTGACACAGCTTCAGGGGCATGGCGAATTCAGTTGCGTTTTCGCAGGGAGTATAAGCCCTATGAGGTTCGGCTGGATGATGTGCGACGCATAAATTATTCAGCGAGTGAAACCCCTCGAGACTATTCCTCTTTTGTGACTTTTACAGATGAATCCACGGGGGCCGAGCAGCCGGGCCGAATCTGGATGAACAACCCGGTCCGGTATCGAGGAGAAACATTTTTCCAGAGTAACTACTCGAAGGTTCAACTGGCCGATGGCAGCATCAGTGAGATGACAGGCTTGCAGGTAGTTGAAAATGCGGGCTGGCTAATTCCGTATGTTGCCTGTGTCCTTGCTTTCTGGGGAATGCTTGCTCACTTTGGTGGCACCTTCGTTCGGTTTGCAGATCGACACGAACGGGAAGCAGAGAACGGCTCGCCTGACAACGAAACTGCTGAAACTGTGGGCGGGGATGGCAAGGGAGGTAAGACAAAACGCAATGACCAAATGCGTGAACCGAATATTCTTCGGCGGAACGGCTGGCTGGCTCCTGTTCTTGCCCTCTCTCTGGTTGGCCTCATAGCTTTGCCGGCAGCTCGGGTGAAAAAGTCGGCGCCTGATGAATCAGATTGGCGAAGTGCTGGTGAAATTCCGGTGATGCATGAAGGCCGCGTGAAACCACTTGATACCGTAGCTCGCAACACGCTCCAGCTTCTGAGTAATCGAACATCTGTAAAGATGCCAGAGACTGCGGAGGGCCCAAGTGGAACACTATCAGCGACCCAGTGGCTTCTGGCTGCGATGGCAGATACGGATTGGGTCGGTGATGCACCAGTATTTCGAATTGATGCACGTGAAGTGCTCGATCTGTTTGACCTGACCCGCCGTTCTGGACATCGGTATACACTCAATGAATTACAAGGAGGCAGAGAAGCTCTGCAGAAGCAGATTGCAAAGGCCCGTGAGCTCATGCCCGAGGAACGTACTTTCTTCCAGAAGAAGTGTGCGGAAATAAATCGTAAAATGATGGTGTACGATGTCATACGGTTTGCATATGACACGCCGGCACCACCACGTATTGATGGCGTCGATGAGAAAGCCCGTCAAGAAGCAATTGAGCAATTGCGGCTCACGATTCAGCGATCACGGCTGCTTGATAATGAGCATCCGCCGGCGGTGATTCCGCCGCAGGAAGTAGCACCTGCAGATCAGGTGTCGGCAGGTCCTGCCAATGAGTGGCAGTCGCTCTACTCCGCTGTGACTAGGGCGATGGTGGCTAGAATGTTTGAGGGTCGCGAAGGTCAGCCAGCCTATCGACCAAACCCGGCAATTTTTCCTTTTTTGGAACTTCTCGCGGTGGTCGATAGCCAGCCGAGTGAGTTCAATGCGAAGCTGAACGAGTACAAGTCTGCAATTCGCCCCTTTCCTGTAGTGAAAGAGACGATTGAGAAGTCTCAATTTGAAGCCTGGTACAACGGGTTTAATCCAACATCCATTTCTCGTTGGCTTTACCTGCTTGCGATTGTGTTGTCATTCATCAGTTTCCTTGCTTATCGCAGGCCTCTCAATCAATTCGTTACTTGGCTTCTGCTTGGTACTCTGTTGCTGCATACTTTTGCCATCGGAGCAAGAATCTGGCTTACGGGGCGACCACCGGTTGTGAATCTCTATTCGTCAGCAATATTTATTGGCTGGGGATGTGTTGTGGCAGGCCTTGCTCTGGAGGTTCTCTTCCGTATGGGTATTGGCAACCTTGCTGCCGCCCTGTCGGGTGCACTCACATTAATGGTGGCATATGGCCTCGATACCGGTGATACCATGCATGTGCTTCAGGCTGTTCTTGATACACAATTCTGGCTTTCTACCCATGTCGTCACAGTTACGCTTGGATATGGCGCGACGTTGTTAGCCGGGCTTCTGGGAACCTGTGCACTTGTGCATCGGATGTGGGTTCGACGACTCGAGCCCACACAGCAGGATGCGAAGACAGCTGGACGTGTGCAGGATCGTCTGTATCGAATGACGTATGGTGTCGTGTGTTTTGCACTGTTCTTCTCGTTCATTGGTACAGTTCTTGGTGGTCTGTGGGCTGACGACAGTTGGGGTCGCTTTTGGGGTTGGGACCCCAAGGAAAATGGTGCCCTTATGATTGTGTTGTGGAATGCGGCGGTTTTGCACGCCCGTTGGGATCGTTGGATCGGTCAGCGTGGATTTGCCTTGTTTGCAATCGGCGGCAATATCATTACCGCGTGGAGCTGGTTTGGTACCAATCAACTCGGAATTGGTCTGCACAGCTACGGCTTTACAAGTGGAGTTCTCATGCTGCTAGGTGGCTATGTACTGAGCCAACTCGTGCTGATAGCACTTGGTCTGTTTTTAACCCGGAAAGAGCTTGTGCAGGCATAAAGTGAAACATTGTCTATTTACTGAGTTTGCTTCTCGGGATTGCCCTTGCTTCGTCGCACTCTGATCCAATATCCACCCCCGACTACGAGTGCGACAACACCTGTTGCAAATAAAGTCTGTCCCCATGCTGAAGTTAGCAGGATTTTGTTCACGAGTTTGCTATGGTCTTCGGCTGAAACAGGAATGGTGCCAGTGTATTTTCCGATATGATGCATCAGGCTCACGGCAAGTTCTTTTTCAGGAATTTCTTTGTGGCAAGCAACGCATGTGCCATCTCGTGAAATCCTGGTGATCTCATCTTTATTGAGTGACCGAGACAGTTTCCAGTGATGGCCAACGGTGGCTAATTGATTGCCGTCCTCGTCAACAATCTGCGACCAGTCATGATCAAGGTTTTTAATGGCACCCATCTGAGTTCTGGCTGATTCCGGAAGAATAGTTCCATCGGTTGTCTCAAGATCAACGACGTGTCGTTCATCCCAGTTGCGGGGACCGTTGATACCAAGCCCTAGGGCTTTATCGGATGCATGACAGGATTCACAGGTGCGAGCATTTTTGGTCATGGTATGCGGCTGCACAGGGCTCATGTCGATTGCGAGTTGTCCATCGTCTCCACTGCGTTCCATGCCGCCGGGTGTTTTGAAAATATGGTTGGTAAGAATGGGTTCGCCATCCGCACCAATAATCGTGACCGAAGGCTGACAGCCAGGTGCAAGTGGCGTCACCCTGCCCTCACCATTGATTCCCATCATTGGTTCCTCCCAACGGAGGTAGCTTCTCAGTTCACTGATCTTGCCAGGAATCATCAGATCGTAGTCCCCTTCGCCCGAATCAGCACGATGTTCTTCCGTGGCATGCTTTCGGCCGGCGGCGATCCAGTCGAAACCCTGGCGAGAAGAATCAATTTCTGGGCATAGATCTTTTTGACTGAAGTCAACTTTGACATGACACCCAAAACATTGAGGCGCCCAGCTGGCGTGGCAGGTGTAACACTCCATCCGATTGAGATGTTTTGAAACACCCTGCATGGAGACAAGTCCTCGCTGACTGATTGCTTTTTCTTCGACAAGTTTCTTAAGGGGTTTGAGCCGAATATCTTTTCCTTCAGCGGTATGGACAATTACCTCATCACCAACTCGGACAACATTTTCATATGGGTTGCCTCGTGCAGTAAGCAGAAACCCGTCCTGACTGTCATATTTCGTGCCTGCCCATGTATGCGGGAGTTGCGTCGGTGTTGTGCCACGTGGTGAACCCGAGGCGACGGTGGCTTCAAACTCATCCATAAAGCCTAGTGGTAGTTCCCACGGGAAAAGATCTTGGGTGCCGTGGCCGTCAGAACATTCAATTTGAACAGCGGCTAGATTTGTTGGTGCCAGGAATCCGTCACCGTGAACGTCAATAGACTTATGGCAGTCTTGGCACTTCATGCCCTTCTGGTAATGGATGTCCTGCTCCATGGCGATATAGTGTTTCGTATGGAGGCCTGGCTGGTCCTGTGCATTTTCATCGAGTGGCGAGGCGTATGGTGTTTCCATAAGGCCTTGGAAGGACACACCAATTCGTTTGCCACGGTTGTGGCACGTGGTGCAGGTTTCAACAGCAAGGCCATGGTACGTAACATCGCGAATCGTAACGTCTGCGTCACGTGTTCCTTGAATCTGGTGCGTAAGAGGATGGCCGGTCTCTGTCTTTGAGATGCTGAGGTCAGCACCCTCATAAAGTCCTTCATTGCCATACGGGATGTGGCAGCTTGAGCAACCCATGCCACGGAAGTCACCGCGGGACGAGCGACCCTTTACACCGTGATGACACCTATTGCACTCTTGCCGGATATACGTAAATGCTGCAAGCGATGGGTCATCGTTCAGTTTGTCCAGTTCATCAAAGCCGAGAGCATCCGGAAGTGGTTCATGTTCATTCACAAAGACGTTGGGTTCAAGTTCGGCGAGCGCATCCATGTATTCCTTGTAAGCTTCAGTACCTAAGCGTGTTGAACGGTCGGTTGGGTTTTTGACTGCGTAGTTGGCGTATTTATGTTCATAACCAGTAAGTGCGCCAAATGACCAACATGTACCCTGAATTTTTCCAGCCTCTGTCATCATGAGGCTCTGCCACTGAACCTTTACTTGATCTTCATGGCATGTTCCGCAGGTGTTCTCATTGACCCATGGGCTGCCAGGGTCTGGATAGAAGTTCTCACCGCCGTGGGCAATCGCCGCGTCTTGTGTTTCATTTGGATCGCCGTTGTGACACACGACACAGCCAGCGGGATCACCCATGGCTTTCCCTTTTGCCATGATCTGGTTGAGCATTTCAGAACCGATTTCCCGTATCGGCTCGACTTCCTGATGGCATGCCATACAGCCAGATGAAGCAGCCTCTGGAAAGTGATCGATAAGGCGATCCGGTCCATTTGCTTGGGCCACCGTGAATGAACTCACACTACAGATTGCCAGGATGATCTGACAGACATGTCGTAGTGCTTTGTGGATGTGCAATGTGGTGGCGAAAAGCATGAGCGATTTGGGTATACAGAATGAGTTCAAGGTCAGTGTCATCATAAAGGAAAAGACCGGTTCTCGCGAAAGCTCTTTTTGTTTGACCTGTGTTTACAGCAGTACCAGAGGATTTCTTTGCTTGAGTTGTGGTCGGAAGATTCACCAGATAAAGGGCATAAGCGTTTTGCATCTCTGAAAATTCTGAGAGGATTAATACCCGTTAACAATGTTGCGATACGGGTCAACTCATTGACAAGGGTGATTTGGTAGTGTCTTTTCAGTGAGAGTCTTTTCATGGGTTTATGTCGATGAGTTAAAAGGGTGCTGCTATGTTTCGTCTGCTTCTGACTTGTTTTGTTATCTGTGCCACAATGCCCTTGAGCATGAGAGCAGACGCCGTGGAAAAAGCGGCAGCAGCAGATAAGCCAAACATTGTTCTTATCATGGCGGATGATGTGAGCTGGGAGGCGTTTAGCTGTTACGGTGCTGAAGACTATAAGACACCACATATAGATGCCTTGGCAGCACGTGGCGTTCGGTTTTCCCATTGCTACTCAACACCCATCTGTACACCGAGTCGTGTGCAGGTCATGACTGGGCAGTACTCTTTTCGGAATTACACCCACTTTGGTTATCTCAATCCGAATGAAAAAACAATTGGGCATCTCATGCAGTCTGCTGGGTATCAGACAGCGATTGCAGGCAAGTGGCAGCTCAACGGCTTATACAACAAACTCGCTGGTTGGGATGACAAGAATCGACCACAGAAGGCTGGGTTTCACGAATCATATCTCTGGCAGGTCACTACGGGGAAGCAGCTCAAGGACGGCGGTGGTGAACGATTCTGGAGCCCGCCACTTGAACGCAATGGGGTGATGGAGACTGTTGACGACAATGCTGGCAAATACGGGCCAGATCTTTTGTGTGATTTTCTCTGTGACTTCATGGAGCGAAACAGGTCAAAGCCATTTTTTGTCTATTATCCGATGGTGCTCGTACATAATCCTTTTGTAAAAACACCAGACACCATCGGAAATGAGGCACGAACACAGGCGGCGAATAAAGCCCCTAAAAGTAAAACCCAACAAAAAGA
>CBFIHW010000087.1:0-12338 GCA_965662325.1 uncultured Pirellulales bacterium | reverse complement strand
GGCTGCGGGTATGGAAAGGCAAACGAAGTGCCTCCTGCCGTAGAAAAGGGCATCAAGGATGGGATGAAAAACCTTGTAGAGGTCCCTCTGGTTTCCGGAACGATCCCACACCGTGTTGAGGGATGGAGCGGAACATCGAAAATTATTCTGTTACCTGCCAGCCCGGGTACCGGAATTATTGCTGGTGCTGCGGTGCGAGCCGTTTGTGAATCAGCTGGTATTCAGGATGTACTGACAAAATCCCACGGATCAGTGAATCCACTGAACCTTGTGAAAGCCACTATTAATGGTCTGAAGCAATTGCGAACAATAGAAGATGTTGAGCGGCTACGAGGAGTTGCTCTCTCGGAAGATTCATAAGACATATGTGAGCCCGTTCACTTTAAGAAGAATTAATGAAGCAGGTATCTCGATGAGACTCAATGACATTAACAAAGGCGTCCACAAAAACCGTAAACGTTTGCGAGTAGGTCGCGGGCCTGGATCCGGTCACGGTAAGACATCAGGCCGAGGGCATAAAGGTCAAGGGCAGCTTGCTGGTTGGAGTGCTCCCTCAATTTTTGAGGGTGGACGGAGTCCAATTATACGACGGGTTCCGAAACGTGGCTTCAACAACCGCCATGGCAAGATAGTCAAAAGTATCAACGTGTCCGATCTTGAGTCAGCATTTGAGGCCGGTGCAGATGTCACACCTGAACTACTCCGTACTTCGGGTGTTGCGAAGGGTATCTGGCACGAATTAAAGATTCTAGGTGACGGACAACTTTCAAAGTCACTGTCAGTTTCAGCACACCGGTTCAGCAAGCAGGCACGTGAGAAAATCGTGGCGGCTGGAGGGAGCGTGAGTGAGGTGCCTGGTCCAGCCGCTCTCGTGAAGGGGCAAAAGAAGGCTCGGGACGGGGAGCAATCAGCATCGCCATAAACGAGTGTTTCAGAGTAGATTAAGGATCTTGAGCCAGTGCGTGTCTGGGCCTATCGAGATTTGAATTTCCCCAAATGCTTCTTGGCCTTTGAAAGCCAGTTACTAATTTTTCAACGCATTCGAAATGCTGAAGGAACAGCCAAAGTTTTTCGGAACAAAGACAGGGAGTCGCTGACGTGTTCGAGAAGATAAGAATCATTTTTACGATTCCAGAGTTGCGTCAAAAAATCTTACTGACTCTTGGTTTACTTGCGATCTATCGCGTTGGGTGGCAGGTTCCTTTGCCAATTGTTGATCCAGCCGCGATGCGAGCCTTTGCCGAGGAGTCGGGCGGAATCAGTGATCTCCTCAAGACGGTCGCAGTCTTTTCAGCAAGCCAACTTTCCCAGGCCACAATCTTTGGGCTAGGGATAATGCCTTATATTTCCGCGTCAATTATTTTTCAGTTATTAGGCACAGTCTGGCCCCCTCTGGAGAGGCTTCAGAAGGAAGGTGAGTCAGGTCGAAAGAAGATCAATGAGTACACGCGATACGCAACCGTTGGTATTTGTCTTCTGCAGAGTTGGGCTTACGTTGCTTTTCTTTCGAATACTCGTATCGGTGAAGCATCTCTTATCCAGTCGAGTTTTCTCGTAGATGGGAGTTTGCCGTTTTCCTGGCAGTTAGTGGCAGTGCTGACAATGACTGCAGGCACCGTTTTCCTCATGTGGCTTGGTGAACAAATAGATGAATTCGGTATCGGGAATGGAATAAGTCTGTTGATTATGGCTGGCATACTCGCTGCCATGCCGAGTGCACTTGTGTCGCTCGCTGGAGATACAAGTTGGGAACTTGGTGGGGGCGGTGGGAAAATGGGCATCGAGACAATTCTTGTTTTAGCCGCTCTTTTTGTTGGCGTTGTCGCCGGGGTAGTTTTTATGACTCAAGGTCAACGACGAATTCCAACTCAGAGTGCGAAGCATGTTCGAGGGAGGAGAGTTTACGGAGGCACTCGGCAGTATCTTCCGCTTCGTGTGAATCAAGCAGGCGTTATGCCGATAATCTTTGCCAGTTCATTGCTGCTGTTTCCACAAATGTTTTTTCAGTATTTAAGCAGTGCTTATCCAGGGAATACAGTGCTGGCAGCGCTACATGATTCGTTTACGAGGGGACAATCGTACCTCTACAATATTTGCTATATCGCGCTTATCTACTTCTTCTGTTACTTTTGGACAGCAATCACATTTAATCCCAAAGAAATGGCTGACAATCTAAAGAACTTTGGCTCGTTTATTCCTGGCTACCGACCAGGAAAGAGAACCGCTGACTATCTGGAGCGGGTTATGGAGCGAATTACATATGTCGGAGCGGGGTTCCTAGCCCTTGTTGCAGTTATTCCGACAATAGTGAGTGGAGCACTTGGTATTCCGGCTCAGATTGCAAGTTTTTACGGAGGTACTGGTTTGCTTATTGCGGTGAGCGTGGCGTTCGATCTGGTGCAAAAAATCGATAGTCATCTTGTGATGCGGAACTACAGTGGATTGCTTGAGAAGTCGTAGCTGGTTCTGTCACAAGCAGATGTGATTACCTTGTGTTGTTTTGCTGTTTGAGCCTTTTACTTTGGCTTCATAACCCTTTAGTTTCATTCCATGGTCTTGTAGTCCTATGCGGATAATCCTGATTGGACCACCGGGGGCAGGGAAAGGAACGCAGTGCGAGAGACTGGTCAACTTTCTTCGGGTGCCACATCTCTCGACTGGAGAGATGCTACGGGCTGCTATTGCCCAGCAGACAGGCGAGGGGAAAGAGGCCTCCTCGTACATGGAGGCGGGCCAGTTGGTTCCGGATCAGCTTGTACTTGGTTTAGTGACCCGCCGGCTGAAGGTCCAGGATTGTCGAAGGGGCTGTCTGCTTGATGGGTTCCCGAGAACAATTAACCAGGCCGAGATGCTTGATGACCTGCTTGAGCGACAGGCAATGAGCGTTGACGGTGTTATCGAACTGTCCGTTCCTCAAGAAGAACTTGTTCGTCGTATGCTTGCAAGAAAACGGGAAGATGATAGTCCAGAAGTTTTTGCCCGTCGAATCGAAAGTTTCGAAAGACAGACGGCCCCTCTGTTGGAGTACTATGAATTACAGGGGAAACTGAGGACTGTGAACGGGTTAGGGTCGGCTGATGATATCTTTGAGCGGGTGCGGCAGGCAATCCGTGCATTTCGGCGCGCAAAACGCTAGAACAGTCAAAAGTTCATTCTGTGACTTGAAGCGTTTCGAATGTACTTTGCATTTTTTAGAAAAAATTTTGGCAGATTTTTTCCTGCCTCCCTTGTTAGTCCTGGTGAAGAGGAAGAACTGACGTGCTGAAGCTAAAATCGAGTCGAGAGATAGAAGCCATGCGAAAGGCCGGCCTTGTCGTTTGGGAAGCTCATCAGATTGCTAAACGTCTTGTTCGTCCTGGAATCACGACTGGTGAAATTGATAAGGCCGTAGAGAATTTTTTTGAAGAACAGAATGTTGTGCCGCTCTTTAAGGGAGTTCCGGGGCGAGTGCCTTTTCCCGCAGTATGCTGCATATCGGTAAACGATGAAGTTGTGCACGGAATACCGGGTAGTCGAAAGTTGGTGGAGGGCGATATCATCAGCATTGATACCGGCTGCAAACTAAAGGGTTGGTGCGGTGATTCCGCCTTTACGCATGCCGTTGGCCAAGTAGAAGACGATGTTCAGAAACTCTTGGACTGCACGTCGGGTGTTCTGGAGTTGGCGATCAAGCTTATGGCATCAAGAAATCGTTGGGGCGATGTTGCGTCAGAAATGGCTACGTTTGTTCGGGATTATGGGTTTGCCGTTGTTGAAAATTTTGTCGGTCACGGCATAGGCAAGAACATGCATGAGGATCCCCAAGTCCCAAACTTTTGCTCACCGTCATTTCGTCGTAAACATGATTTTGAACTGGAACCAGGGCTCGTTATTGCGGTTGAGCCCATGGTGAACATGGGGACAAAAAAAGTACGGCCACTACCAGATTTCTGGACTCAATCGACGGCTGATGGGAAGTACAGTGCTCATTTTGAGCACACAATCGCAATGACGGAGGATGGGCCGTGGGCTCTCACGGCGGACCCACAAGGTGGAGAAGAAGAGGAAGCAACTGGTGTTGCAACGAATATTCAGGGCTAATTGGTCTAATGCCAACATGTCTCCTGTCTGCTTGGAATTCGCTCGATAGCCGGAAATTCGTGTGCCTACTTGTGAACCCCCGTTTGCCGTGGCTATACTTCGAGGCTTCGATTTGTTCCAGATCAACTGTCTTACTATTGCTGTGAGGTATGACGCGATTGCGTCATGATTTCAATGAAAGTGCGTGCCAGCGTCAAACGGATTTGCGATAAATGCAAGATTGTCCGCCGTCGCGGTGTGGTCTTCGTTTTATGCGACAATCCACGGCATAAACAACGACAAGGCTAGTAGAACGGTTGAGGAAGTGCCACGATCTGGTGATCGAGTAATTGAGTCAAAGCAGGTAGTGCTAAAGCTTGGCGGTTTACAAACGTTAAGTACCAACTCCTAGCTGTTGATTTAGTTCAAGGTGTATCACAAATAGATTTGATTCGTTCCTGAAAGCATCCACTTATGCCACGTTTGCTCGGTGTTGACATACCTTCTGATAAAAAGACTGTCTATTCACTCCAGTATCTTTACGGCGTTGGGCCTCGCGTTGCGAGAGAGCTTTGCCGCAAGGCGGGCGTAAGTCCTGAGGCTCAGGCAAGAGAACTTCACGAAGACGAGTTGGCGAGGATGGCTTCGTTGCTCGATAAGGATTATGTCGTTGAGGGTCAGTTACGGAGACAGGTTGCACAAGGGGTCTCCCGCTTAAAAGATATAGGCTGCTATCGCGGTCTTCGTCATCGACGTGGCTTGCCAGTTCGTGGGCAGCGGACTCGAACAAATGCGAGGACTCGTAAGGGGCCGAAGAAGACAGTTGCTGGTAAGAAGGGTGTTAAGGATTTGAAATAATTGATGGCGTCTACGTTGTTAAGAACGTAAGGCAGACGCTGTTTCAAAACCAAGCGATACAAAACAATAGAATTTGACAGGAAGGAAAGTGGTAAGCCCCGATCATGCGAATCAGGGTGAATGAATAATGGCCAAGACAGCGAAAACAAAGAAGAAAAGTGTGTCGTCTGGGATAGCCTTCATTGACGCAACTTTTAATAACACAACGGTTACAATCACAGACCAGCGGGGCGACACGCTTTGTTGGGCGAGTGGCGGAACGTGTGGTTTTAAGGGTAGCCGTAAAGGTACACCATTTGCGGGACAAATGGCTGCTCAACAGGCGGCTGAGAAAGCATCAAAGTTCGGTGTCAAAGACCTTGAAGTCCGTGTAAAAGGTCCAGGGAGTGGTCGCGAAAGTGCGATTACGGCTCTTCAGGGGGCCGGCATGAATGTGAAGAGTATTGAAGACATTACTCCGCTGCCCCATAACGGGTGCCGCCCACCAAAGAAACGGCGTGTTTAAAAAAGATGAAGTCGACTTTGATATTCAGATGACGTCAAAAGTCGAGTTCCTGAGAGTGTGATTTGAGAACAGAAGGTACTAAGGAGAACCATATGCATATCCGCTGGCGAGGCCTCGAACTACCAGGTTCCGTTGTCGCCGATACCGCGACGCTGACGAATACTTATGGCAAGTTTACAGCCGAACCTTTTGAGAGGGGTTTTGGGACAACTGTTGGGAATAGTCTTCGACGTATTCTGCTATCAAGCCTTGAGGGCAGTGCTGTAACCCAAATTAAACTTGGGGGAGCTCAGCATGAGTTTACGACCATAAAGGGTGTGCAGGAGGATGTAACAGACATTGTCCTCGCTGTAAAAAGCATGGTCGTAAAGAATCACAGTGATTCAACACGAGTTGTTCATGTCGAAAAAAGCCTGAAGGGCCCGATCACCGCTGCTGATGTTCAGACAGATGAGTCTGTCGAAGTTGTCAACAAGGATCTTGTACTTGCAACTCTCACAGATGATGTTCCGTTTGAGCTTGAAATGGTGATTGAAAATGGTCGTGGGTACGTACCAAGTAGTGAACACAGTCCGGACGGTCATGAGATTGGTATTATCCCTGTTGACGCGGTGTTCAGTCCGGTCACTCGTGTGCGATACGAGGTTGAGGAAACGCGTGTTGGCCAGAAAACAAACTATGACAAGTTGACTCTTGAAGTATGGACGGATGGCACGATTACTCCGGAAATGGCACTTGTTGAGGCTGCGAAGATTCTTCGCAAACACCTCAATCCGTTTGTTGGGTACACTTCTCCAGGTGCATCCATACATGCGGCTTCAGATGACACAACTACATCGAGTGAAGGTGTACTTGATCTTGAGAAACTTGAGCCGACTAGTGGCGATGAGCCAATAAGTGTTTTGGGTCTTGGCACACGGGCATTAAATTGCTGTGAAAACCTAGGGATTACGACGGTAGGTGGGTTGGCGGCCTATTCAAAGGAAAAAATTGCAACCGCTTGGAACGCAGGTGATAGTACGATTGAAGAAATGGAGGCTGCCCTTGGAAAGAAGGGACTGTCTTTTAATCAACAATCAGAAGGAATACATTCCTGAATTTCGGTAAGGCATATTTCAGAGATCGAAAGAAGAAAAGGTTGAACAATGCGTCATCGTCGCAAGGGTAGAGTGCTTGGTAGAAGTCCTTCTCACCAGCGGGCTATGCTTCGAAATCTTGCGTCCGCTTTAGTGCTTACGGAACGAGAGTTCGAGCCAGGTGAGCCGGGTGCTCCGAAAGTGCCTGGACGTATCGTGACAACTGTTGCGAAGGCGAAAGAAGTTCGCCCATTGGTAGAACGATGTATTACGATTGCGAAGCGAGGCCTTCTGGCGGAACAGGAAGCTGAAGCATTTGCGGCGTCCGCAGAGCGAGATACCGCAGAATGGAAGAAGTGGCGCCAGGGTGAGCAGTGGCAAAAGTGGGCTCAGGCTATGGCCCCTGCGGTTACTGCTCGTCGTCGGGTTCTGAGACTGCTCGGTGATAAGCAAGCAACTCGAATTCTTTTTAGCGAAGTAGCACCCCGGTTTGCTAGTCGTCCGGGTGGCTATACGCGTATTCTCAAGCTGGCCATGCCTCGTCTTGGTGATGCAGGTCCTCGGGCAATCATTGAGTTTGTAAGTGAATCTGTCTCGGCTGCGCCAGTTGCCCCCGAACTCGAGTCAGTCAGCTCATAACCGAGTTCCTTACGAACAAAA
Source organism: uncultured Pirellulales bacterium (assembly GCA_965662325.1). Classification (GTDB taxonomy): domain Bacteria; phylum Planctomycetota; class Planctomycetia; order Pirellulales; family UBA1268; genus UBA1268. The sequence continues at coordinate 5,180 of CBFIHW010000087.1, read as the reverse complement.
TAGGGCTGCTGGTAGGTTCACCCGTTTTGCTCGGAGCGTGGAAACTTGACTCTTGCGGGCTGCAAGGAAAATATACAATCGTTTGGCTGCGCGATTGTACGGAATGGCCGTAAGGGTGCCGACTGATGATACGGAAATACCCAAAGAAATGTGGCGGCTCCACGAGTCGAATTGGAGGGACACGCAATTTGGCTTTAAAGGCCCTATTAGTGCTTTTATGCCACGCCATGCCTCTCTCTGCCGACAATACATCAGCTATTCCACAGGTTGCATTTATTGATAGTCAGATTGAGACAGCTTGGGCTGACGCAGATATCAAAGCAGTGGATCAAGCTACGGAGCTCGAATGGTGCCGACGTGTTTACCTGGACCTCATCGGAAGAATTCCATCCGTTGAAGAAGTACTACAGTACAAAAATGATAACAGTCACAATAAGCAATCAGTTCTTATAGATCGTCTCCTCGGTGAAGCATACACCGAGGAATATGCAAAGCATTGGGCGAATGTGTGGACAACAATACTTGTTGGCCGAGATGATGGCAATCGGATGATTGACCGAGATGGTATGCGGAAATACTTGCAGTCCTCATGGGAATCAAATATCCCTTACGATCAATTTGTCGAGGAGTTGCTTACCGCAACTGGAGATAATGCTACAAGGGAAGAGGCAACGTCATTTAATGGAGCCACTAATTTCCTGAGTGGAAAGCTCGCCGATGGAGGTTTACAGGCAACGGCGAAAACTGCGCAGATTTTCTTAGGGCTCCAGGTCCAATGTACGCAATGCCATAATCATCCTTTTAACAGCGGTGTAAAACAAAACCAGTTTTGGGAGTTGAATGCATTTTTCAGGCAGACCCGAGCTTTGCGGCGGTTTGACGGAGGGCGTCGTGTTGCGTGGATCGAACTTGTTGATGAAGACTTCGCTGGTCAGGGAGGTGATCCAAACGAAGCAGAGATTTTCTATGAATTGAGAAACGGTTTAGTTAAAGTTGCCTATCCTGTCTTTGTTGATGGGACTGAGATCTCACGAAGTGGGCTCCTGCCCGGTGTGCTCGACGACGGAACGCCGTACGGCGTGAATCGTCGCCAGGAATTGGCTTCTTTGATTCGGTCAAACCCATTGTTCCCCAAAGCTGTTGTGAATCGTATTTGGGCCTATTTTCTCGGTTATGGCTTCACCACGCCAATAGATGATTTTGGTGCCCACAACCCACCAACACACCCTGCGTTACTTGATGGACTCTCTCAACGGTTCGCTGAATACAGTTATGATCTTAAGTCACTGATGCGTTGGATTGTCCTGTCGAAACCATATAGCCTCTCCAGTCGTATGAAGGGGGGAAGTACAACGGATGCACCGGACTCTGGTGTGCAGCCACACTTCAGCCGTTTCTATGTCAGGCAAATGGAGCCAGAGCAACTCTATGATTCTTTGCTTGTCGCTACCAAAGCAGACCAAAGCAAGTCTACTGGTCGCCAAGATCGCTGGTTGTCTCAATTTGTAATTGCGTTTGGTACGGATGAAGGTGATTCGAGTACGACATTTAATGGAACAATTCCACAGATACTCATGTTGTTCAATGGTGATCTGATTCAGGCAGCCACATCACTCGATCAGGATGGGTTTCTTGACCAAATAGTGACAGCAAACCAAACAAATCGAGACAAGATAAGTGCCCTGTATGTTGCTGCTCTTGCAAGGTGGCCATCATCGAGTGAACTGCGATATGCAAATCAATTGCTCCTTGCTCGCAAGGGGCAGGTGAAAGAGGCATTGCAAGATGTATGGTGGGCACTGCTGAACTCGAATGAGTTTATTTTAAATCACTAATGAAGGCTGGTGGTATATGTATAAGAAAAGTTATCACTCTGAAACATGCGGGCAGAGCAGTCGCAGACATTTTCTCTCACATCTCGGTGGATTGGCAGCGTTATCAACTCCCTTTACATCATTTACCAATTCGTTGCTTGCCAATGCCGAGGATCTTAAAAAGCAGCATAAGTCTGCGATCCTTCTGTGGATGGGTGGAGGTCCAAGCACCATGGATATCTGGGATCTAAAACCAGGTCAGGCAACAGGTGGACCCTTTCAGCAGATTTCAACATCCGTTGACGGTATTGCGATCAGCGAACACATGCCAATGACAGCAAAGCAAATGCACCATCTTGCAATTGTTCGTTCGATGAGTACCCGTGAGGCTGATCATCAAAGAGGGCGTTACTACATGCATACCGGGTTTGTTCCAAATCCAAATGTGGAGCATCCTGGTTATGGGTCACTGATTGCCCATGAATTAGCAACGGCAGTTCCATCACTTGAAATTCCTCCTTTTGTTTCAGTTGGTGGTGGTAGTGTTGGTCCAGGTTTTCTCGGCACAACGTGGGCACCATTCGTTGTTAGTTCTCAAGGGGACGTGAAGAACCTCGAGTCACCAGTGTCTCAAGAGCGGCTTGTCAGTAGGCTGCAGATGCTTGCAGCCATTGAAAACCGATTTATTCAGGAAAGGAGAGGTCAGCTGCCAGAAGATCACCGTGAAGTTGTCGGCAAGTCGGTTCAACTCATGTCAAGCAGCCAACTGGCGGCGTTCAAGGTGTCTGAGGAGCCAGCATCCGTGCGAGAGAGATACGGAGAGACGAATTTTGGACGGGGTTGTTTGATGGCTCGACGCCTGGTGGAAGTTGGTGTGCCTTTTGTTGAAGTCAATCTTGGTGGTTGGGATAACCACAGTAATATTTTTGGAACACTGGCTGAACAAAGATTGCCAAATCTCGATAGAGCCATGAGTGCATTGATCGCTGACCTTGCTGATCGAGGCATTTTAGATACCACCGCTGTCATTTGGATGGGTGAATTCGGAAGAACGCCAACAATCAATGGAAACGGTGGCCGCGATCACTGGGCCCGAAGTTGGAGTGCTGTTGTTGGAGGGGCTGGCTTTAATCGTGGCGTTGTGGTGGGGGAAACAAGTGCTGATGGTCGGGAGGTTTCCAGTGAACCGTATTCGTCTCAGGATTTGATGACAAGTGTTCTTAAAGCACTCGACATTTCTCTTGAGACGACATTTCGTGCAAAAAACGGTCGGCCAATGAAGATTGCAAATGGCGGGCAGGTTATTCCAGGTCTCTTCAGCTGAAAAGTTGGAAAACGTCCTGAAATGAGGCTACGAAGTGGCTCAAGATCTCAGGCAGGCTAGACTTGTCGCGCCGGACTCGTTTTTCTGGAACTCGTATGAGGAAGCCATGGCTATTGATCTGGAACGTGAGAATTGGTCTGTTGCCGACTCTACAGATCTCTATGAGGTTACACGTTGGGGGAACGGTTACTTCTCGATTGCAGATAATGGCAACCTACTTGTTCATCCAGACAGAAACCCCAAGCGGCACGTTGATTTAAAAAAACTCATCGATCGACTCCAGTTACGAGGTATTGGTCTTCCGATCCTGCTGCGGTTCGGGGAAATTCTGCAGCATCGGCTTCAAGAAATTCATCAAGCCTTTTCCTCTTCAATAAAGGAAAGTAGCTACCGTGGTGACTATTGCTGTATCTACCCAATTAAAGTGAATCAGCAGCGACAGGTTGTCGAAGAAGTCTTGCGATTTGGTCGTCCATACCAATTCGGGCTTGAGGCAGGTAGTAAGCCGGAGTTGCTTGCGGTTATCGCATTAGCAGACAATGAGACCCCAATTATCTGTAATGGCTTTAAGGACGCGGAGTTCATAGAGATGGTCATGCTTGCCCAAAAAATTGGGCGAAACATCATTCCAGTAGTGGAGAGGTTCTCTGAACTTGTGCAACTCTTGGACTGTGCTGAAAGAATTGGTGTTCGGCCGAATATTGGGATGCGAATGAAGCTGGCGACCAGAGGAAGTGGTCGATGGCATGCCTCTGCTGGGTTTCGAAGCAAATTTGGATTAAGTGTCTCGGAGCTTATGAAGGGAGTGGATCTCCTTACTGACCGTGATATGAGTGATTGTTTTCAGTTGTTGCACTTTCATCAGGGTAGTCAGATAACAAATATTCGACATATCAAAGCAGCGCTGAATGAGTCGGCTCGCGTGTATGTTGAACTTGTAAAACGTGGTGCGGGTTTGAAATTCCTCGATGTTGGCGGCGGCTTAGGTGTTGACTACGATGGATCTCAAACAAATTTTGAATCAAGTGTGAACTACAGTCTTCAAGAGTACGCGAATGATGTTGTCTCTCATATTCAGAACGTTTGCGACGACGCAGGAGTTCAACATCCGACCATAATGTCGGAAAGTGGGCGGGCCGTGGTTGCATACCACAGCATGCTGGTGTTCAGTGTTCTGGGGGTTTCGGAACAAGCAAGCCATGAACCCATTGGGCAGCCATCGCCGAATGTAGAGCAGCCTGTTCAGGATCTACTTGAGACTCTTGAAGGCCTTACTGTCAGGAATTTACTTGAGTCATACCATGATGCTCAGCAATCACTCGATACCGCAATGAATTTGTTTGCGAGTGGTTATTTGCCACTCGATCAGCGTGCAATTGTGGAACAAGTGTATTGGTCGATTTGCCAAAAGATTAACAAGCTTGCGAAACAGCTTGAATATGTTCCAGAAGAAATTGAGGCAATTTCACCAAGTCTTTGTGATACGTACTTCTGTAATTTTTCATTATTTCAGTCAATTCCTGATTCTTGGGCCATAAAGCAACTTTTCCCTCTGATGCCGATTCACCGCCTGCATGAGCGTCCCGATTGCTCTGCAGTGCTTGGAGACGTGACGTGTGATTCTGATGGCAAGATTGAGCAGTTTATAGATCGTCGTGATGTGAAGCGGTCGCTTCCCTTGCACTCGCTCAGGAATGAGCCGTATTATCTTGGTGCTTTTCTTGTCGGTGCGTACCAAGAGATTCTCGGAGACCTGCATAACCTCTTTGGGGATACCCACGCTGTTCATATTAGCTCGGACGAACACGGAACAGTCGCCGTTGATACAGTTGTGAAAGGAGATACTGTGAGCCAGGTGCTTCAGTATGTCGAGTTTAATCCTGAAGAGCTGGCAAAAAATCTTCGATGTTCAATTGAAGAAGCTGTTCGTGATGGCTTGATAAGCGATGGGCAGGCAGGTCGTTTTATTCGGTTTTATGAAGATGGCCTAGGAGGCTATACCTATCTTGAGGAGTCGACTGTGCCAGAGAGCAGTTGAGCAA
>CBFIHW010000086.1:11907-12739 GCA_965662325.1 uncultured Pirellulales bacterium | reverse complement strand
GCTGATGGCCTTGCCGTCGGCAGAGTAGGAGATCGATCATTTGCGTTAGCGGCTCCACGAGTGGACCGTGTGTTGACAGTCGATGAACGGGCACTTTCTCTGGCCGTATTACGCTTGCTTGAGCTTGAAAAAACATCATGCGAGGGAGCAGGTGCAGCGGCATTGGCGGCGCTCATGGGAGAAGCAGGACAGGAGTTGAAGGGTCGCAAAGTGGTCCTGCTGTTATGTGGTGGGAACATTGACCCGACAGTCCTTCACCGCGTGATTGATCATGGTCTTGCTGTTGATGGCAGGTTGTGGCGGTTTACTGCAACGGTCAGTGATCGGCCAGGAGGTATGGCAAAACTGACTCAGGTCATTGCCGACGCTGGAGCGAGTGTGCTGGAAATCAATCATGATCGAGCATTCTCTGGTCCTGAGGTCTTTTCTACAACAGTCGAAGTTACTGTGGAAACAGCTGACCAAGACCATATAGAAGCCCTTCATAAGCAGCTTTGCGAAGCTGATTTTGGAGTGATTTCTGCCACTGGCCGTGGTTGATGATCGGCTTTGCCGATCGTATCAACTTTGACGACTCGGTCTATCGGTTTCAGTAAAAGCCCTCAGCGAGCCGATTCGTATAATTTGGCGTGGCGAGCGCTGATCGGCACCACGCTCTATGGAGGCGGGTATGAGCTATGCAGCAAGCCTGGTGAAAAACGGCATGACAGTTTATGTCAAGCAAACTTCAAAGAGTGATCAAGGGTTGCCGGTGCAGGAACATAGACGGTTGCGTGCCGAACTGTTGCGAAAGATTGTTGTCCGGGAACGAGAACGACAGCTTTTAAGAAAA
>CBFIHW010000086.1:0-11898 GCA_965662325.1 uncultured Pirellulales bacterium | reverse complement strand
CAGGAACATAGACGGTTGCGTGCCGAACTGTTGCGAAAGATTGTTGTCCGGGAACGAGAACGACAGCTTTTAAGAAAAATGTCGCAGTAAAAGTATGCTCCTCTTCCGGCTGGAGAAAATGATGCAACAATCCGGCCGGATAGCTGTGCAAGTGGACCGATCAATGCAACTTTTTGTTGTGTTCTTCTTTGCAGTCATGATGAATTCTCATGGCAGTGGTCGTGAAGCATATGGGCAGCAGCCTGTCAACGCAGGTGGCTGGAGTGGAGGCCAGCATGTGCAGCCATTCGATCCGGAACTTTTTTCAGATTACTTGCTGAGTGATCAAACACCGCATCCTGCCGTAGCGAGAATCATAGCTCCTGAATCCACAGGTGTTTCTCTAGGATCTGGTGTACTTGTGGACGTTAATGGGTCTCAGGGGTTAGTGCTCACGAACTGGCATGTGATTCGAGACAGTCGGTCAGCAGTGCTTGTCCAGTTTGCTGATGGATTTCAGTCGGCTGGTACGGTGATTCGATTTGATGAGGCGTGGGATCTGGCTGCTATTTCAATTTGGAAACCAAAGGCGAACCCAGTGCCGTTGGCGAAACGAAACCCGATTCCGGGAGAATTGCTCTCTATTGCTGGATATGGGCGGGGTGCCTACCGTGAACAGCGTGGGCGTTGCACAGAATATCTGTCACCGGGATCTGGATATCCGAAGGAACTTGTCGAGTTACAGGCACCGGCACGACAGGGTGATTCTGGTGGTCCGATTCTGAATGCTGATGGCAGACTGGCAGGTGTTCTTTTTGGTGAAGGTGATGGTCGAACCGTGGGTAGCTGCGTAAGTCGTCTTCGAGTTTTTCTGGCCAGCGTTGGGTCTGATGGATTTGATATACCGCCGTATTCGGTCGCAGCAGATACAACTCACCAGATTCAAAAACAGCCAATACCATCCACTGAGCAGGCGATGCCTTCTGTTCAAGTCTCTCAGTCTTTTCAGCAAAGTCCTCGTATGTATCCCACAACTGTTTCATCACCAGTGCGGCCAATGCCACAGACGGTAGCGATGCCCTATCGTCCGATAAGCCAGCAGCCAATGAGCCAGATGCCGACTTCTCCGTGGTCTCTATTGGGAGATTTTCACATATCCGATGCAGTGAAGGCTCATTTCAATATATTCACTAATACAAAAGCATTGTTAACCGCAGCTGGCGGCCTGTCTCTTGTTCTTTATGGTTTGAGACTTATCTGGCGAAGTCGTCAGCAGGTGTGATCCGCATTGCACATGTCAGGCAGGCTTGAGCGAGGCCTCCTGCCCAGCTCAAGCCGCCTTTTCCGCCTATACTGAGTACAGCGAATTAGTTTTTTGGCTTCTTTGTGACGGTGGCCTTGGTAATTGTGACCTCCTGCTGAGGCCGATCACCAGCGCCGGTTGGAACGCCACCGATTGCCTTGACGACCTGAAGGCTGGCATCATCTGCCGTACGGCCGAATGCCGTGTACTGACCATCAAGATGAGGGACTTTTTCCAAGCAGAGAAAAAATTGACTGCCTGCTGAGTTGGGATCACTTGTCCGCGCCATTGAGAGAACGCCAGGTTCATGCGGAGTGTCATTAAATTCTGCATCAATTTCGTAGCCTGGCCCACCGCGGCCACTTCCCTCAGGGCAGCCTCCTTGAATCATGAATCCGGGAATGATGCGGTGAAAGCATCCAGCGTCATAAAAGCTATTTTCAGCGAGGGCGACGAGGTTGCGGACGTGGCCAGGTGCATTTGCAGCATCAAGCATTAGTCGAATAGGCCCGGCTGATGTTTCAAGTGTGACTTCATAGTCATAGCCATCAAGATCAACCGCTTCAGCGGCTTGTTGCAATTCACTGGCAGAGGGCTTTGCCATTCGTTCTCCTTCTCGAGATACTAAAGGTAGGGGTATACATGCTACTATTATGACAGTACTTCCGCAGAACAGTCAGTAGATCAAAGTATATGCAAAACCAATCTGATACTACATCGCTCGGCAGTGATCTTTCAGGTCGCACACTCGGAGGATATCGACTCCTTCGTAAACTTGGAAGTGGTGGCATGGCAGACGTGTACCTTGCGGAACAATTTTCACTCAATCGTCGGGTTGCAGTGAAAGCGCTCCGTCCTGCAACGCTGATGCATCCTGAGGCAGTTGATCGTTTTGCCCAAGAGGCTCGTGCAGCCGCAGCACTTGTTCATGGAAATATTGTGCAGATTCATGAAGTCGGCTGTATCGAAGGCATCCATTTTCTTGCCGAAGAGTTTGTTGCGGGTCCGTCACTTCGCGCATGGCTTAAAGAGCAAGGGCCGTTGGGTCCTGATGCCGCGCTGAGTGTCTTGATGCAGGTAGCAGCAGCGTTGGACTGTGCGGAAGGTGGCGGTGTTGTTCACAGAGACATCAAACCAGAGAATCTGCTATTAACGCCACGGGGAGAGGTCAAAGTTGCTGATTTCGGATTGGCGAGAGTTCTGCATGATAATTTGGAACTGACACAGACTGGTATGGCGCTTGGCACTCCACTTTATATGAGCCCAGAGCAATCGCATGGCGGGAAAGTTGACGTTCGTAGTGACCTCTATTCCCTTGGTGCAACGGCCTACCATCTTGTGGCTGGTCAACCTCCTTTTCGTGGGACAACTGGTGTTGCTGTTGCGCTCGCCCATGCGAAGGAACCATTGGGGCCATTAGCACATGTGCGTCCGGATTTTCCTGTAGCAGTTGCTGATGTGATTGAACGATTGCTTGAGAAAGACCAAGGTAAGCGTTTTCAGAGCTCGAGTGAACTTCTTGAGGCGGTGGAACCCTTAATCGCGAAGAGGGCACCTCGGTCTCGTACAGCTGCGCTGCCTCTTAGCTGGAACCCTGAGACAGATTTTGGCTTAAAATTCTCAAAAGACTATCTTGCGAAGTCAACTTTTTCTACATCCCAGATTCATTCAGGAACGAGTCAGCACGCAAGTACAGTTGCGTCGGCAACGGCGATGTTGAAGGCGTCTCTTGATCGCGAAGAAATTGATAAGCTTGTTTCGCGTCGAGTGTGGGCAGTAACAGGCGCACTTGCAGCATTTGGTTTTGGGGTCGGTTTTTTTATTGGAAGGCGACGTCTGCCACTGCCGGGCCGGCGGCCTCCTGCTCGTCCTCGCCAAGATGGAGACTGATGTTTTAAGAGCTATAGTGCTGAAGTCTTGAAAAGGCCAGTGTTGGCCGCTACTTTCAACCTGTTCTGCCGCGCCCCCATCGTCTAGTGGCCTAGGACATCGGGTTCTCAGTCCGAAAACAGGGGTTCGACTCCCCTTGGGGGTACTAGTTTTTCCAGACTTATAGTGGAAAACTGCTAATTCGACAAAAATGTGTCGAAAATGTGTCGATTTGCTCTCGATTGACGCAAAATAATTCCAAAGATTGTATTTGACATTCTAAGTTAGTATGGTATAATTGGATTTATCAGCCAAGGGGCATTAAAGCTAAGATATAATAAAGCTAAGAATAAACTGAAGTTGACAACTTGGAATGGACGATACTAATAATAGGAACACGAAACAGGAAAAAGGACATATCATGCCAAACTGGTGCACTAACAAACTGACCGTGAAACATGCCGATTCAGCCGCCATTAGTGAGTTTCTCGAAGCGTACAAAACTGGGGTGTGTGAACACTATATTCCCTCGCCTGAGTTCCCAAAGGATGAGGAAACACTGAGGCACGAAAAGGAAGCCAACTGCCTGTTTGCGGGTGAGGGCGAAATTGAATGGAAGCACCAGAATTGGGGCACGAAGTGGGATTTCGACGGGAGCGACAAATCCAATAAATGTGAAGTGAAAAGTGACCACGAAGTAAGGCTGGAATTTTACACAGCGTGGGCACCACCAATCCAACTGTTCAGGCAACTGTACTTGCTGGGCTTCGACGTAAAAGCGTCGTACTACGAACTGGGATGTGATTTCTGTGGTCGGTTCGTCAATTATGTGGAAGCGAACTACGACTTGGAGGAAGTAGCGGAAGACCCAAATTTGATTGAGGCGTTGGACTTGGTTGCAGAGTTTAACGAGTGGCGTGAAATGATGGCAGACTGCGAGGACTGCTAAACAAATCTCTCCGTGGTGTGTTCGGGTAGCGGTTGGGTCGTACCATCCCAGCCGCTGCCCAAAAACCAAAGGAAAAACGATGGCAAAAGATAATTTTGAAGAGCGATTGAAGAAGTTGGATGAGATGGCTGGAACGATAGCCACAATCCGAATGGAGAACTTTAACCTAATCAACGCCTATCGGAAGGTTGAGCAGGAAATAAAGGAAGTAAAGAATAAAGCTGAAAAAGAATTTGGTGGCGAGATTGTAAGTGAAGAAGTGTTGGAGAAAAAAATCACGGAGTTTATGAACAATCTGGAACTAAGGAACAGTGCCAAACCAAAATCACTGCAAAAGAAAAGCAAGCGACTTACAGGAATAATGAAACTACAAGTATTGATAGCGATGCTTCACGATTTCGATGAACAGGGAGTCGACAAAGTAACGCTGGAAGACATATCGGATTGGACGAATCTGGCCGACAGGGGAGAGAAAAAAGAAATACTGAATGACATGGGAGTTGGAAGGGTTGAAGTAGCCTCAACACAATTTTTCCAAACGAAAATAAAAGGGAACGCACTCCGACTTTATCCAGATGGAGCATACGAATCGAAATCAGCTCCGTTCAAATCATATTTCGATGTGAAGAAATGGCTGAAGTGGTTGTTGGATAACCAAACAAATCTGGAAAGCGGCAAGCAAGGCAAAGGCGTAAAAAAGTAGCCGCCGCATAACGAATTGAGACTAATGACAGACGAGATATGCGCTGAGAGCAAACCATACGAATTTATTATGGACATTGGGATGAGGATGAAATGAACAAAACACAAATGAAACAACGTTGTTCTCACGAGGGTGGAACGGCAGGCAAAGACAAGTTGGAAACGTACCAAGTTTGTGACTATCTCGGTTGGGGCAGGACGACTTTGCACAACGTTCGGAAGACGGATGTGAGATTTCCTAAGCCAATTAAGCAAGGTGCGAGGAAGTTGTTGTGGGATCGAAAAGAGTTGGATGAGTATTTGGAAAGGGGAGTGTGAGATGCACAAAAAAATCGTGAAAAGGAAATCCAAAAAAGGGAACAAAGTAACGTACACGCTCAGGTTTTTCCTGAAGGTCGGAAAAGATACCGACAAACAACCATACAAATCAGCAAACTTTCTGTTGAAGGGGAAGAATGACCCACTCCATAAAAATCATCAGCATTTGACCGACCTTTTCGACGAAATCGAAAGGAATTCTCGATCAGGTGCGGAGTTGAGTGAAGCGAGTAAGGAGACCTTACGAGAGCTTGACCCATTTGATGTTGAGGGCTGGAGGAATGATGGATGGTTTCAGACTGTAACGAACTTCTCACTTGGTGACGCATTCGACGACTACATAGATCAGAGGAAGAAAACGAAGCAGTGGAAGTGGCGTACAGAGAACAACCATCTCGCAAGCAAGCGACTAATCGGAACCGTGTTGGATCTTGGTAAGTCCGTAAAAGTCTTTTCGGTAAGGGAAATCGTAGACGCATTTGCAAAGCTCCGTGACGACTTCGGACACAAATGGAGCACGGTTGAAAAGCCAATGAAGCACATGAAGGCAGTCTTCACGCACCTAATCAAGAACAACGACATCAGTGAAAATCCGTTTGTCCATATCGACATACAAGATTTCAGGCCAAAGAACCTCAAGAAGGGCACGACGGATGATTTCGTTCCGCTCTCCAGTTTGTGGGAGTTTCTTAACACTTTCTACGAACAAGAGTTGGAGCAGAAAACGTTGATGGCTTATTGGCGTTATATGGGTGCGAGGAAGTTTGATCCAGTTGAAGACTACTGGGACGACCTTACGCAGGATGAGAATGGTAACTGGTGGATGATGCGATGGTGCATCAAGAGTGAAGATAAGTTGCCCGAACTCTGTCCCGTTGACGAGGAGTTCGTTCCACTCTTGCTCCAATATCGTAAGGCGATGGAGGAACAGCATGGAAGCCTAAAGCGAGTACCAATGTTTCCTTGGTTAAGACGATGGCACAAATGGGAAGTAGAAAACAAAAAGAATGAACGACGAGTTGATGGCTATTACATGAAGAGAATGATGAGTCGCATGGGTTGTCAATTATGGAAGCCCGTCATTAAATCGCTCCGAAGTAGCAGATCGAGAGAGTATCGACGCATAACGAACGGTGCGTATCTCGAATCGATTTGGATTGGACACTCGCAACAAATAGCCGCCAGCAATTACGACTCGGTGATGCCCGGAGACGCCGACTTTATACACAACAAGAAAGGGTTGAAGGTTGTTGACGTTGAAGATGAAAGCACAGACGCAGCATGAAAGGAAATCCAAATGATCGTAGCTTTGTTAATAGTTTTTGTGTTCTTTGCTTTAGAAGGGTAGGTGGGCAATGTTTTTTGAGGACTTTATGGACGACATTGTTGAGTACGAAAGTGTGATGCCCGGTGTCGTATTTGGAACAGTTGATGTGATCTGTGATGGATGCGGTGAAGTACATACGTACAACGTAAATCCAGATGGATCAAACCAATATTGGTGCAGCCAATGTGAAACAGTGACAGAAATTTAGGAGAACAACACAAACACCACGGAGAGATTTTTATTTATTTCCTTTTAATAGAAACGATGGTGTTGTGTGTCGGAAGCAGAAAAATTTACTGAACAAGAATTGTATAAGAAAAACAACGAGTCTCTCGTTTTAACCCTTGCAGCAATTAGGATTCTGCACGGAGAAAGAGCAGTGACACATTCAGTGAAAGAGTTTTTGAAAAACGGCCAAGGGAATCATTCTCAGGAGTGGCTGGATAAAGCGGTGAGTGCCTTCGAGCATTGGGCTAAAGGAGTAGAGGAAGTGGCGGGGCAAAGATTTCCTGGCTTGGAATCCTTTGGTTTCGACGAGCTTTGTGACTTGCTGGCAGATGCTGACCCACCATTGTTTGAATTGGTGATAACGGATGAGAAGTGTGACATCTGTCGTAGCTAAACAATGAAGGTCGACTGAGATTATTAAACAAAGACAAAGAAAGGGATGAAGGGCAAAATGAAAAGGGAAAAGGATTCAACGGGAGAAATGAAGCATCCAACTCCTTTTGAAAAATCCAGAATGAGGCAAGAGGATACGGTTGATGAATTTAGAAAGTGTGGAAAGAAAAATCCTGACCATACGAAGAATTATGGTCGGAAAAAATTCACGAAAGATTGGTTGACTCCTAAAGAAGCTGCACAATGTATTCCTTGTTCTATGGAGTGGTTGGGAAGATTTATGCAAGGAAAAGGAATGATGACCTTGCACTGGGAGTGGGATTGTAAAAACGAAAAGACAGTAAAAATTCGTAGAGATGACTGCCAAGAGTATGCATTTTACCTGAGGAAGAGAGGGATCAAATACAAATAGCAATCTTATTAACATTCCATGCCTGCATAACAACCTAAATAAACTCAGCCGCAGTAGTGATAACAATTCTGTGATTGCATAACGGTTCTTATGAAAACATGAAACTTTTCGCAACAAGAAACATACCGACTCCAGCAATTCAGGAAGGGATTCGTCTGAGTTTGCGAGCTGCTATCCGTAAGGAAACATTCCACGCCTAATTCATAATACACCCAGAACTGAAAATTCAAACATTTTTCACATGCTTATTCAATCAACGGTGTAAATAATTTTAGGCAATCGTGCTTATGGAATAGTTCTTGTGAAAAACCTTCACACAAAAATGATAAGTGAGTTCGTTTGGAGCTACATTCGAAACGATACTGACAATCCGTTTAACGATGTTGAGCAAGTGGGAAAGTTTATTGATGAAAAGATAAGACGAATTAACCATCATGAAAAGTTGGTAATCGACCTGAACAATAAGAATTTTCCGATCCAAAAGGTTGACGGCTTTGACGATCTTACGACTATAAGTGTGGATGCCACTTTGATTGACTACCAAGCACTGGAGAACTACTTTCATGAAACGATTCGAAGAAAATTACCTCTGTAAAAGCGATTTGATCCGAGCTACTTGCGAAGCAATCCCATACGCAAGCAACAAACAAATTCGGGACATCATTAAACAAAACCATAATGTTGACGTTGGCTCCAATTTGATCATTAGTTGCGTTGGAACGCATAAAGCACGTAAAGAATTAGGGGCGAAGGCTGGGTTGATAGATGATGCAAAAGAGTTCCTGAAGAAGTTCACGAACGATATTGATCATGCTTTTTATTGGTTGAGAAGGGCTGCGAAGGCACAATGAAACAGCTCGGACCAAACTTATATCACGGAAATTACGACGACATTGTGGCGTTGAGAAATCTGACACGGTTAGCAGAGGATAAGAAGAGAGATGACCAAAGACGACTGAAATCGATGCTGCCCTCAGACAGATTTTTTAAGGTTGCAAGCGATACCTGGCGAAAGCCAATGGGTGCAACTTATCCATGGACTTATCAAGCTCAGGAATACGGACTGGTGGAATTTAGCCGTATTAAGCAAAAGAACTTTCCTGATATTGACCGGATTTCCGACTTTGTAATCCAACTGCGATCACTTTATATCGTTGATCTTTACCAAGGGCAGGGAATAGGGCGGAAAATAATCGAGACGATAAAGAATATTGCAGAGAAAACATCTTGTTGTGTTTGTTTGTTTGTTCATCCATTTGGTTTCACCAAGAGTGGAGATGTACCATCAGGATTTACGACATTTTCAGAACTGACCCATGCTGCCTTGGTTGAGGAATGGGAAATTTTCTATCATCCTGAATTTGATGCACAAGGAATTTCTGCATTTTATAAGGAGTGCGGATTAACGAACATTTGTTTGTATTCGGAAGAAGACCATGGAGAGAAAGCAGATGGACCGAACAAGTGGAATTTCCATTTCATCTACATTCCCGATTCATTGGATTACGACTATCGAAAGAGGCTCGACTATCGATTGAATCTTGAGGAGTGCAAATATTGCAAACCAGAATGACGCTTATTGTCTGCACAACTGCTTAGAAAACTGAATCAAGCTCGAAATTTAGCGTGTAAGGCTTTCATTTAGATTCACCCACATATTCCATTCAAGAATTGAATGAAGGGTTGAACGTTCTTATTTTGAGCCCACGTGCCCTGCTGGAAAGCATCATGGACACAATTCGTTTGGTGCATCAGAACCAGACTTGCCGAAGCAGGTCCGCCACAGTTTTTTGTGTCGAAAGTCCGTCTTTCGACCGCATCCCGGCAAAGATTGCCGGTGGCACCGTGGCCCTGCGGGGGCTCGGTTGCCTGCACCTCAAAGGGTGCCGTCCTGATGCATTCGCAATTATAGCAGACGGCTTGGGCTCGGCCCCGCTAAGTTGTGTCATAGTAGGTTGGGGACTTGCGAAACCCCAGAAAAATGCCTTTTTTATGGATGTTGGCCAGCCATGACAGAGCCCTTTAGAAAAGAATTTGCGTGGTCATCGCGATACCGTTTTGCTGATTGGCCCAATGCGTCTGTCCCCAACGTCGCGGCCGGTGTGTATCTAATCTGGGAGGAAGCACGGCTCATTTACGTTGGTATGTCTGGTCGAAAAATTGGAGCAGGGCGAGAGCAGCATCGCAGTCGTGCGGGCCTCGTCACACGACTTGCTAGTCATGCGTCTGGACGGCTTAGCGGTGACCAGTTCTGTGTCTATGTCGCTAATCGAATTGTGATTCCGCGGCTCACCCCAGACCAATTGCCACGTTTTGAAGCCGGCGACTTGCGGCTGGATCACCTGACGAAGGCCTACATCCATGAACGCCTGACGTATCAGTTCACCATCGTGGCATCAGGGGCCGAGGCATTCCAAGTGGAAGATGCCTGCCGTCGGGGCGAGTTGTTCGGCGAAAAACCCTGGCTGAATCCAGGGTGATCACAACATCGAGAGCCCCGCTTGAGGAGCGAGCGGAGGCCTATGGCAAACACCCGCGGCCTAGCCTGGGAAAACTGCTTCCATTGAGGGGAAGAAACGCGTAAGATGTGCCCCTCGTTGGGAGTACTCGCATGAAAGGTTGGTTGGTATGAAGCGACTTGTGTTTGGCTTGCTAACGCTTGTTTTCTTGGTTGGCCACGCCGTCGCAGCGGAGCCAACCTTTCCGCCGCTGGGGACGAGGTACGACAACCTCTCCGACGCAACTGCCACCGTGCTTGATGCGGTCAGACGAGTCGAAGCGATGACCGATATCGGCGTAAATTTTCTCGACTACGACAGGGCCGTTTCGGCCGCCTACGTTGAGGTGAAGGTTTTTGTTGAATCGCGACGGGCGGAGAGCCTGCCCGAACTTCGGACAGTTCTTACGAACGCCGTGGAGTGCTACCTGAAGATACGGGACTTGTGGGGAACTAAGATTTCGTCAGGTAGCATTTCGGCAAAATACGAAGCCGGAGTGACACTCATTACAGCCCAGCCGATGCTGTGGAAAGTTGCCGCCGCAAATATTGCGGCCGCCAGAACGCTCGTGGAGAGTCCACGTGCGGATAAAGAGATTGTTCGCGAAAGCCTCTTGCAAGATGGCGACCTGCTCACGCTCGAGGGTGGCCTGCACAAAGCCGAACAGAAATTAGTGCAACTTGGACGCGAGAGCCGAGCACGTGCGAGTGGGTTTGAAGTGCCCAGCCCGAGTCCAACATACGTTGAGCGCGACCTCGCGCAGATTGCGTTTTCACCAGATGATTTTGGGGGGAGTCTTGCGGCCGGAGAATTCAGCGAACGACTGCCACGCATCTATGAGGAAGTGCCGCCCGCTGTTCAAGAGGGCCACCTTCGATTTTTGATAGGTGATGAACAGCAGGGCGGAGTGACCATTTTTCTCTACGAAAACCCCGCCGCGGCGTCGGCGGCCTTCAAGCAAATCAAAAAAGGCTTTGGCAAAGAAGGGAAGGTCGAGCAGGGGCTCGGCGATGAGATGGCGATCGTAGGAACAGCAGGGCGTTCGTGCTCCCTCGTGATGCGACGCGGAACTGCCGTTGTGAGCATGCTCGAGCCGACTGGTTCAGCGCAACGGACTCGCGAGGCTGCAAGCCGAATAGAAACAAGGCTGAGTGCGTTCATGCCGTTAGACGACCCTACGGCACGCCAACAGGAAGGTATACCCAACGCAGATTTGGGACCCTATGACTGGGAGTCGCTACTACTTCAGAAAGGCGATCTCGCCGAAGAAATTCAAACTAGTGGTATGGAGGAGTCGCTGCCACGGATCTTTTCAAACGTACCACTGTGTGACGAGCAAGGAACACTCGAACTTGAACAGAATGGCCAGGCGGCGGGCTTCATCGTCTTTTTGCGATACGCGGACGAAGAGGGAGCGAAGGCAGCGTTTCAAGTGATCATGAGTGACGGCGGGCGGACGGGTTCCCGTATTTCAGGCGTGGGCAATGAGGGGTATGCGTCTCGCCAGCCGATGCGGTCAAAGCATGCTATGGCCTTCCGTCGGGGAGAAGTCGTTATTTACTCGCTGGTCCCGGTTAAGAGTCGGACGGATCTGCTCAAGTTTGGCAGGGCTGTCGATCGACGGCTTCGCGACGCGCAAAAGTCCCCATAGCAGGGACAAGCGGCACGTGATGCCGGCATGGGCCGCACAGAAAAAGGCTTGCACGTGCGCCGGCTGAGCACGAGGTCAAGGCAGGCCTGTCCCATGCAGGCCTTCAAACCGGCCGCTCATCCTCAGTGAGTGGAAGCAGGTGGGGTAACGCATTAAGTTAAGGATAGGACGGTCAACGGCACTTTCGCAAGCATCTCGCCCGTCTGGAACAACCGATGAGGCGATTTCCGCTCCCTTTTCAGCCTAAGTCGCCGACTTGTACGCGTCGG
>CBFIHW010000085.1:0-12746 GCA_965662325.1 uncultured Pirellulales bacterium | reverse complement strand
ACAGCCTACTGGAAGCAGTTTGGGCCACGGCCAACACATGAGGACGTGAGCTATGGTCAGCACCCAAAACAGAAGATCCATTTTTGGAAAGCACCCTCAGCGACAGATGAGCATCCTGCACCGCTTCTTTTTTTTATTCATGGTGGAGGATGGTCTGGTGGAAACCGTCTGAGTGGTCTGTCACAAAACCTCAAGCCAGCACTTGAATCTGGGATATCAGTTGCATCGATCGAATACCGTTTTGTTGATGAAGCCGAAGGGGTCGAGCCTCCTGTCAAAGCACCTCTCACGGATGCGGCACGGGCGCTCCAGTTTGTTCGTAGTAAAGCATCACGTTGGCATCTTGATCCCAATCGGATCGTCGCAGCTGGTGGATCGGCTGGAGCGTGCACGAGTCTGTGGCTAGCATTTCATGATGAGATGGCAGACCTCACTAGTGATGATCCCGTAGCTCGTGAATCAACTCGGCTGACTGCTGTTGCTGTCAGTGGGGCACAAACAACACTTGATCCGAAGCAGATGAAAGAGTGGACTCCAAATAGTCACTATGGGGCGCATGCATTTGGTATTCCAACCATCGCATCGGAGAGTGATCGACGGACCGGTCGATTCACGCGATTTCTTGAATCGAGAGAATCACTTTTACCGTGGATTCAGGAGTATTCTCCGTATGCACTTGTTACAGCGGATGACCCGCCTGTGTACATGACGTACAACAATAAACCGGCTCTTGGGCATGATGCAAAAGACCCAACCCACTCAGCGAACTTTGGGGTCAAATTAAAAGCACAACTTGATTCAGTGAAGGTGCCGTGTGAACTCGTCTATCCGGATGCACCGAATGTAAACCATCCGAACCTGTCAGATGCAGTGATTGATTTTCTTATCCCGCAATAGTTCTGATTTGCTCAAAGAGGATTCTAAAATGAAGCGTGTCGTTTGTTGTTTTACAATGGTAACACTTGTAATTTTGTCTGGGTTTGTATTTTCAAAAGAGCCTCATTCAGAGAAGCGACCAAATATTCTCTTCATCATTGTTGATGATCAATCTCCATTTGATTTCAAATTCTATAACCCATCATCAACACTCAAAGCACCGTGTATTGAGAATCTAGCTCGTGAGGGAATGGTATTCGATGCGGCGTACCATATGGGTTCATTTTCTGGCGCTGTTTGTACACCCAGTCGGCATATGGTGATGTGTGGTCGAACGGTATGGCATCTGCCTATCGGTCCGAAGAAGGCACGCGGTGAAGATGGGAAATCACGTCAGCCAAACGTTGCACCACATTGTCCGCCAGAACTTGAGTCAAACACACTCGCTGCCGTGTTTAATCGAGCAGGGTATGACACCATGCGGACATGCAAGCGTGGCAATAGTTATGAAAAAGCGAATCAGCAATTTACGGTCCGACTTGATGCGACCAAGCGGGGCGGTACGGCAGAGAAAGGGAGTCAATGGCATGGTGATCAGGTCATCAATTTTTTGACAGACCGTGAAAAGTCTGGTGATCAAAATCCATTTCTTATCTATTTTGGATTGTCGCATCCTCACGATACACGTGATGGAACACCTGCATACCTAGCCAAGTATGGGTCAACAAATCACACGAATAAAGGAGAACTTCCAGCGGTTCATGAGAAGCAACCACCGCTACCATCAAACTGGCTCCCGGAACATCCATTCGATAATACGCATATGGATGTTCGTGACGAAGTATCAGTCAGTGGCGTTTGGGGAAATCGTGACCCACGGACTATTCGCAATGAAATTGGACGTGAATATGCGTGTAGTGAAAACATTGACGCACAGGTGGAACGCGTGCTTGAAAAACTCACTGCCATGGGTGAACTCGAAAATACATGGATTTTCTATACATCGGACCATGGCATTGCGATTGGCCGTCATGGCCTTCAAGGAAAACAAAATCTCTATGAGCACACGTGGCGGGTGCCCCTGATTGTAAAAGGCCCGGGCGTGCGCCCCGGCAGTCGGATGCCAGGCAATACGTATCTTGGCGATACGCTGGCAACGTTGTGTGCGATCACGGGTGTGACCCCACCCCCAACTGATGAAGGGAAAAGTTTCCTTCCGGTTCTTGAGGAGAAGACAGAAACAGTCAGAGATGTTCTGTACGGGGTCTACTGTGGTGGTCAAAAGCCCGGGATGCGAAGTGTTCGTAAAGGTGACTGGAAACTCATCAAGTACGAATCACCATCTGGTGGCCTTCACACACAACTTTTCAATATTCAAGAGAATCCACATGAGTTTCTTGCTGAGCATCATGTTCCGGGTGTGCTCAAAAGTCTTCCAGAGCAACCATCTCCGCAACAGAAAAATCTCGCGAATGATCCTGATCATGCCGCGACTCGTGCAGCAATGGAATCATTGTTGCTTGAACAAATGATTCAACATGATGACCCATATCGTTTTTCTGACCAACCAACGAAAGCACAATGAGTATGAAGAATATCCGATCTATTCTCGCCCCACTATGCTTGGCAACCATTTTTTTCATGGCCCCGGCGTTGGCTGAAAACCGTCCGAATATCGTGCTGTTTTTAGCTGATGACATGGGCTATGGTGAACTTGGGTGCTATGGGAATGCTGATGCAATCACGCCGAATCTTGACCGATTCGCCGCCGAAGGTCTTCGACTGACAGACTGCCATGCGGCATCAAGTGTCTGTTCACCGGCTCGGTCGAGCCTTCTGACAGGACGGACCCCGTTTCGGAATGGAGTCTTCACCTGGATTCCAAACGGGAGCCCAATCCACCTTCGTACGAGTGAACAGGCACTTCCAAAGCTTCTTCAGCAAGCGGGTTACGACACCTGTCATGTTGGCAAGTGGCATCTCAATGGACGCTTTAATTCACCAGAACAACCGCAGCCATCCGATCATGGGTATGCCTGGTGGCTTGCGACACAAAACAATGCAGCTCCTAGTCACGCATTCCCCAATAATTTCGTGAGGAATGGGAAAGCCGTTGGGAAGGTTGAAGACTACTCAGCGCCATTCATTGCACAGGAAGCAGTGTCGTGGCTTGAGACTAAGCGAGATCCAGCGAAGCCCTTCTTTCTTGCTGTCTGGACGCACGAACCGCACTATCCGATAGCATCTGCAGAGCGATATCAACAACAGCACGCCGGTATTGCAGATCTTGAAGAGCGGACGTATCGAGCAAATATCACACAGCTTGATGATGCATTTGGAACGGTCATGGATTCGTTGGATAAACTCGGTGTTCGAGAGTCGACGCTTGTCTTTTTTACAAGTGACAACGGTCCGGAAGGTGCTGGCGACAAGGGGCCGGGTCGCGGTCTTGCTGGTAACCTTCGTGGTCGTAAGCGATCTATGTATGAAGGGGGCCATCGTGTTCCCGGGATCGTGAGGTGGCCGGGTCGAATTGAGCCAGGTAGTGAAAGTGACCTGCCGATTATCGGGAGTGATTTCTTTCCTACAGCACTTGCAGCTGCTGGCATGAAGCCACCTCAAAAAACATATGACGGGGTAAACCTTGTACCAGCAATCGAAGGATCTCCAATTACACGAACCAAGCCTCTCTATTGGCGATGGGGTGGTTCTGTTGCCTACCGTGAAGGTCCTTGGAAGATCGTCGTTGATGAATCATTGGAGAATCCAGAACTTTATAATCTCGACAGTGATGTTGCTGAAACAACGAACCGATCGACCGATGAGCCCGAACGTCTTGCCGACATGATGCAGCGGCTGCGGCAGTACACCCATGAGGTTGAAGCCGAGGCCCCCGATTGGTGGAAAAAGAAGTCGTGGCGGAAAAAAACGAAAAAGCCAACAAAAACTTCTCCGTCAGCAAAGCAATCAAAAAAAACAGCATTCATTCCAGCTATTCACCACAAAAAGACTTCTGTTGTTCTGACCGCGGCGCCCCGGATGAAGCAGAAGACGGCAGAGCCAGAAAAACAAGAAGATTTTTCTCAGTATGCGCTCTTTTTGGATACTGCACCTCGGCCACCAGTCTGTGATGCCGCTGAAACGACGCTGCCTCTTCAACTCAAGCGAGATGATCATGTATGCCTGATTGGAAATACACTTTTTGAGCGAGCTCAGTTGTTTGGTTCTATACCAGCAACAATTCATGCAGGATTTCCAGATCATGAACTGGTTATTCGGACTCTCGCCTGGTCTGGAGATGAAGTTGACCTGATGCCACGTCCGGAAAATTTTGCTGATCTTGAGCAGCATCTTTTTCATGAGAAAGCAGATGTCATCTTTGCAGCATTTGGCTTCAACGAATCGTTTGCAGGCGAAGCCGGTATTCCAGAATTCCGTAAGCGACTCGAAGCATTTCTGGAACGTACGAAGACAAAAGCCTTCAATGGGAAGACAGCCCCACGAATCGTACTTGTTTCACCCATTCCAAATGAAAATGTACGCGGAGTTGCTGCTGCTGATCAGAACAATGAAAATATTGCTCGCTATACATCAGTGATGAGGAAGGTAGCGGCTGAGCAGCACGTTGGTTTTATTGATGTTGATACACCCATGCGTTCTGTACTGAGTCGTACTGGTAATCTGACTAGTAATGGATGTCATCTCACAGAAGAGGGCTACTCCACATTTGCCAGGACGTTTTTTGAGTCCTGTTTTGGGCGTCCTGCAAACAGCGTTACGGAATCCTTGCGTCTTGCCGTCGTTGATTTGGAGCGGCAGTTTTTCCGGAGATATCGACCTCTCAATACCTTCTATTACACAGGTGGCCGAAATGAACGGTATGGGTATCTCGATTTTCTCCCAGCCATGCGAAATTTTGAGATCATGTGCGCGAATCGAGATCGTAGGATCTGGGACATAGCTCATGGCCGACCAGTTTCTGAACAGGTCGATGATTCAAATGTCCCTGAACTTCCAGCCGCTCTTGAAACACGTGGAGCCAATAACTGGCTGCCAGCATCCGAGGAACAGAAAGCCTTTCAAGTTGATCCACGATTTGAGGTCAATCTGTTTGCCGGTGAAGAAGAATTCCCTGAAATCGCCAACCCGATTCAGGTCCGCTGGGACTCACGAGGTCGTCTTTGGGTGTGCACGTCGCAGGCATATCCGCATATCTATCCCGGTTTTGAGCCACATGATCGGCTTGTGATTCTGGAAGATGTTGATGGTGACGGAAAAGCGGATACTTCAAAAATTTTCGCTGATGATCTTCATGTTCCCTTGTCTTTTGAATTTGGGGATGGTGGAGTGTATGTCTCGGAACAACCGAACCTGACATTCCTTCAGGATGTCGATGGAGATGACCGTGCTGATGTTCACGAGGTTGTCCTTTCTGGATTTGGTACAGAAGACTCGCATCATGCATTACATGATTTTATCTGGACACCTGACGGGGCACTTCTGTTCAGGGAATCAATATTTCATCATTCACAAATCGAGACCCCATACGGACCAGTCCGACAGCAGAATAGTGGCTGGTTTCGCTACGAGCCAAAAATCCACAGACTGACGGCAATGGGTACCTATCCGAGTACCAATCCATGGGGTGTCACGTTTGATCCGTGGGGAAATCATGTTGCCAGCCATCCAATTTTTGCTGAGGCGTTTCATTCGTTGGACCCACCATATCCGCAGCAACATGCACGGCCTCAGGGTCTGCAAGCCTATTCAGGAACGTGTGGTCAGGCATTTGTAGATAACCCAGGATTTCCAGAAGAACTCCAAGGCGGGTTTATCAAAGCACGGTACAAGCCCACCAACCGAATTGAAATTCATCGTTGGATTGAAAATGAGTATGGCTTCAACGAGCAATACGTACGTGATCTGATTTTCTCAACAAACCTCAGTTTCATCCCGGTAGATCTTCATTTTGGTCCGCGTGGAGATCTCTTTGTTGTTGATTGGTACAACCCTGTGAAGGGGCATGCGCAATACTCGTTGAGGGATTCCCGTCGTGACCGAGAGTCTGGCCGTATCTGGCGAGTGACTGCAAAAAATGGAAACGTGTCAGAGCTACCACAAATCTCAGGAAGGTCAGAGGAAAAACTGGCAGAACTCTTGGGACACCGAGAGTTTCGTGTGCGATATCTTGCCACGCGAGAACTAGCCAGCCGTGACAAAACGCTCGCTACCCAAGCAGTCAACGACTGGATTGATAGCCTTAAGGATGATGATCCGAAGAGAGCCCGCTCTCTTGCAGAGGGAATGGCATGTCTTTCAACACTTGGTGTGGTCAGGCCCGAACTTCTTGTTGAGTTAGCTTCCGATACCGATCACCATGCACGGGCTGCTGCAATTCGGCAGCTACGATATTGGCACAAGTCCCTACCGGATCGGCATGAGATTCTTTTGAATGCTGCTACAGATTCCTCTGGTCTCGTGCGGATGGAGGCGGCCATTGCAGCAAGTTGGATTGGAACACGAGAAGCGCTGGATGCTGTACTGAGTATATTTCGCCAGCCGATCGGCGGGCATCTTGCCTACGCAGCTGTCTGTGCACTTGAATCACAACCACTCCAACAACACTGGCAAAATGACCAGAGGAGTATTGTCCCGGCTCTTCTTAATCGAGCTCGCCGGTCTCTTGAAATCAAAGAGCCTAAAGCAGTGGGAAAGGACAAAGCGTTTGATAGGCGCCCAGAGACAGTTGAGGTGCGAATTTCATGTGAGCCAGAACGAATGCTATTTACAAACAAGCAATTCAGCGTTCGCCCTGGTCAACCTGTCAAACTTGTTTTTCTGAATCCAGATGCAACCGATCACAATCTTGTTCTTGTGCAGCCTGGTGCAATGGAGGAGGTTGGTGTTGCAGCAAACGCAATGGCTCGTGATCCAAAAAATGCAACGAGTGATTTTATTCCAGAAGACAAAAAGAATCTGATTCTGGAGGCCACTCCCATGATTGGGCCAACACGTCAGTCGTTGGTGCACGTCCTGCGTTTTGAAGCACCGCAGGAACCAGGAGTCTACCCATACGTCTGTACGTTTCCTGGTCACTGGATTGTGATGAATGGCAAGATGGTTGTGGCTCGTGATCAGGCGGAGGCTGAACGCTTACTCGATGCGTGTCGACCGACCCTCGTGAAAGTGTGGAAAGCAGAAGATTTTCCTATAGTTCCTGTCAGTCGGGACGAAGAAACACTGTCACGAGGTATGCATGCTTTTGCCAAAGCACAGTGTACTCAGTGTCATGTAGCAGCAGGCCATGGTGTGAATCTGGGTCCGGACTTGGTGAAAAGTGTGAAGAAACTTCACGGAAAAGATCTTCTTCTCCAAATTCTTGACCCGTCGTTGAAAATTGATGATGACTATCGCATGGTGCAATTTCTACTTACGGATGGTCGTGTTGTGTCTGGAGTTGTTGCGAGTGAAACGCCAGAAACCTATACCATCAGGCCCAATCTTCTGATGCCGGAAAAGGTCAAACGAATACAGAAAAAAGACGTTGAAGAACGGTTTTCCTCTCAGGTTTCACCGATGCCCGCCGGACTGGTCAATGTCCTGACGCGGCAAGAGATTCTTGATCTTGTGTCTTTCCTTGAAGCGGGTGAAAACCTCCCACCGGGTCTTTCCGGACATCATGAAATCCCCATGGTTAAGTAATCTTTGCTGTGGTCGGATGCAAACTACGCTAGACTCTGCGTGGTACAAAAGTGACAGATAGTGTCCGGGGACTTCATAGGAATCAAATCAATGGGGAACAACCATCAATTGAATGATCAGGGATCAGTTCGTAGTCGTGCAATCGGCATGCGATTGTTTCTGATTTATGTCCTGCTCTACATAGGATTCATGGGCATTGTCTTGTTTCGGCCAGATGTACTCTCATGGCGACCGCTCGGAGGAGTCAATCTTGCGATTGCCTATGGAATGGGATTAATTGTTTCAGCTTTCGTGCTGGCCTTGATCTATATGGTTGCCTGCCGGGGCAGATCTCCAGACGCCTGATTTCTATTGCGAGGCTCTTCGATGCTCTACGACTCATCACCAGTTGCCATTGCTATTTTTGCCAGCTTTGTCCTTGGGGTTATTGGTCTTTCATTCTGGCTTGGCCGCAAAGGACAGTCCGCAAAGGGATACTATGCAGCGCATGGTGAAATCCATTGGTTTGTGAATGGAATTGCATTTGCGGGTGACTATCTTTCGGCAGCATCATTTCTCGGTATCTGTGGAATGATTGCATTCTATGGCTATGACGGATTTCTCTACTCAATAGGTTTTCTTGCGGGCTGGATTGTGGCACTGTTTGTTATTGCTGAACCAATCAAAGCACTTGGGAAGTTCACATTTGCTGATGCACTTGACGCCCGATTCAATAGTCGCGGCATCAAGTTTGCGGTCGCTATCTCAACATTAATCGTCAGCATTTTTTATCTGATTCCACAGATGGTTGGTGCAGGACATCTCATTGTTCCGCTCCTTGGACTCCCGCACGCTGTTGGCGTCATTCTGGTTGGCGTTGCCGTAACATTAATTGTTGTGACAGCGGGTATGGTGTCTACAACATGGGTCCAGTTCATTAAAGGCTCGCTGCTTGTATTTTTCTGTGGCATCCTGACTCTCATGATTCTGAATCGTGGACTACTCCTCAATGCCGGTCGGCAGGGTGAGGAAGATCTTCGTCCACAAGTACAGACGCAGACTCCGGACGGCCGTGTGCTTGTAGATGGTGAGTTACAAACAACCGAGAATGACCTTCGGCCTGTTGGGACCATTCACAAGCTTCCTGAGCGATATGGGGATGCGCGTGAGACAGGGCCATTACGACCACTTCAATATCTATCTACCCTTGAAGATTCACAGGTTGTTACCTGGTCAGCGAAAAAACACACTGATGAGAAAGGCGTTCATACGACCTTCACACCAACTATTCGTGAGGGGAAAGACCTGCTGAAGCCGGGCGGATATTTTAAAGGGCTCTCCTCGGGAACGTTAACTGATCGGTTAAACTTTGCCAGCCTCATGCTCGCACTCTTTTGCGGGACGGCCTCACTCCCACACATTCTTATCCGTTATTACACCGTCAAGGACGCAGCTGCAGCTCGAAAAAGCACAGTAGTCGGGATCGCAGCAATTGGTGGTTTTTATGTTTTAACGTTGTATCTCGGTCTTGGTGCCATGACGAGCGGATATCTTGATCCGACAAGTTCCAACATGGCAGCTCCACTTCTTGCGAAGTCATTTAGTGAAACCTTATTTGCAGCAATATCAGCAATTGCGTTTACCACGGTTCTTGGCACAGTAAGTGGTCTCATTATGGCCGGCAGTGGGGCAGTGGCACATGATCTGATTGAAAATTGTTTTGGTGTCACGATGAATGATCATGAAAAAGTTCGAGCGGGTAAAATCTCTGCCGTGTGTCTCGGAGTTGTTGCTATGGCACTTGGAATTCTTTTCAAGAATTTCAATGTGAGCTTTCTTGTTGGATGGGCGTTTCATATAGCTGCATCTGCAAATCTTCCAGCGCTTGTTATGTTGCTTTTTTGGCCGCGAACGACAAAACAGGGCATAACGGCAGCCGTCACTGTAGGAATGATTTCTTCACTGGGCTGGATTCTTCTCTCGGCAGATACGTTTGAAAAAGTCTATGGACTTCCAAGGGGTGACTCGCCGATTCCATTTAGTCAGCCTGGTCTGGTAACAATACCGCTCGGATTTTTAGTTCTTATTTTTGTCTCGTTACTCACACCGCGACCGGAGCCGCGGCAGGTGGTGGATGCATGACCGATAGACCAACTGGTACTCATGTGCTGCGTTGTGACGAAAAGCATCTGAAGGATATTCGTACTATTTTTAACGAAGCAATTCTTCATACAACAGCCCTGTATGAAGAGTTACCTCGGTCTGAGGAAACGATTGCTGCATGGTTTGAAAAAAAGAAACAAGCAGGTATTCCCGTTTTCGGTGTTGAACAGCAGGGCGCAGTGGTTGGTTTTGCGACATGGGGTCCCTTTCGGCCATATTCGGCATATTCCAAGACAGCTGAACATTCTGTGTACATTGCGACGGAGTATCAACGTCGAGGACTCGGTCGGCTGTTACTTGAAACTATCATTCGTGAGGCAACAGAACACGAACTTCATCTTCTTGTTGCTGGTATCGACTCAGCGAATACTGCCAGCATTGCACTTCATCAAGACATAGGTTTCTCTCACGTCGGAACAATCCGTGAGGCGGGATACAAGTTCAAGAGATGGCTCGATCTTGAATTTTGGCAACGTCTATTGAAGTAATGAGAAATTTCTATCAACACAAGACATCCAGAAAGAACGACTTTTCTTTCTCGATGGTGTTTCTAAACGCTGTCCGTAAAAACAGGTTGTACTGTCCGCGAGGATACTTAAGCACCCGGACGACGGAAGTGACGGTAGGCTTGGAGGACATCGTGAAGATCAGAAGAAATCGTCACTTCATCTTCAGCGAAATCACTAAGCCATGTTCTGTCGCTTGAGACAGCATCAGCCAAGATCGGTAGGATTTCACCAAGTGTTACTTTGATACTGTGTGGATCAAGTTGCTGTTCGAGCAACGAGACGCCGGTAGCATCATTTTCTGGACCGTTATAGACACGTAATTTTCGCAGACCCATGGCAGACTCCCTTTTGCCGTGTGGTCCTTCGGAAGACCGTTGGACCGTTGCCTGTCAGACAGGTTTATTGCTAGCTACATCGTGCAGCCAGCAGATCATGCTCGACATGAATCCCATCTAAAGAATTAATATCGGCACATGGAGGCCACAAAGTTTGACCGAATTCTCCATTTATTCCGATTTTTGTTGCCGACACCCTAAAACTCAAGTTTTTAGGGGCTTTGGCTAAACCTGGCCGTTTCCTGATTGACTCTGCATACGACCTGCTCGTAGTGCCTCGCCGATACTTTTAGGAACGAGGGCCTCGGCTTTGAGGACACCTGCACGGTTTTCGGCAGTCGCTGCTTTCATTTCCTGTTCATGAGCGATGGCCACCGCGCGTCGTTCCTCTGCTTTGGCACGTGCCACGCGTGTGTCAGCCTCTGCCTGATCAGCCTGAAGCCGGGCACCAATATTTTCACCAACCTCGATATCAGCTATGTCGATAGATACAATTTGAAACGCAGTTTGTGCATCGAGTCCTCGTTCGAGTACAGCTTTTGAAATTGTATCTGGGTGCTCCATAACTTCGAAGTGTGTCGCAGCTGATCCAATTGATGTAATAATTCCTTCACCAACTCGGGCAATTATTGTTTCCTCTGTTGCTCCACCAATGAGTTGATGAAGATTTGTTCGGACCGTGACCCGCGCTCGAATTCTTAATTCAACGCCATTTCGTGCAACAGCTGAAAGGGTTGACTTTCCACTCGCAACATCCGGGCAGTCAATTACCTTGGGGTTCACACTTGTTTGGACTGCATCGAGTACATCTCTACCAGCGAGATCAATGCCGCATGCTTTATCGTAATCAAGATCAATGCCAGCTCGATGGGCCGCAATAAGTGCACGGATGACACGAGGAACATCACCACCAGCGAGATAGTGAGCTTCAAGTACACGAGGAGAAAGCTGCTTTCCAAGGCCAGCCTGCGTTGCCATGATTCGAGCTTGAACAATTGTACGAGCATTGACTTTCCGCAAGCTCATTCCAAAAAGTTCGAGAAATGTAACAGCCGCTTTCGACCAATATGCCTGAAACCAAATTTGGCCGTAGTTAAATAACAGAATCAACATTGCGAATGCAATGATTCCGAGGATAACGCCAAAGACTGCAAGTGCGGCAGGGGGCAAAGCTATTCTCCTATACAAAATACAAAGCGGAAATCACAGGCATCCTCTCTCGATACTACTTGGAAGATTCCGGAATGCAAAACCGCATGCATATCGGCCACCGAAGCCTTTTCTTACTGAGCTGGAGGGTGTTATCGGAAACGTCGTCAGTCAGTTCGTTTCATGCTTTACAATCCAACCTCCGCCAAGAAGATGCGTGTTGTCATAGCAGACCGCTGGCTGGCCAGGGGTGATCGGACCAGGAGCATTGACGGTTGGCTCAAGAAAGCGTGCTTCAAATTCCTGATTACCTTTCCTCGTAACAATGGCTTTTGCCGGTGGTCGCTGGGCTCGGCACTGAACAAGACATTCAAAAGGAGTTGTTGGTACATCAGCCACCCAGCTCACTTCATCAGCAATCAGGCCTTGAAGAGGCAAATCAGATTTGGGTCCTACAACAACTCTCAAAGTTTCTGGTTCAATGCGAATGACGTACAACGGGGAACCAATTGCAATGCCAAGACCTTGTCGTTGACCGACTGTAAAATGCTCGATTCCGGGATGACGGCCAAGGATTCTGCCACTCGTGTCAACAATATCTCCTGCCCGAGAACCACCAAGTCTATGGGCAACCAAACGTGGATGCTCGCCAGGTGGGACAAAGCATATTTCCTGACTATCCGGCTTGGTAGCTGTCACCAGACCTAACTGATTAGCACGTGATCGAACTTCAGATTTTGTCAGTTCACCAATTGGCAGCATCATTCGTGCTAAACGGTCTGGTGTTATTCCAAATAAGACATATGACTGATCCCGTGAGATATCACGGCCTCGGTGAATTTCCGGAACGGATACGTGCGTTCCAGAAGTCTGATTGTGAACGAGTCGTGCATAGTGCCCTGTTGCAACATGTGTTGCACCAACCGCATCGGCATAGTCAAAGAGACGACCGAATTTGATCCATTGATTACAACGGACGCACGGATTGGGCGTCCTGCCAGCACCATATTCGGTGACAAATGTATCTATTATT
>CBFIHW010000084.1:0-12825 GCA_965662325.1 uncultured Pirellulales bacterium | reverse complement strand
GTCTTCTTGGAACAGCGATCACAGAAGACCCAAGCGGGTTAGGCCGTATAGTGCGCGACGCAGACAAAAAGTTTGTCTGTATCACTGAAGAGAAGGATGCAACTGAAAGTGAGCGGCTGATCAAAGAAGTCAACATGAGCACCTATGTTTTCGCTGCCGACCAATTGCTCAAGGCCTTGGGGCAAATTAACACTGATAACGCAGCTGGAGAGTACTACCTTACCGATTGCCCAAAAGTGCTTCTTGATGCTGGTGAACTAGTCGACGCAGTTGCCTGCCTTGACCCAAGCGAATCACTATCAGTCAACACACCGCAACAACTCCATGCTGTGGCAAAGGCTCTCCAGACAATGCAGCACTAATTGATTACCGTCCTTATGTCTACGAAATCCGTCTTGCCCGGCCGAAAGTGCCGATCCTTGAACATCCGCCCCAATACCTTAAAAGGGTGTAGGATCAACTCACTCATTCTCTTCTTGCAGCTCCGAGATCACTCATGAATGATTTAAAGATTTTTAGCGGGCTGGCAAACCCTTCTTTAACTCAGGACATCTGTCGCTATCTCAATCTTCCGATGGGTAAGATGTCGATCGGAAGATTTCCAGACAGAGAGATCTCCTGCAAAATTGATGAGGACGTTCGAGGACGGGATATCTTTATCGTTCAGCCAACATGCCCACCAGTTGACGAACACCTCATGGAACTGCTGGTCATGATCGACAGTTTCAAGCGAGCAAGTTCGTACCGAATCACGGCTGTGATTCCATATTTCGGCTATGCAAGACAGGATCGAAAAGACGCGGGCAGAGTCCCCATTACTGCCAAGCTTGTAGCCAATTTGATTACACGCGCTGGTGCAGATCGCGTGCTTGCAATGGATCTTCATGCAGCTCAGATTCAAGGATTCTTTGATGTCCCCGTGGACCACCTATACGCGGCACCTGTACTTAATAACCACTTGCAATCAATCGATTTGCCAGCTGATGATTTAATAGTTGTCAGTCCTGACGTCGGTGGAATCAAACGGGCAGTTGGCCATGGTCAAAGGCTCAATGCTCCTCTGGCGATTGTTGACAAAAGGCGGGTGAGTGCTGACACAACAACAAGTGCAAATATCATTGGTGCCAGTGTCGAAGGAAAAGTTGCCCTTATGTTCGATGATATGATCAGCACAGCCGGATCTATCTGCTCTGCAGCTGAAGTACTTCATAATCATGGTGCTAAACAGATTTTTGCCGCGGCAACCCACGGACTCCTGGTTGGGCCAGCTGTCGAAAGATTGCAGGCCGCCCCCCTGTCTGGAATCATCGTGACCGACTCAATACCGCTTGCCCAAGAGAAAAATCTGCCAAATATTACAGTTCTCTCGGTTGCAAGTTTGCTCGGACAGGCGATAAAGCGAATTCATCGGAATGAGTCGGTCAGCATGATGTTTCAATAATTGAGTATACAGGCCGTACTTGAGCGTGCCCGGTTGCGAAAAGATCGAGAAATGGCACAATATCAGGCCCAATTAAGGAGTTCCTGATGAGCGATCTACTCGAAGTCACTGCCCGTAGCGTTACGGGCACAAAAGCCTGCCGAAAACTACGCCGCGAGGGCCATGTTCCTGCTGTTTTATACGGACATGGGGAGACATGTGTTGATTTAGTAGTCCGACGCGATGCCATCGAAGCAATGGTTCGGCACGGCAGCAAGACCGTCGAGTTGACCGGAGCAGTAAAATCGCCTGCTCTTGTTCGTGAACTTCAGTGGAATGCATTCGGCACGATTCCCCTGCATATTGATTTTTTACGGATCGATCCGTCGGAAAAAATCAATGTTCTGGTTCCCGTTGAGTTTCGTGGGGAATGTCCAGGAGCAAAAGCAGGAGGGAAGTTCAAGCAGGTTCTCAGAGAAATCGATGTTGAATGTACGGCCCAGAACATGCCTGAGGTTGCCGTTGCTCATGTTGCTCATCTTGAAGCTGGAAATGTTCTCAAGATAAAACATCTTGAACTCCCCCAAGGAGCCCATGCAACGTTAGACAGTGAGGCCGTTGTAGCCTCATGCCTCCTTTCCAACCAAAAGCTTGAAGACGCCTCAGACATCGGAACAAAGACAGCAGAGTCAAACGATGAATAAAAGAGACTCGTTGTTGCGTGAACAAGTGAATCGTAGACGACATATACTCCCAACGGTGATGCTCTGTGAAATTGTTGGTTGGCTTAGGTAATCCCGGACGGAAATATGAAGGCACTCGACACAATGTCGGATTTGACGTACTCGATGTATTGGCAGGTCGAGGAGGAAACCCAAGCCGACGGCAACGATTTCAGGGAGAGACTGCTCAGACTACCATTCGCGGGACTGCGGCATTGTTACTCTGGCCACTTACATGGATGAATTTAAGCGGAGGCAGCGTGCTCGCCGCTCGTGATTTTTACAAACTAGACCTAACGGACATTCTTGTGATCTGTGATGACTTCCAACTGCCGCTCAAAACTATTCGGATGCGACCGAGTGGGTCTGCGGGCGGACAGAAGGGTCTGGCGGACACCATCACACGTCTTTCAAGCCCAACAATTCCGAGACTCCGAGTGGGCATCGGCCCCGTTCCAAAACAACAGGACCCACCGTCCTTTGTACTCGGAAAATTTTCTAAGTATGAACAGGTAGACCTCGACGAAACAATTCAACGCGCTGCCGATGCTGCCGAATCTTGGGTAACCCTTGGGATTGAAGTCTCCATGAATCGGTACAACTGACGAACAGCACTACACAAAAAAGACTTTTCTAAAACAAAACGGAAGGACAATTCAAAATGACTGTTTACGAAGGGATGTTTATCCTGGATTCGACAAAGTATTCTCGTGACCCTGACGCCGTTACAGGCCAACTCAACGACCTAGTGGCCGAGCATGGGGGAACGGTTCTTGTGTCTCAACTTTGGGACGAAAGAAAACTTGCATATCCAATCAATGGTCATCGCAAGGGTTCTTATTGGCTTATTTATTTCAGCATGGATGGACCAAATCTTGTTGCTTTCGAACGACAATGTGAATTGAATGAAAATGTGTTGCGACGATTGATCTTGAAGATCGATCCCCGTTTGGCCGAGCCACTTGTCCAGCATGCACAAGCCGGGAACAGCAGCACGAAACCAGCACAAACAACTGCCGTCAAATAGGTCACCGTGGAGGAGCACCTGCTGCAGGGCTTGACGAAAACTGAACATCTGTTCATTATCGTAGAGCATCCTCGGCACGAGGTGAGATGTGTCGTTGCGATGACTGATTATTTAGCGAACAAAGAAAAAGGGAGATCGCCATGGCGAGTAGCATGAACCGGGTATTTCTCATGGGAAACGTAACCCGTGACCCAGAACTTCGATATATTTCAAACGGTTCAGCAGTCACAGAAATAGGTCTTGCGATCAATGATCGGCGTAAATCTGCTTCAGGCGAGTGGGTTGAAGAGACAACATTTGTTGACATTACGCTATGGGGCCGTACTGCCGAAATCGCAGGCGAATACGTAACGAAGGGAGCACCCCTTCTGATCGAGGGACGTTTGAAACTCGATATGTGGGAAAAAGACGGAAAGAAAAACTCAAAACTCCGTGTTGTTGGCGATCGAATGCATCTCATTGGATCACGCGGAGGCAATCGGCCTGAGGGAAGTCAAGCAGGCAGCCGTAACCAGGGGAATCAGAACATCAACAGCCCAAACGAGAAAGATCAGTCGGGAGGGTATGATGCAGGAGGTGGTTTTGGTGCCACCAGTGCCGCAGGTGGGATCGAAGACGACATTCCCTTCTAAACCCTCTCGGACGACCCACAACTCACTTAACAATTGAATTTTTCGAAGGATTTACATATGGCCACTACGACAATCAAAAAACCCAGACATCAACGGCATAAGCGTCTTCCCAAAGGTGAAAGAGGAGGCATTGAACTCCTTCTGATCCAGAATGTTGAACACCTTGGCAAACAGGGTGAAGTTGTTGAAGTTCGTTCTGGATATGCGAACAATTACCTGCTGCCTCAAGGACTTGCAACAGTTGCTACCGAACACCACAAAAGAATGGTTGAAAAACATAAGGCAAAACTGGCAACCATTGCTCGTGAAAGACTCGCTGGACTTCGTGGATTGCTTGAAGAATTAGTGCGGACAAGTGTCACAATTGAGTCAAACGCAAACGACGAAGGTCATCTGTACGGATCAGTGGGGGCTCCTGAGATTTCGCGATCCCTCAAACAGCAGGATCTTGTTGTTCCTCCAGATCAAATTATTTTGCAGGGTCCACTCAAAGAGGTTGGGCTCTACACAGTCAAAGTGCGTCTTGCGAGTGAAGTCGAGGGTGAACTCAAGGTCTGGGTTGTACCGGCAAGTAGTGAGGAAAAATAAGCCTGTGCCGGGCCTGACAGAGAATGCATCTTTGAATGTATGTTGTGATGAATAGCATGCGGCGACTCTGCTAGTAATTGCCCGCCGTTGATATGTCCAGAGAATACAAGCCAGATTAAACGAGCAAACTGCAGTTTTTTTGTCACACTAAAAAGTCTCAATTGGAATAGAGGACTTCTGAATGGGTGATTCTCGGGGAAATGCAACACCGTCCGTTCAGAATATGGCGGGACAAAAAAAAATACGGCGGAATGGCCAGCCCTTCAGAAAACAATCGCCTGGCCAAGATGAGCCGAACGTCTCCCAAATTGGCAGACTTGGTCGACCGGGAAACATTGAAGCGGAAAAAAACGTTCTCGGCAGCATACTTCTCAAGCCTGATGTCTGTGATGACGTTGCGTTGTCCGTACGTTCAGAAGATTTTTCAGACGAAGCGCATCAAACAATTTTTCGCCACCTACTTGACCTACACGACGGCGGCAAGCGGATCGATGCAACAATATTACTGGAACGATTACGGACAAAAGGCGACCTTGATGCGGTTGGAGGAGCTGCTGCAATTGCAGAACTCATTAGCTCGGTTCCCCATGCAGCCCATGCCTCGCACTATGCACATATCATTCGTGACAAGTCAATGCTCCGGTCGCTTATCGATGCAAGTACCGACATTCTTCGGGATGCGTACGATGCGTACGATGAGCCAAGAGAGCTTCTTTCGCAGGCTGAAGAAAAGATTTTCTCGATACTCGAACAGCGCAGCTCCGCGGAGGCGAAGCCGATCCAAGCTGTTCTCGAAGACGTGATGGTGCGTATGGATGCTCGCATGAAACACGAGCATGCACTTGGTGGCGTCGAAACTGGTTTTACTGATCTCGACACGCTCTGCGGAGGACTACACAACTCTGAATTGATAATATTGGCTGCTCGTCCCAGTATGGGAAAAACTGCACTTGCCATGAACATTGCTGAGCATATTTCAATAGACACGCACCAACCGGTTCTTTTTGTGAGTCTTGAAATGGCAAGCCTCGAACTGGCAGATCGACTTCTCTGCTCAGCCGCACAGGTCAATGGACATCGACTGCGCAATGGAACGATTTCTCAGGAAGATAGACGCCGCCTTGTACAAAAATCATCTGAGATAAGCTCTGCTCCGCTATACATCGACGACACACCTGGTCGAACGCTGACGGAAATTGCCGCCGTAGCCCGTCGGCTCAAGCGAAAGCAAGGGCTTTCAATCATTGTGATTGATTATTTACAGCTCATCGAACCAGACAATCCGCGGGACCCACGTCAAGAACAAGTAGCGCGTATTGCAAGACGATTAAAGACCATGTCTCGAGAACTTGATATTCCAATTCTCTGCCTTGCTCAGTTAAATCGACAGGCTGAAGTATCACGAGACAACCGACCGAGATTAAATCATCTACGCGAATCCGGTGCGATTGAACAGGATGCTGATGTTGTCATGTTTGTTCATCGGGAAGAATATTATCAGACTACAGATGAAGATCGTGAACGGGTGAAAGGCGAAGCTGAGATAATTGTGGCAAAACAACGAAATGGCCCAATTGGTGATATCAAACTTCTTTGGCAACACGACTACACACGATTTGTGAATCTCGAACACCGTCCGTATGATGAATTCGAACAGTTCTCTGACTTCTAGATCGGTTTGATGCAGGCAAAAGTGAATATATCGTGACACTCGTGCCGGAATCTTCTCAGCCACAAGTAACGCCAGCTATGAAGTGGGCGACCAACGTTCTTATACTACTGCCAAGGGACCATGTTTTTAGCTTCTACACATAACATTGGCAGCCCTGCAGAAGAACGCACCTCAGGAAAAAAACTTCTTAGAGAGACGAAATGGCGTCATCACAAAACCACCGCACCTCACGACGGGGCGTGCTGAGATCAACCGCGGCAACGGCGACCACCGTACTTATGCGAGGACTTAGCCCATTGGGAGCAGTTCGGCCGGCTGTTGCTGATAAGCGCGACGATCTCGGTATTGGCGTGATCGGCTGCCGCTATCAAGGCTCAGTGATTGCCGGACTTGCCAAATCTCACGGCCGTCTTCTCGCCATGGCTGATGTCGATGCCTCCGTTCGTGACCTCTCCGCGATTGATCCCTCCGTCGAAAAGCAAACGGGGCTTTCCCCAGAATCGATTTATGAGGGCGTCGATCGACATGAGGATTACCGACGAATCCTCGACGACCGTCGGATCCACGTAATTCTGATTGGTGCCCCCGACCACTGGCATACCGGGATGTTGATCGATGCGTTAAAGGCTCGAAAACATGTCTACGTTGAGAAGCCGATCACGTTGACAATCGATGAAGGCAAGCAGATTCGCAAGGTGATGAAGAACACCGGTGGGATCGTGCAAGTCGGCAGTTGGCAGCGTAGCGACCACCGCTTCCGTACTGCCGTGGAAATGGTTCATGCGGGACGGATCGGTCAACTCAAACGACTGGAGGTAGCGCTCGGCAGCAACGAAGTGGGTGGTCCGTTTGCCACGGCAGCGACTCCTGATAGTCTCAACTGGGAACGCTGGCTTGGCCAGGCGCCGCTTGTACCCTATACCAAAGAACGCTGCCACTATACGTTTCGCTGGTGGTTTGACTACGCCGGCGGAAAGATGACCGATCATGGTGCCCATCATCTCGACATCGCCCAGTGGGCAATTGGCACCGATCCAATTGAGGTGATTCCAGAAGCGACCATGCCGCAGGTCAACAACGGCTACAACGTGCCCACCGCATTTCGCGTGCTCTTTCGGTATCCCAACAATGTGGAGATGCTTGTCACCGACACCGGCCGCAACGGCATCCTGTTTGAGGGCAGCGAAGGCCGCATCTTTGTTAACCGCGGCTCGCTAACTGGGGTGCCTGTCGACGAGCTGGCTGAGAAACCACTGCCGCGTGACGCGTTCAGACTCTACGACTTCGATAATCTCGACCGGCCAAAGCGAGCTGGTAAGATCGAGGCAATTGTGAATCACATGGGCAACTTCTTCGACTGCATAGTGGCTCGCAGGCAGCCCATCTCTGATGCCGAGAGCCAGCATCGCTCGGCCACCACCTGTCACCTCGGCAACATCGCCTGTCGTCTTGGACGACCACTGGGCTGGGATGCCACCGCTGAGCGATTTGAGTCTGATGAAGAGGCAAACGGCCTTCTCAGCAGGCCACAACGCAAGGGATATGAGGTTTCCGCATGAGAACCACGCTTACCCGCCGCACTTGGATGAGTTCTACCGCAGCGGCCTTGGGAACAGCTTCCCTAGCTGGCGAGGAATCACTGAACAGTCGCTGGCGGCCAAACTATATTCTCTCGTCAGCACTCTACGGAACTGCCACGCTCCCCGAAATCTTGCCTGAAGTTGCCAAGACTGGTGGCACATCAATTGATTTGTGGCCACAACCACACGGCACACAACGAGAGGAAATTGAAAGCCGCGGTGTCGAGCAGGTGCAGCAGCTACTTGAAAAACATGACGTACGACTCGGCGGCATCGCCTGCTACCGCCCTGGAGCTTTCAAACTTGACTCTGAGTTTGCCGTGGCGCGACAGCTCGGCGATTCGGAGACCGTCCTGGTCACAATGGCTCCTGGCAACGGCACGCTCTCTGGAGAGCCTCTCGACGCTGCAATTCGAGCGTTTCTCAGCAAACTAAGCCCGGCCATAAAACAAGCTGAGGCAGGAGCGGGCGTGGTTGCAATTGAAAACCACTCCAAGTCACTACTGGACTCACCCGAGTCGATCCGCCGATTCACCACATTGGTGGAGAGTGACCGCGTAGGAATCGCACTCGCACCACACCATCTTCCTCAAGATGGCAACCTGCTT
Organism: uncultured Pirellulales bacterium; assembly: GCA_965662325.1. GTDB lineage: Bacteria > Planctomycetota > Planctomycetia > Pirellulales > UBA1268 > UBA1268. The sequence goes on along the minus strand of CBFIHW010000084.1, from coordinate 4,576 downwards.
GCCGACCTTGCAGGTGAGGCAGGCTCAGCAGTCAAGTTCGTCTATGCCCAGCAGTACGGGAAGGGCTCAAAGGAGAAGTTGCCCAAGGCCGATGAACTCTTGCAACTGCCCGGTCGTGGCTCACTCGACTTCGGCCCCCTGATGCGGCAGCTTGCCGAAATGCAGTTTGCCGGGCCGGTAGAGATCTTCATGCACCCTGTGCCGCGAGGTGTGCCAATTCTGAACTCTATAGCTGAGATCACCACAGCGATCCGAGCAGCTCGGGCATATCTCAATGGGCTGCTGGCGTCGTGAGCCTAAGGAATTGATGCCTTCGAGGGCGTCGAGCTCCGTGATGGCTCAGTCAACCGCCACTTCCCGCTCACGGGCTCTCCGCACATTTCTCTCTCATCGCCAGATAGAGCACTTCAATCACGCTTCAAAGTCAGTCTCAATAAAGCAATGTAAAACTGTGTTTCATCAGGATCATCAGCTAGCTGCTCTTCATGTCTTAACCTCGAAGAGCTGCACCGACACGGTCCTGACAGGAATTGACCATCGCGTCAACAAAAGAGTTGGCCTGTTCGGCAGATAGAGTTTCTTTGAAGCTCCTGAGGCGGATTGATACAACCACACTTTTCTTCCCTTCGCCAAGACGTTCAGCATCTCTCCAAATTTGACCAAGACGGACACTTTCCAATGCATCGCATTGCGTTGATTCAATCGCCGCACAAATTGACGCCCATGAAATTGCTTCGTCCACGACAAGATTCATGTCACGATCAATTGATGGAAAACTGCTAGGGGCCAAAAGTTTTGGTTCGTGCTTCGTGGTGAACTCAAGTCCATCAAGCCGGAGTTCGATACCAACTGACTTTCTATCGCACCCACACATTTTCATAATGTCTTCTGAAAACTCACCAATTACACCAATCCGACGACCTTTCTCACCTGAAGTATGAAACAAGATCTCAGCAGAACGACCTGCAAGCAATGACTCTGATTCAAACGGGCGGTATGTAACCCCGTACTCGATACCAGTATGCGATTGTGACCTCTCTTCAGCCGACCATTCGTAGATCCCCAAGCGATCGAGAATTGCAGTAGCTAAGCCTTTCCCCTGAAAAAAGTCACCCCCTGTTACAAGAGTAAGCAACAAAGGCTCTTCTATCGGCGGCTCACCTTCTGACGATTTACCATCACGACGAACATAAACGTGGGCGATCTCGTACAAATCACCATGAGAAGACCCTGAGCTAAGACTGTTTGCCCTCGCTTCTAGCAAGCTAGGAAGTAAGGTACGGCGAAGGCTATCTGCACCTTGAACCAAGGGTGGACAACACACCAGTGCAGGGACGGCTCCCCAAGGACTGCTTAATTGCTCAAATTTATCACCAACAACACTACGTGTCATTGCTTCACAAAACCCAGCTGCTACACAAGACTCACTGACTACCCGTACCATGCGTTCACGCGGTGAACGCTGCACGGGAACAGCCGATATCGGAATATCTTCGGGGACACAATCGTACCCTTCAATGCGAGCAACTTCCTCCACGAGATCGATTTCGCGAGTGCAGTCACGTCGCCATGTTGGAGCAAGCCAACGTGTTATGTCCGACGCTGATTCTTGTTCGACAAAACCAAGAGACTGAAGGGTTTCCCGTTGGCGTTGACTTGGAATTGAAACACCCAGAACCTGTTCCACGCGATGCATACGTAAATCAATAGTCGCCTGGCTTGCCTTGAGGCTTCCTGCCTGAATCGCTGGGGCGGCAAAAGCACCACCAGCAAGCTCAAGAATGAGTTCCACCGCCCTGCAACTCGCCCATTCTACAGCAGCTGGGTCGGGACCACGTTCAAATCGGTAGGACGAAGGACTCCCCAAAACCAACGCTCGCGCAGCAGACCGTACTGGTAACGGAGCAAACTGGGCTGACTCAATTAACACATCTGTTGTTTCGAGTGATATTTCAGTCTCAGCGCCTCCCATTACTCCTGCAATGGCCACAGACTGCTTCGCATCTGAGATAACACACATCTCGGACGTCAACTTGTACTCTTTGTGGTTGATTGCAACAAATGATTCACCTTCTGCCGCCCGCCGAACAATGATTTTTTCACCATTCAACTTATTTAGATCGAAAGCATGTAAAGGCTGGCCGCACTCAAGCATGACGTAATTTGTGACATCGACAACGTTATTCACGCTCGCAACACCCACGGTCTCGAGGCGACGGACGAGCCAGTCAGGACTTGGTCCTACGGTAACGCCTCGGATAAGTCGTGCCGAATAGAAGGGGCACATGTCTATTGATTCGATCGCTACTGAAAAAGAATGGGAAGACTCTCCACCCCCGACAGAAGCCGCTGGAATCTTCAAGGGACGTTGGAACAAAACGGAAACTTCTCGCGCAACCCCTATGTGACCGAGACAATCTGGACGATTGCTTGTCACTTCGAGATCAACGGCGGTGTCATCATGAACCATCTTTGTTGACTCATGATTCAGCCCTGAAAGAAGAAGTCGCTCCGTCAAAGCATCAACCTCTGGCAGATCAACATAATCAGCAAGCCAATCCAAGGACACAATCATGCCTGCCCCCGATCATGAAACTGCTCAAGAAACCGAATATCGTTTCGATAAAAATCACGGATATCCGCCACACCAAAACGTCTAGCTGCAATTCGCTCTACACCCAAGCCAAAGGCAAACCCGCAAACCTCATCTGGATCGTAGCCGACGGATTGCAGAACCGATGGATCGACCATACCTGCTCCGCCCATCTCGATCCAGCGTCCATTCCACTCCATATCAACCTCAACACTTGGCTCAGTGAAAGGGAAGAAGGAAGGCCGGAACCGAACTCTCACATCACCACCAAGAAAACTTGACGCAAAGGACCGAAGCACACTTTTTAAGTGAGCCATCGTCGTACCAGGCTCAACAAGAAGACCTTCAACTTGATGGAACATAGGGTAATGCGTTGCGTCGGCTGTATCCGGACGATAGACACGACCCAGTGAAACGATTCGAAGCGGTGGCTTTCGTTCCTCCATGACGCGTATCTGTACAGTACTCGTCTGCGAGCGCAAAAGAAGTGGCCGATCAGCATTCGCTACCGCAATGTAGAAATTATCGAGCGGGTCGCGAGCGGGATGCTCATTCGGAATTGCCAGGGCCTCAAAGTTGTGCCATTGGTCCTCAACTTCAGGGCCATCCACTGCCTCAAACCCAAGATTGGCCATGATTGAGGAGACCCTGCGGATTGTCTGAGTTATTGGATGCACACGACCAAAGCGAATAGGGCTTCCCGGCAAAGTGACATCGATCTGCTCGACACCCGTGGAGCTCTCTGATAGTGAGGCAACTCGCTGAGAGGCCTGAAGGAATAATGCTTCGACCGACTTTTTCACGGCATTAAACTGTTGACCACCTACTGGCTTGTCTTCACGGCCGAGTTTGCCGAGCCCTTTCTGAACTGCCTTCAGACGTCCATTTTTAGCCCCTAGAAAAATAACTCGGGCAGCCTCAAGGCCTTCCAAATCAGCTACGTCTACGAGGGCTCTTTCTGCCTCAGAACGCAATTCCTCAAGGTCGGCGACAAAAGCATCGAGATTGAGATTTGTCACGAGCGGCAAACCGTAGCGAGGAACTTCATACAGCAGATACGCGGACTATGCGACAACCGCTTCCGGCAAGCCAAGACCCTCTCGGACCTGACTTACAACAACATCAAATCCAGTTGGATCAAGCACTGCCATTTCAGACAACGTTTTGCGGTCGAGTTCGCAACCAATTTTTTCGAGTCCCGCAATAAATTGACTATAACGCAAACCACGCGCACGGCACGCTGCATTGATCCTGATAATCCAAAGGCGTCGGAAATCTCGTTTCCGGCGGCGACGGTCTCGCTTGGCGAACACTCCTGCTCGAATAATGGACTCTTTTGCGGTACGCAAAAGCCGCCGACGGCCGCCAACTGACCCCTTCACTCGCTTCAGTAATCGCCGCTTGGCTCGCAATCGTGGGACCGCATTTTTAGTTCGCATGGAAAAACCTTCTCGACTTTCGCAATCTCTTTATTTCGGAAATCAGCGTCTCGCAGAGGCTACAGCCTGTACGAAACAACCTTTACATAAATGTCAGTAACTATTTGAAGCAAGTGCCTCAATAATGTTTGGAGTGTCAGACTTATCTAAAACGCCGGTACCCCGAAGATTTCGTTTTCTTTTGGCTGACACACGAACTTGAAGGTGACTCGTTCCACTACGACGGTGCTTCACCTTCCCCTTCGCTGTCACTCGAAATCTTTTCTTCGTTCCTTTATGTGTTTTTTGCTTTGGCATAATGTCCGTTCTCTTACTTCTACTTCGTACTGTTTTTGATTGTACCGTCCACTGAAACAGCCGACCTGCTATCAGCGGAAAGCATGAATGCTTATTTTGGGGCTATCGTGCAGATAAGCCTGCGTCCAGTCTGTTGGGGTGGTGATTCTACTTTACCAATCTCTTCAAGTTGTTCGATGACATGCCGCATAATCCTCTGGCCCTCATCGATATGGGCCATTTCTCGACCACGGAAAATTACTGAAAC
>CBFIHW010000083.1:0-13061 GCA_965662325.1 uncultured Pirellulales bacterium | reverse complement strand
TCATTTGAATCGATACCCCAGCGGGATCCAGCAACCCCTAACCAGCGGCACTGGTCCGGTTTTGTGTTGTGGTCAGTATCTATATCTCGGTAGACCTCAGTTCCGTCTTTGTAATAGCTCCATTGATCCACTACCCGATCACCGTTGGTGTCGGCAAACCGTCGTAGCAAAATTCCCTGAGAAGACCGCACGACCCAAGACGTCATGTCGTTCGCTTTTTCCATCGCAAGGGTAGCAGTCTTAGCTCCGCTGTCGTCCGGAATGTCATACTGGACAACCTGTTTTGGTTTGAGCCCCAGGGCGTATTCAACAGTCGGCTGCGCGGCACGTATTTGACTCGTAACACTTCCAACAAGGCAGCAGAACAAGACAACACGACTCATCGAGAGTTGAATATGACAACGAGGCACATGGTGACCTGACATTGGATTGAGACTCCTTCATTTTCATTTCGAGTGTGAGCAAAACTTGTCTAATGAGCCTACCCTGAGATGGGGATTGCCGTCAGCGCCGACTTTGAGTTGGCCCCGACAACGTAAAAATTGACAACCGGTTGCAATCGCACATCACGGGAGGTTAGTTTTCAACCCAGAACATTTGTTTTTTTGGCTGCTGCGCGCGTAGCTCAGTTGGTTAGAGCGCCACCCTGATAAGGTGGAGGTCCCTGGTTCGAGTCCAGGCGCGCGCACTCTGTTGGAACATTGGGCCGAATAGGGTATCGTGTCTCCAGTCATGCAGTTGAAGAATGACCGCGTTTACGAATACAGACTTTACGCGGGGACGTAGCTCAATTGGGAGAGCACCGCCTTTGCAAGGCGGGGGTTGAGGGTTCGAGCCCCTTCGTCTCCACTCAATACCATTCCGCCACCACCCGACCTCTCACAAACCGACCAGGTTTTCAGCGACACAATGACGACGTCTTTGAGTGGTCATTCTGGAGTTGCAGATTACGTCACCGGCCTCCGAACGCGTGGTGACCTTGAATCCTTTCTTCGGAAGCACCTCGCACACAAAAGCGACCAGAAGCCACTTCTTGTTGCCTTGGGAGTTGATGTTGTTGGGCTGAAGCATATTAATGACACCAATGGCTTTCTTGCCGGTGACAATCACCTTGCTGCAGCTGCAGCCAAACTGGTTGATGCAACAACACACGCGCATCTTCGATCTCGTCTCGGTGGTGATGAACTTACAGCTATCTTCCTTGGCGACCATGCCCTGCAATGCGCAGCGGCTGCAAAAGAAACAATGCTGGCATGCCCAAATGATCCAAAACTTCGATGCGGCATCGCACCTGCCGCCGCCGGTGATACCGCTGCCTTACTCATTGAACGACTTTACACGGCTATTCGAAAAGCCTGATTCAAAGACATCTTGCCCAACTCATTCCTTCCTGCCCATGCACACCTCGGATACCCCCCATGCCTTCTGCTATTGAGCCGAGCCCTTCAGACGTTTCGACACGACGAGACACTATTCGCAACGTAGCCATCATTGCTCACGTTGATCACGGCAAGACAACCCTCGTTGACTGCCTTCTCCGGCAAAGCGGCCAATTCAGAACAAGTCAACTTGAGAAAGAACGCATACTTGATTCAGGAGACCTTGAGCGAGAACGTGGCATTACCATTCTTGCAAAGAATATCGCGATCCAATGGCAAGGCATCAAAATCAATATCATTGACACACCGGGACATGCCGATTTTGGTGGCGAAGTTGAACGAGTTCTCCGGATGGCTGATGGCGCGGTTGTGCTCGTTGACGCAGCTGAGGGCCCAATGCCTCAAACCCGTTTTGTTCTCGGAAAGGCTCTTGAAGCTCGGCTTCGTCCGGTTGTCATTGTGAACAAAATTGATCGGCCAGATGCGCGTCCGAACGAAGTACTTGATGAAATTCTTGAACTTTTTCTTGAACTTGGGGCCGATGATGACCTTGCTGACTTCCCCTACCTTTTTGCATCAAGTCGAGACGGCTATGCCTCTGCTGATGAAACGGCACGATCTGGCTCTATGAAGCCTCTACTAGAAATGATCGTCGAAAAGATTCCGGGGCCTGTCGTCGATGACGAAGGACCTCTCCGCATGCTTGTCACCACCCTCGATTGGTCTGATTATGTTGGCCGAATTGCTGTTGGGCGAATTGAGTCTGGAAAACTCTTAAAAGGCGGTAGCATTCTACGATCAACATCAGATGGCACGCTTCGTCCAGCAAAAACAACAGGTCTTCAAGTCTTCGATAAACTCGGGCGAGTTGACACCGATGAAGCTACTGCGGGTGATATTGCTGCTGTAAGTGGAATCGAACCGATCGAGATCGGTGATACGCTATGCTGCTCAGACGATCCTCGGCCACTTCCGCGTCTGGCAGTAGACGAACCACCCGTGAGTATGGTTTTCGGTATCAACACCTCACCATTAGCTGGCCGCTCCGGCACATTCCTTACCACGCGGCATCTTCGTGAGCGGCTGCTTAAGGAACTTGAACGCAATGTAGCACTGCGGGTCGAACCAATTGCCGGCACCGAACAGTTCTCCGTATCTGGGCGTGGCCTGCTTCACTTATCCGTACTCATTGAAACGATGCGGCGAGAAGGATTTGAATTATCTGTTGGTAAACCGCGAGTGATCTTGCGGAAGGAAGAGTCGGGTTCGCTCGAGCCTTTTGAATCACTGGTGGTTGAAGTTCCGCAGGAAAAGCTTGGGCCGGTGATGGAACTTGTCGGAGCAAGACGCGGTCAACTTTCCCATATGGGGTCACGCGGCGACTTCACGCACGCCGTCTTTTCCATACCGGCGAGGGGCCTTATTGGTCTTCGAACCCGTGTCCTCAATGCGACACAAGGAACTGCTATTATGCATCATCGTTTTGAATCATGGCAGCCACTTGAGGGTGACGTAAGTGGGCGGGCGAATGGTGTTTTGATTTCGATGGTCAAAGGTAAAGCTGTTGCTTTTAGCCTTGATAGTCTGCAGCAGCGTTCTGAACTATTCGTTGCGCCTGGAGACGATGTCTACGAGGGAATGATCGTCGGAGAGAACGCACGAAGTGACGACATGACAGTCAACCCAACAAAAGAGAAAAAACTTACCAACATACGGGCTGCTGGAAGTGACCGAAACATTCTCCTGAAACCGCCACGAAAGATGTCGCTCGAAGAATCACTTGAGTACATTGAAGAAGATGAACTCGTCGAAGTCACACCTGAGGCTATTCGGCTCAGGAAACTTCTTCTTGGCGAACATGAACGACGCAAGCATGCTCGCCGACAAACACCCTCCTGAGGCTGACAGGGTTTGGAAAAACGACTTGAAGGCTTCCAGTGTGGTGGGCTGCGACGTAAATCGTATCCGCCAATACGTTTAGTAACTCTCCGATAGGACCAGTCAACGCTAAAATTTAGCGTTTGAGATTCATTACGCCGAAAAGTTGTACACCGCTCCCGGCTGAATCAGTTCTACATCCGACAGGCTATAGGCTGCTAATTCATCAGCGATTTGTTTTGCGTATCGCGGTTTCCGATGCACAACAATCCAACGAACCGGTCTTTTCAGCTTCTTCAATTCACCTACAAAGCTTTTCGTACAGTGATGACCAGATATCTCCGCCAAGTCTGCAAGGCAATTAGGAAAGCTAATCTCAAGAAAAACTGCATCGAGCCGATCTAATTCGTTGAGATGCGCCCAAAATTCTTCTGTCGGACCAGTGTCTGATGGAAATGCGACAACTGCTTCACCATCGTCAACAACAAGACCAAGTGTTGGAACAGCGTGCGAAACGGGCAAGGGCGTTACGACTAATCCGCACCGATGCACAGGCTTACCTGCCTCTAATGACGTTGTGATGAGAAACGGGTCATCTGGTGTTGAAAGTGCAAAAAAATCGGGCCAGATTCGATCATTAAACAAATCCTTTTGCAACAAATGAAACACCTCTTCAGAGGAAAGCACCTCAATACTCTTGGGGCCTGGTTCATAGACATTTTCCAACAGGATCGGTAGGGTCGCTATGTGATCGATATGCTGGTGCGTAACGAAGACATGCTTAATTTGTTCCTGCCTTTTCAAATCGGCGAGCAGACCGACCGACCCTGCGTCAATCGCGACTTCGTCATTGATGAGGTAGGTAACCAAAAACTGCTGGTCTGAGGGTGGATGACTCGAAGTCAATAATTCGACGCGCATATAAAAAACACCCTCCTAAACAAATTCTGAATGATGCCCTTTACACAGCATCAGAGTCTAAAGAATTCTTTGATTCTTGTAAGTATATCCGAGGATGTTTCGCCGAGCCGCTGACTTCTGGCACCCTCAACTGCTTCCTCACGCTCAATGAATCTTCTGTGAATCGTTTCACCTAGTTTTTCCAGCAGGCCAGGCTGCTGTTCAAGTATTTCTCGGAATGCCGTTCGCGTGACTTCAAACACTCGTGTCTCTGCTATTGCGGTTACTGTGGCCGAACGTGGTTCACCCGTCATGAGTGACATTTCGCCAAAGTAGTCGCCGACTTGAAGTCTACTCAACTGCACCTTCTCTTTCTCGGGTGCTTTGACAGCTACTGCCACTTCTCCTTCTGTTATAATGAACATGCTTGTACCAGGCTCACCCTGGCGAATAATCTGTTCATCAGCGGCATAAATTTGTTCGTCATGTTCGCTTGCAAGCTTCTCAAGATGTTCCGGTGAGAGCATTCCAAGGACCCCAGCTGCCCCGAGCCGACGTGCCCGCTCTGCAATTATGGTGGCTCTGGGAGCTTCAGTGACCTCAGGAAGTTGGGTAAGGCTTACCTGATGAGTTGAAACAGGAATACGAATATCGTTCCTGGCAAGAGCGTAAAAAATACGATCTCGTGCCATGCCATCAACTCGGTCTCGTTGGCCAAACTCCGTTGTAAAAAATCTTACCCAATACTCAATGCCACGATCGGTGTAATCATTCGTGACGACAGTGGGAGCCGGAGAATCAAGGACGCCGAAGCTGCCCCGAACAGCATCGAGCATGATCGACTGCACTTTCTGTGGTGGAACCTCATACGGTGTTATGATGAAAAGACTGCGTCGCGACCATGGATCTGGTTTCGTGAAATTTCGTATCGAAGCCTGCGCCAACTGGCTATTTGGAATATTTACATAAGCGAGATCGAGTGTAATAACCTTTGTTGCCCTCCAGTTAATTTCAACAACTCTGCCAACATGCTCTGCATGCGTGTCGTATTGAATCCAATCATTGAGTTCAAACGGATTCTCTGCATGGATAGCAAGTCCGGCCGCAACATTGCCGAGGGTATCTCGAAGCGCAAACCCAAGGACTGCTGTCAAGACAGCGGAGCCAGCAAAGAGCTCACCTGCAGCAACGCCTGCCTCCCACAATGCTGTAACGAGAGCCACTCCAACTAGTGCAATCCCGATAACGTCAAGAAAAATTTTGGGTATTGGATCCCGAATGCGTTCCCACGCTGAAACAAAAACTACGAGAACGAGGGATTGCAATAGGGACGCTAAGGCAAGAAAACGGATTGCCTGTTGAGCAAATCCTACAGCCGATTGTGCCGATGGAAATAAGAGGGGCACTAGGACCGGAAGTGGAAACAACACAAGTAAGAGAAGTGGGCTCCTCACTACCCATCGTCGACCCTTTGGTGCGGTTACCAAAAACAACACCATCGCAAGCACTGCACAGAGTAATTGCCGAGTTGTTTCGGTATCGTTCCACGCCAACATCAGACGTACCTATCCATCTAATTTTCCACCAGAAGATTCTCAATCATCGAACTACCTCACCCGGCCTTCCAGAAAGATTATCAGAGATTGGGCCTTTGAATGCGAAAAGCATGCTGTTTCTACGTATCGGCATGGACGAGCCCTAGTGATATAGAGTATCATTTAAGGCTCGATTCTACTGTTGCCTTCGGCAGCAATAGCCAGGGTATTTCGTTCCTTCTCCAAACTGTTTTTCGTTCAACGCAGACAAAGGATTCCATGGTTAAACTGACGGTTCGTGATCGCGAAAGTATTCAGGAAGCTGTTCGCCGCTTCCGCAAACTCGTTGAAAGAAGTGGCATCAAGAAAGAGATGCGGCGACGAGAATTTTTTGAAAAACCAAGTGAAACAAAGCGACGGGCTCGCCTGAGAGCAGAGCGTCGAATGAAGAGAAATCGATTGCTTGGCGTCTGATCCCAGCACGGTCTGTAAGACTACAGATCACTGTGCGGTTTGAAACCTGCTAGCTTTCGCTACTGTTGCTTTCTGTATTCGTACAAGACAAAGCGTTCCAATCGAGTCCAATATCAAGCCAGACTGACGTGTGCGTCGGCGCACCGGTACTAATACGGTCAACTCCGCTTCTGGCAATTTGAGATATGTTTTCAAGTGTTATTCCTCCAGAGGCCTCGAGGATAACACCAGGGGCACTGCTTCCTCGCATTGCAACTGCCTGATGAAGTTCATCGACACTCATGTTGTCGAGCAAAACAATGTCAGGACCTGCCGGAAGAACATCTACGAACTGATTGAGTGAATCAACTTCTATCTCTACGACCATTTGATTCGCTCGGCTTGACGGAAAGGTCTTAAAAATGAATTTACGCGATCTGCGAACAGCATCTGCAGGAGACAGACCATTTTCTTGAATTGCTGCAAGATGATTATCTTTAATAAGAATCGCATCGTAGAGACCGAGACGATGATTAAACCCACCGCCGCAACGTACTGCGTACTTATCCAACAGTCGCCACCCCGGCACCGACTTCCGAGTATCGTAAATCCGGCACGACGTTTCCTGAATTGTCTCTACCAACTGACGTGTTGCGGTTGCGACGCCTGACAATCTTCCAAGTATATTTAGAATCACTCGCTCAATTTGCAGTATTGCACGAACCGAACCACTAAGATGGCCGATCACGGTGCCTGCCTCAACAAAGTCTCCGTCATCAATCACCGACAACCACACCAGATTTTCCTGAAATTCGTCAACCACCACCTCGACAACCCGAAGCCCGGCAATCACTCCCTCTGTTCGTGCTAGAACAGCCAGCGTGCCTTCGGTGCTTCCGTTCACCAGTGCTGCACTCGTCCAATCAAACTCAAGCCCACAATCTTCCCGAAACCACATTTGTGCAGACTGCCTCACTTCTGCGACTAGACGTTCATTCCAGATAACCTGAGCGTGGTCACGAGCTCCCGACGACGGATTGACATTGTCTAACACCATGTAACTGATTCCTAGAGAATTCGGCAGGGAGGACGTATCATAGAGAAAAGGTGTTGCATTCGAGAATATGCTTATCGTGGCTCGCTGGAATAGAATCGAAAACTGGGTCTGAATTTCTCATGAAATCCTCTTTTGACACGACACCGTCCTCTTTAGCCCAAGCCCAACAGGCCTATGAACCTCCACCTTCTCACCAACAACAGCATGCACTTATGACCCTCACGGTGATTGGATTGGCTACTCTGACCATATGGCTGACGTTTTCCAGACAACGACTTGTCGATTTCTTCCATCCACCTAAACGAATAATCCGCTTCAATCTTGATATCAACACTGCACCTCAGACAGAGTTGTCATTGCTACCTGGGATTGGCCCAACCATGGCATCGCGTATTATTGAAACACGTCAGCAGCGTGGGCCTTTCAAAAGTGTTGATGATATTATCCACGTGCCTGGAATCGGCAAAATTATGCTTCAGGAAATGCGACCGTTCATTCGCACAATCCCGGATAACCACACAGAAAAGTAATACATGCTTCGCCGTAAATCTGGTACTCCTGACGAAAACGTTTTTGAGCTTGTTACTCCATTTGCACCGGCAGGTGACCAACCGGAAGCCATTCGATCACTCGTCGATGGCATTAGAGACGGAGCTGCGTCCCAGGTGCTTATGGGAGCGACGGGCTCGGGCAAAACCTTTACGATGGCAAACGTCATCGCTCAGACTGGCAGGCCTACTCTCGTACTCTCTCACAACAAGACTCTCGCAGCACAACTCTACGGTGAATTCCGTGACTTCTTCCCACACAATGCTGTTCATTACTTCGTAAGTTACTACGACTATTATCAGCCTGAAGCATATATCCCACAGCGTGACATCTACATCGAGAAAGATGCTGCCATTAACAAGGAAATTGACCGTCTTCGGCTTGCTGCAACAAGCGCACTAGTCAGTCGTCGAGACGTAATTGTCGTCGCGAGTGTATCCTGCATTTATGGCCTTGGCTCACCCGAAGACTACCGTGCAATGGTTATTCGTATTGCTACAGGCGTTCCTCTGTCTCGCGATGAACTTCTACGGCAACTTGTTACTGTCCAATACGAACGAAGTGACATTGCACTTGAGCGGGGACGCTTCCGCGTGCGAGGCGACACGGTTGATATTTGGCCTCCCTACGACGAACTCGCAACACGAATCGAGTTTTGGGGGGATACGGTTGAGTCGATAGCCATAACCCATCCGGTCAGCGGGGAAGTCGCAGCAAGAAAAGACGAGACGTACCTCTACCCATCAAAACATTTTGTGATGCCCGAGGATCGCATCAAGGCTGCAGTTGGTGAAATTCGTCAGGAACTTGAGGAGCGGCTCGAAGAACTGAAAAGCCACGGGAAACTACTTGAGGCACAGCGACTTTCTGCTCGAACAAAGTTTGACCTTGAAATGTTAATGGAAGCTGGTTTCTGTCCGGGCATCGAGAACTATTCGAGGCCACTCTCTGGACGACCACCAGGAAGCACGCCCGACACGTTATTCAACTATTTCCCAGATGAGTTTCTGTTTTTCGTTGATGAGTCACATGTTACAGTCCCTCAGGTACGCGGCATGTATGCAGGTGATCGCAGTCGAAAACTAACCCTGGTCGACCATGGATTCAGGCTTCCATGCGCACTAGACAATCGTCCGCTCATGTTTGATGAGTTTGAGAAAAAACTCCATCAAACCATTTATGTCTCAGCAACACCCGGTGCATGGGAACTCGAACAGACTCAGGGCGAAGTCGTTGAGCAGATCATTCGGCCAACTGGCCTTCTTGATCCGGTCATAGAAGTTGTTCCTGCCCGCAATCAGGTTGTTCACCTTCTGGAAGAAATTGCCACAACTATCAAACTTGGAAATCGCGTTCTTGTCACCACTTTGACAAAAAAACTTGCTGAAGATCTCTCAAACTATTTTCAGGAACAGAATGTCAGGTGCCGATGGCTCCACAGCGAACTGGACGCATTTGAACGAGTCGATCTATTGCGCGAACTACGAGCCGGTGAGTTCGACGTGCTCGTTGGTGTGAATCTGCTTCGTGAAGGGCTGGACCTTCCGGAAGTCTCACTCGTCGCAATTCTTGATGCTGACAAAGAGGGCTTCCTTCGCAGTGAAACCTCTCTCATGCAGACGATAGGCCGTTCCGCCAGGAACGTCGATGCTCGAGTCATTCTCTATGGAGATCGAATGACCGACTCCATGCAGCAAGCAATCGACGAGACGCAGCGCCGAAGAGAAATGCAGATAGAATACAACGCAGAACATGGCATTACGCCTACGACCATTCGTAAAGAAATCCGGTCTGGCATTGAAGCCGAGTCACAGGCACGGGCTAAAGCCCATGCCGCGGTAGGCAACACCGAAGAATCTGCACAGAAACAGGCTGAGTTACTTGCGCAGCTCGAAACCGACATGCTGAACGCAGCTGCAGAACTCGATTTTGAACGTGCCGCAAAAATGAGAGACCAGATAGCTGATCTTCGAGACGAAGGATCGCCCAAAAGAACAAAGAACCAGAAGAGACGGCGAGGCAGAGGAACAAACACCGGCCGTAGCAGAATCCCCAAGCCAAAGCGATAACCAGTCGTTCCCTGTACAGAGAGTGGACTTTCACCATGGATACCCCGCGACTTCTCAAAAACATCTTTGAGAAAGATGAACATCATCGCCAACTGATTGCCTATGAAATCCATGACGGGGTTGCTCAGTATATCTCCGCAGCAATCATGCAACTTGAGGCGTTCAAAGCTAACCCAAATCGTAATTGCGACACAGCAAACGACCCACATGTTAATGAAGCTCTTCGTCTTCTGCGAGAAGCCTCGCTGGAGACTCGACATCTTATTTCTGGGCTTCGCCCACCAAGTTTAGATGAACTTGGAATTATCGATTCTCTAGAAACACTTATGCGAGACGCCCGCCTTGAAATCAAAGACGTTGCATTTCAGCACAGCATTGGGAACATTCGACTACCTCCACAACTTGAAGTGGTGCTTTTCCGTATATGCCAGGAATCTCTCACCAACATTCGGCAGCACGCCAGAGCACAGTATGTTTATGTGGAATTGAAAAAAACAGAAGACGGGGACGTTTCCCTACTTATTCGAGATGATGGCTGTGGATTTGACATGAAGGGTCCTACCAAAGACCATTTTGGTCTTGAGGGCATTCGTCAGAGAGCACTTTATTCTGGCGGCACTGCTGATATTCAGAGCGAACAGGGAGCAGGAACTACCATACACGTTACGTTCCCAGCTTTGGGCATCCAGAACTAGCCTTGACCCCGCTTACTGACACACAATGAATACTGGTCATGCAGCCCACAAAATGTTCTTTCACAAAAAATCTGTGAAGTACACGAACTGCTGCCTAGCGGCTTTGTTTTCTCAACCAATCAAGAGTCGTCTGTTCGGAAATCTTCTGCCATGTCTTACGTGGCTGCAGGCCTGCCAACGCATACTAGGCACATGTCGTCACTCCGAACCTGCCCAGCGGCATGCCGCTCAACATCCACGAGGACGCGTCGACCGACAGCCGCTGGCGAATCGGCTGGCTCCGACAAAACTTCCTCTAATCTGCTCAATCCGTACAACTCGTTTTTGTGATCCATCGCTTCGCTTATACCGTCTGTATACAGAACAAGAGTACAGCCAGAAGTCACGCTGACCTCAGCGGCTTCATAGACAAAGGTCGGATCGACACCTAGTGGCAGGCCCGCTTCTTCAAGCCCCACGGTTTCTACACTCCCATCAGCTTTTCGTAAGTACGTCGGCAAATGCCCAGCGGACACGACCTTGACTACGTCTGTTGTCGGGTCAAGTACCACAACAACAAAGGTTGCAAAGCGGTCGTCCCACCCACTTCTCATAAAACTTGAGTTCAACAACGTCACTGCTTTTGCGACGTCTGCTTCAATTGCAAGCGTGTATCGCACATCTGCCGAAAGTGCAGCCATCACGAGTGCGGCAGACACACCTTTTCCCGAGACATCGGCAAGCACCACGGCAAGGCGGTTCTCACCAAGTGGAATATAAGAAAAATAATCTCCACCAATCTGATGAGCAGCCTCGTAAAAATCGAATACTTCAAAACCTTTGATTTCTGGCGGAACAGACGGTAACAATCCCTGTTGCACACGATTCGCTAATTCTAAATCTCGTTTGAACTGCTCCTGCGCAACTTTCTCATCGTGTGCTGTTGCCTGTTCAACAGCCTTACCTGCTTGCCCTGTGATGCCGGCAAGAACTTCCAGATCATCTTGACTGAATCCATTCTGGACATCACGGGAGTCCACCTGCAATACACCAAGGACTACTCCCTTCGCAGAGATAAATGGGACACACATTACCGACCGTATATTACAATCAACAACGCTGTCATTGAGCCGGAAACGACTATCACTCGTGGCATCAGCAGAAAGAATGGCTCGCTGCGACGACGCAACTTTATTCACAAGAGAAAGGCTCAGCCGAAGGCCACCTTTTTCTTCAGCGTTCTTAAGCTTTTTAGCACGCAAAATCAGTCGATTTGTCTTGACATCATTCAGCAACACAAAACCACGCTCAACGTTTGGAAAGATATCAAAGACGCCGTCTAAGAGTCTTGGGAGGACATCTTCAAGCGATAGGGATGCACCCAGTGCCCGATTTAAACCAATAACAGCCCGCAACTTCGCCTCAGCATTTTGACTGATTCCCTCTTCTGCTGATGGGCGAGGAATATCCAGTTGGGAAACTATCACCGATTCTTCATCGTGCGACTGAAAAACAGACTGAGATGCATCTGTTTCCCCGCCTAACGCAACCCACTCCGAGGGAGTGGTGTCACCTACGGTGAAAATCAGCCGGTCTTCGCAAACACCTATTTCATCAGCAGCCTCAAGCTTGTGTGGTCCGCTTAATTTTTCACCATTTATAAGCGTACCGTTTCGGCTCCCAAGATCTTCGATCCACCAATTGCCATCTTTCATCTCAACCGCTGCGTGCTGACGGCTTACAGAGCCAGAGTCAACAACAATATCACAGCCTGGATGACGGCCAACAATCGTCTTTTCTTTCACAAGGCGATATCTTTCTCCCGCCTTACCACCAGTCATCAATACGAGAAATGACACGCTGCCTGCACCCTTTTTTATTTTCTAAATACGCAAACAAATAGTCTACTGCCAACCGCCAGCAGTCTTTCCTACCGATTGCCCCATTTGCTAATCCCAATACAGGCTACCACAACGAACCTGAAAGACATCTGTATGGTACCGGACGTTCCGGGCGATTCTGAACATCACGAGAGCATCGGGCTGAGAACGCGACAAGACGTATTATTTTGCTGAAATTTTCACGAATAATGAAACGGTAGGGCGTTGCACCTAACGCACTGTTGACGACTGCAGGGTAGAGCAGGGGGGGTGAGAATAATCTATCCCATAGCAGATCATAGTGGTTCTCCCTGATCGATCTCTGATTGAAACCCCAGACACAATGAGGACTATCGCCTCCCCATATCTGAATTTTGCGCCACTGGCCCTTGCTGGGCATTTCACAAAATACGTGTTTTCAAGGCTACCATGCCCCCGAAACAATCCATGGCATTTCGTGCACATTAAAAGGTTTCGGCTGGCCTACCATTTGTTGAAAGTTTTCCGGTGACACCGTTATTACGCCCGTTGCTGGTTATGTAATTTCCGTTGTTCCGGCGATTGCTCTCGAAGTACAGGTTGCGCAGTTCACGGCCAGCGCCGGAACGGGTTGCATCAACACTGCAGCCAGCCCGACACCCGAATGAAACACTATTCCTGACGCCTCCTTCACGAATGAACAGGATG
>CBFIHW010000082.1:0-13175 GCA_965662325.1 uncultured Pirellulales bacterium | reverse complement strand
TCACAGGCTTTTTTGCTGCGACCACCGGACTGGCAAATGAAGTACAGGAGGCCGTCTTTACCAGGACTCGATGCCAGTGACGTAGCGTCAAGGCGATCAAGCGGTATGTTCTCAGCATTTTGGATATGGAGGTTGCTAAACTCCCTCGGTGTACGGACGTCGATAACCCTGATGGCGTTATTATTTTCGAGGCGGTCGAGAAGTTCTTGAGGAGATATGTTTTCAGCCATTTGTTTTTCCTTCTTGCAACGCTGCTTGCTTATGACGCCCTGAACGATCGGGTGGATACGGAAACTAGTAGTTATTCAAGGATATATACTTCTTTTGGCTGTTTCGTACAGTGGTCTATGAAGTCACTGTTATTTTGTCAAACTTCTTGAAGAAGTAGAAGCGACCGAAATGTATTTTTTGATAACGCGGTAGTTTATTGGCTCTTGGGGGAGTGATACCGATAAGTTTATTCACTGCATTTACACTGCCGTCTCACGTTCTACGAGAGTAGTTCCAATTCTGTTTTGAGTAAGAACAAGGAATTCTTAGATGAGTTCAGAAAAAAAGACACATGATCGTCTTGCGTCGGAAAGATCACAACTTGAAGAAGCTCAAGCTGCTGGTTTTGGTCGTACTCTGGCAACGTATACGCGACTGTCTGGGCCTGGTTGGTTGCAATCAGCAATAACGCTCGGTGGTGGATCTTTGGCTGGATCACTTTATTTGGGAGTGATCGGTGGCTATGAGTTTCTCTGGCTACAGCCTCTGATGATGATACTCGGTATCATTATGCTGTCTGCGATTGCGTACGTGACCCTTTCGACTGGAAAGCGACCGTTTCAGGCAATGAATGAGCACGTTAGTCCAGTGCTCGGTTGGGGCTGGCTTCTGGCTGCAATGATGGCAAATCTCGTCTGGGCAATGCCACAGTTTTCTCTGGGTACAGCCGCGCTCCAGCAGAATTTATTTCCACACTATCTTGCCGGTGATTCTGCAAAAGTCATCTGCGTTCTTTGTTTATTCCTGCTTGCAACGGCGGTGGTCTGGTTTTATGACTCACCAGGATGGGGAGTGCGTGTCTTTGAGTTGTCTCTCAAAGCAATGGTTGGACTTGTGGTACTTAGTTTTTTTGGTGTTGTGGTTGCGATGTCTTGGAAAGGTGAGTTGGATTGGACAAGTATTGCCAAAGGTTTTGTACCGGATGTCAGCCTTCTTTGGCGCCCGGTAACTGGTCTTCATGGCTTCATTGACGAGTCGAGTGCTCCTGATTTCTGGACCACAACAATTCTTCATGCCCAACGGGAACGGATGATAGCCGCTGCCGCTACTGCAGTAGGAATTAACATGACGTTTCTGTTGCCATACTCAATGCTTCGGAAGGGCTGGGATCGCGCTTTTCGGGGGCTTGCAGCTTTTGATCTTTCGACAGGCCTCTTTATTCCGTTTCTTGTTGCCACAAGCTGTGTTGTGATTGCTGCTGCCAGCCAATTTCATGCTCAATTTGACGAAAAAATTATTAGTCAGTCTGCTGTGGATATTTCAGGTTCATATAGAGATAACTTAGAAAAAAGGGTCATGGCGGTGTCAGGGGCAGAAGATCGTTCTGTCCTCACCGAGGCAGAGATGAATGCAAGGATCGATGCTCTGCCGTCAGCAGATCGAAAGCTGGCATACATGCTTATCAAGAGAGATTCTCTCGACCTTGCAACTGCTTTAGAAAAACTATTTGGGAAGGGTGGTCTAACACAAAAAGTTTTCGGTATTGGTGTTCTTGGAATGGCTATTTCAACGATAGTTATTTTAATGGTTATTAACGGGTTTTGCGTCACTGAGATGACCGGGCGTGATGGTGACCGAATTGTTCAGCGTCTCGGCTCTCTATTTCCAGGTGTTGTTGGTGGTCTCGGATTTCTTGCCTTGTGGGGAGATGATCAGGCAAGGTTTTGGCTTGCGGTGCCTACAAGTAATTTTGGCATGGTACTTTTACCAATTGCATACATCGCATTCTTCTTCATGATGAATAGCCCATCTTTGCTCGGAGATGCAATGCCCAGAGGTATGTTGCGGTTTATTGTCAATGTCGCAATGCTTGTAGCGATTCTTGCTGCGAGTATTGGTGCTGGCTTAAGCGTATGGGCAAACGTTAGTTGGATTGGCGTAGCCTTTGCAGCCGGATTTGTTGTTATCAGCGTTTTCAATGCGAGTTCGAAGCAATCAGCACTGCAAAAACATTAACAGACTCTTTGATTTCATGCCTTATGAAGATACTTTGCCGCTGCTTGCATCTTTTTTACTACTTGCATCTGCTCTTGTTTGGATCTGGCGATCAAGTGGTCAGTATCAATGGGTGATTGTGGCACTGCTGGCATGTGGAGCAGGTTGCGGAGTGGCTGCAATTGATTTTTTTGTTCAGACTGATCGGGAACAGGTGGAACTCTTGCTTCCCGAGCTTGCTCAGGCTGTTGAAAAAAAAGACCTAGATGCCCTTCTTAATGCGATTGCTCCCGAAATACGACCGGTTCAGGAACAGGCAGAGAAAGCCGTTTTGAAGATTAAGCCGAGGCAGGTACTCATAACACGTTTAGATGTAGATGTTCTGTACGAGCAGAGGTTTCCGAAGGCAGTTGCCAATTTGCTTGTTCGAGTTGTTGGCAAATTTGTGGGAAGTGAGGAGGTAACCACGATTGTCAGTGCCACGGTTACATTGGAGAAACGCAAACGTTGGCTTGTAACAGAATGTATTGTGAAACCAGCCGAATTAATGGAGAAAAGAGAAACAACACGGGCCGGACAGGTCACACGTTGACCGCCGGCCCGTGCCGCTACCAGTTGTTCTTTAATCTATGACTTCGATCGAAGCACATTCTCTAGGCTAAATGTGGTATCGAATTCTTTTCCTTGTTCCTCAATAACCAGCCTGTAATTGCTAATCTGATTGCTGATTTCTTCAATTATGGCAGGCTTGTTGCTGAGACTAGGATTCGCCATGAGGCTCGCCTGCATCGCAGTGAGACCTTCTTCGTACGCAGATTGTGCTGCCTCGAAATCGCCATCTTCGGTAGCGCGTTCTGCTCTTTGCAGCGATTCACGTGCCTTTATGCCGTCCGGAGTTGATGCGATGGTTGAGACTGCCATCCAGTGGTCATAGTTAAGTACATCACGACATGAGCTAAGACCACGGTAGTTCTCTTTGGCATCATGAAGCACCTTACACAAATTTTCTGCTTGAGAGCGTTGAGGTTCCGAAAGAGTCTTCGCCGCTGTTTCCCATGAAACTGAAGTGGCATTTTTCGCTTGCGCTGCTAGCTCAGCCTGTTCCTCAGTTCTGTTTTCAGGTGCGATTTGTAGTGCATCCTGTTGCTCTTGTGGGAGTGAACGCATGCGAATCGAGTGAATCATATCACGGGCTTCACCGAGTGTGTCCGTCAGCTTTTCTTCAAGACGTACTATGCGTTGTTTTTCTACCGAATGAATCCAGAGAGGTAGTGCTTTGCTGTGAATCATGATAAAGCGACGGGCAAGTTCAGTTCCTTCTTCTTCAACCGCTTGCCAGGCAGCTTGTGTTTCAGAACTAAAGTCTCGATTGGTCTCGAGTGCGTTTGCCTTCCGTAATGCATTTAGCATTGGCCGTGCGGCATCGATTAGTGGAACGCCAACAGTATCGGAATCAAGCCTACTTGAAGGTGCGAAGCCAGCTATAGACTTCTTCATGTAAGACTTACTTGCTGAAGCAGTAGAAAGTACGGTGTCTGGCATCTGTGCGAAAGCATAGAGTAGCCCAGTTATTACCATACAAATGCCGAGAATTACTTCTTCGGTAAAAAGAACACGGCTTGGATGCACGAGTTCATCAGTGACATCTTTGAGGTTGTGTTCTGACTGAGTTGTGGGATTTTTTCGACTACCTAACCGAGATGTTGCGAAAAACATGTCAGGGACCCTTTCTGCTGGTATAAATCGCAGTGAGTAGAGATGGGGAACTTCAAAAGGAAGTTTGGTCAGCTCAACCCGCTGTAACTTGATGACCTGCCCCTGACTGCCGCCATCGAGTTCTTTCACTGAACAATACGCAGGCGTTTGAACCTGAGTTCGGTCGAGAAGCAAAAATTTGAGAGTTTCTCTGAAAATTCGAAGGAAAGCGGCTACTGCTTGCGGGCCGTACCCGGTTTTTCACATCAGACACTTGGTAGATACTCATTTTTATTGGTTTGAAAAGCAAAGAAGTATGGAAATATCGGGTAATTCGACCGTACCTTGATTCTCACTCCTTGTCGGTTTGTTATTCGAAGTGAAACCAAACCACCCCAGATTCTCTTACGGAAACACAGCAAATTTTGAGGTCCGCGTGGTATAGACGAACGGCTTGCGAGACTTCAATCAGACACAAGAACTGATTGAGACTGTTTCGCCGTTGGTGGGATTCAGAAGATTATTCCTTTAATCATCAACTTCTGAAGATGAGGTGGAACTTATACAATAGAGATGAGATTTTGTGCGAATCAGTAAGTCATCACCTAAAACACACGGCGACGCCATACATCCATCATCAAGTTTGTTTTCAGACAAGAGTTCAAAACGTTGTGGATTGGCTTTGAATACAACGCATGTGCCGTCTTCATCACATGCATAGAGCCTTCCACCAGACTCAATAAGTGAAGCAGAATGTCGTCCGCTTTGTCGTTCACTCCACCGGATCTCGCCAGTTTCAATGTCGAGGCAACTGAAAATTCCTGTATCACTCACCATGTAGAGTTCGTCAGCCACCACAGATTGACTCGGTCGAGTGGGGGCTGATTTTCCAAACTTCCAAATTACATTTTTATCCGTAATGTCTCCCGTTCCATTAGGTCGAACTGCCAGTAGCCGATCCCCTTGAGCCGTGCAAAGAATCACGAGTCCGTGACTATAGAGAGGCCGTGCTGCGGCATTGAATCCGCCGTGGTAAACCGTCCAGAGTTCTGTACCATCGTTGGGATCATAAGCAACAGTAGCGACTGCGGCAGGACTCACAAGTTGTGTCTGATTGTTGTGGGTTATAACTGTAGGAGTGCAATACGCTTTTTTGAAGTCGCCATCATCGGATCCATATTGAATAGATCGATCAGTACGCCAGATTGTTTTTCCTGTCTTGGCATCAAGTGCGACAACGTATTGCTGGTCGTATCCATCAAAATTTAAAAATATCTTATCCTCAAAGAAAATCGGAGATGACCCTGGGCCTCTATGGTGGTCACATGGCAGGTCTTGGCGGGCCCACACAATATTCTCTGTCTTTGTGTCGATGCAGGCAGTTCCAGCACTTCCGTAATGAATAAAGATGAAGCCGTCCGCAACAACCGGGGTTGGGCTCGCGTAGCTGTTGAATGGATGACAAAACATCGGCTCCTCGATTTCGAAGACCGTGATGTCTTTGCGTATAGTCCCTGTTTCTGAATTCACTGCAAGGAGGGAAAGTCTTCGTCCATCTTCTGTGGCATTCGAAAGCCAAATGGTGTCACCAGAAACAACGGGGCTTGACCAAGCTTTACCCGGAATAGGTGTTTTCCAGCAAACATTTCTGGTCTCATCCCATTGTGTGGGAAGCTTTTTTGAAGGTGATCTGCCGTCGGCCGTTGGCCCACGAAATTGGTTCCAGGAAGATTTTGTTGGTTCATTTGCAGAAGCCGTTCTGTTAATAAGTTGTTCCGTCAATGAGCTACTAAAAAACAGGCTTGTGATAAAAAGAAAGCAAATTATTTGATGCATGAGTTCTTTTGCCCCAGCTTTGCGATGATTTTTGTTCAGCGAGATGGTTTTGGGCTTAGTATCGATTCGGTTGATATTTCATGCTTCTTTCCATCAAACTGATTTTCCAAAAAAAGCGTTATTCGACTATTGAGTTCTCTGAGTTGAGGGCGACCATGACCGCCACCCTGAATTGGAATAAGTCGTGCAAGTGCTCCAACTTTCTGAAGCGAATCAGTAAGTTCAACAGACTGTTCAAAAGGGACGAGAGCATCATTCGTCCCATGAATGGTCAGAAAAGGTGGGTCGTCCTTCGTGACATATGTAACCGGTGATGCCGCTCTTGCAATTTCCGTATTTTCTGGCACTGGTCCACCAAGTAAGAGCGATTCCGGTGAGTCGGGGTTGTTATGCCAACCACCCATTGAGGTTAGGTCGCTCGGCCCAAAGAAATTGATGACGCCATCGACTCTGCTACTTTTGTCACACCAGTTTCCAAGGTCACCTTCGAGGCTTGAAACATCTCCTGATGTTCCGAGCATGGCGACGAGATGCCCTCCGGCAGATGATCCAGCTACCACTACTTTTTTTGAATCACCGCCGTACTTTTCAGCATTTGCTCGAAGCCAGCGTATGGCGGCTTTGCAATCGTGTATTTGAGCTGGCCAGGTGGCCTCGTCTGTTAGCCGATAACCGATTGACGCACCAAGATATTTGCCCGTCTGAACAAGTGGTCTGATGAAATTGAGGCCACTGCGACGATTACCCTTTCTCCATCCACCTCCGTGAATGAATGCAACAATCGGCAGAGGTTTGTCATCTAGTTGTTTGGGCGGAAGAAAAAGATCGATCTGTTGCCGAGGGTTGTCGGTGTCTGCATACGGAATGTTTGCAATGATCTCTAAGGGTCGGTTTTTTCGTTGTGAGTTGGGCCTTGCGTTCGATGGGGCTCGATTAATCAACCCATCCGCAGATCGTCCAAGATTGACATCAAAAAAAACTAATTGAAGAACACAGGTTATGGAAAGGAGTGAAATGTTTCTGATTTGCATAAAATACATGTTTATATCGACTTGAAAATTGGCGAATGCATTTGTTTGAGCTACTAGTCTATTCGTTTCACTTTGAAACTTCGGAATTCAACCGGGTCATTATGTCCAGCAAAACCAATGAATCCTTCTTTCCGAGTAAGTCCTCCTGGGACATGATCCATTTTGCTTCGATCGAGTGTATCGAGTTGAACATCGAGAATGCATGTGCCATTGAGCGTAACTGTGAGCTGCTGGTCAGAGATAATGATTTCTTCAAAATTCCATTCACCAGCGGGTCTTAAGTAGCCTCGCTCAGCACCAATGCAGAAATAAAGGCTGCCGTGATGCTGGTAATCTTTAAGACCTGGTTTGCCCGCCGACGCCAGCCTCGCGTTATAGCCATCATCATCAATTATCTGGATTTCCATGCCATCGTGGGCACTGTGTCCACCTTCTGGAACTCGTAGTGCAATTCCATTGTTGCCTGCTGTCGGAAGTTTGAACTCGACCCTTATAGTCGCGTCACCGAAGGACTCCTTGGTGAGTAGGTCTCCACCCTTGCCGGCCTTGCACACAATGTTTCCTTCACGGACCTCGTAACTGTCTACGGCACCCTGCCAATCGGAAAGGTCTTTCCCGTTGATTAATTCAACAAAGCCACTGTCGTTTTGTGCTCGCAATACATCATCTGCTTCATGTGTAGGGATTTCACGGATGTAAATATTCCGCCATCGGATTTCGCTGCCGTGTGTTTGTAGCTGGATAGGACCTCGTGGTGGCACCGGGCTTCCAAGAAGGCCAGCTGGTTTGCTCATGGCATCAGTGTTTTTCTTTGTCCTGTGTACAAAATAATTGTCCATGACAGCATTTCGAACAACAACTCTCCCGTTAAGTTCAACGGTTACTCGTTCACCAATCATCTTGATGTGGAAGTGATTCCATTCACCAAAAGGACGGTCCATTAATGCAAGGGGGTATTTTCCCTCATTTCGCTTGTTGTTCCAAAGTCCACCAGACCCCTTGTCTGCTCCGAGTTTAAATTTCTTTTCCTCGGTTGAATCCCATATCTGGACCTGCGGTATGCCACGAAGATAAATTCCGCTGTCACCGAATGGCTGCATTTTGTAATCCACGAGTAGTTCAAAATCACCAAATTCTTTATCTGTTGTGAGGTAAAGACCCTTCCCGTCATTAACAAGTTCACCGTCTTCAACCCGCCAATGAGCGTTGATATGATCACCCGCATCTACGCCTTTTTTGTTAAGAACCCCACCTTTAATAGATCTTTTTTTGTAGTCAGCCTGCTCTTTGGGTGACATGTTTCTGAAAACACTTGGGTCCTGTGTGCCCCATCCATACCACCCATTCAAGTCTTTGCCGTTAAATAGAGGAACAAATCCGTCTGGGATGACATTTTTGTTTTGCATAGCAGTAGCTTTTTGGTGGTCGTTGGTGATGAGCGTTACAACGCATAGGAAAAGAAGAAAGTTTTTCATCTGTATTTCCAATAAAGGCCGTTATTCCATGCACATGGTTGCTTGTGAATGAGGTCAGGCCGTGAACAATGGGTAGTTCGGGGGAGGGTGATGACGCTACACCTTGCCAGGCACCATTTCAAAAAAGTTGACAGCATTTTTGTAACAAACACAACGAACCATGTTTTTTATCACGTCTAGGTCGTCAGGAAGAAGTCCCTGCTCAACATCATTTCCAATGATGTTGCACAGCAGCCGGCGAAAATATTCATGCCGTGGATACGATAGAAAACTTCTTGAGTCGGTCAGCATGCCTACGAAATTTGACAAAAGGCCGATTTGAGAAAGTGTGTTGATTTGCCATCTCATTCCGTCAAGTTGGTCGAGGAACCACCAGCCGCTGCCGTACTGTATCTTGCCGGCAACTCCATCGCCCTGAAAGTTTCCGCACGTGGCAGCTATAGCATAGTTATCAGCAGGGTTGAGATTGTAGAGAACCATTTTTGGGAGTGACTCCCGCTTATCTAATTCATCTAAATATTCAACAAGCGGCCCCACCTGTCGAAAGTCACCAATAGAATCGTAGCCGGCATCACACCCAATTCGAAGACGCCCACGACTGTTGGTGTTTCGTAGTGCGCCAAGGTGAAGCTGCTTGGTCCATTTTCTTGAAGCGTCAAGTTCACCAAAGTAGACCATCATATAGCCGCGATAGGCCTGAAGTGCTTCGTTAGAAATTGTTTCTCCACGGCGTGCAGCATTGTAAACTTCTGCTGCTTCGCCTTTCGTGCCACCTCTACCAAAACACTGTTCAAGCCCATGGTCTGAGAGTCGGCTTCCCTGTTCGTGAAAGAAACTGTGGCGATTTGCGATCGCTTCAAGAAACGCATCGAAGTTGTTGCATGAAATCCCAGAGGTTTGTTCCAGCCGCTGAATCCAGGTCTGGAAAAGTTCAGCATCATCGGCGGCGAGTGCCTTGTCAGGACGAAAGGCAGGATAGACGTGAGTTTCTAAGTCACTTTTAGAGATTTCAGTATGATGAGAAAGATTGTCGCACGGGTCGTCTGTTGTGCCAATTGCTGCAACGCGAAAATGGGCAAGCAATGTTCGAGCAGAGATTTTACCGAGTTGTGTATTTGCTTCATCCCAAATACGTTGAGCAGAGGATTGATTCAGGACTTCATTGATTCCAAATACCCGAGAGAGTTCAAGGTGGCTCCAGTGCCACAAAGGGTTTCGTAAGAGTTTCGGCATGGTTTCGGCGAATACACAAAATTTTTCATAGTCCGAGGCATCGCCCGTGATATATTTTTCTGATATTCCAGCGGCGCGCAGAGCCCGCCACTTGTAGTGATCTCCAGCAAGCCAGACTTCGGTGAGATTGTCCCACTGCCTGTCTTGAGCAATCTCTTCAGGAGCGAGATGACAGTGGTAATCATAAATAGGCTCCTCGGCTGCGACTGCATAAAGCTCTTTCGCAGCATCATTCGAGAGGAGAAAGTCAGGGTTCGTTACAGGATTTTTTTGTCGCACAGTTCACGTTGGGAAAGATATCAGAATATTAGATTCGATCGTTGCGCCCCACGGGGCGGTTTTCAGTGCCTTTCATGTTTTGAAGGCTATCGCCAAGAGTCTTACGATATTTATCAGCTATCTCAGTAAGTTTCTTCACTACCTCAGGGTGTTCTGAGGCAACGTTGCTCGACTCACTCATGTCAGTGCTCAAATCGTAGAGTGATAGCGGTAGTTCGCGAACGACATACCCGTGGCGGCTGGCAATTCCTTCAATTCCACTGTTGCTTATAGACTGAGGGGCAAGTCTGCCATAGCCAGCCGGCTTTCCATCCGTTCGCGTCTCACCGTTTACTACAAGGTATTTATGAGGAAAATGAATTTTCCATTTTCCATCCCGAACAGCCTGAAGCTCACTGCCGGCATAAAATACGAGTCCTTCTCTATCCTCAACGGTATCGGTTTTGCCTTCAAGGATATCCGTAATATTCAAACCATCGATTGTTTTCTGGGGTAGAGGAGCATGAGCCAGATGACAGAATGTTGGAAGCAAGTCGATTGAAATAATCGGTGTATTGCAGCTTTTTCCTGCCGGTATCTGTCCAGGCCAACGAGCGACCATTGGTACCCGGACCCCGCCTTCGAACGTTGTTAATTTGCCCCCACGCAAAACACCTGACTGACCCGCATGCGTTCCGTAGCTTAGGAAGGGTCCATTGTCGTTCGTGAAAATTACGAGCGTGTTTTCTGAGAGGTTGAGCCGATCAATTGTTTTTACGATCTCGCCCACTGACCAGTCAATTTCTTCGATAACGTCGCCGTACAGGCCTCGTGCAGATTTTCCGCGGAAACGGTCTGATGCAAATATTGGTACATGCGGCATGATATGAGGAACATAGAGAAAGAAGGGCCCGTCCTTATTGTTTTCGATGAATTGAACTGCTCGATTCGTAAGCCTCTTAGTAAACAGTCGTTGGTCAGGGTCAGTTTCAATGATGGAGTCGCCATCATACAGGGGGAGTGGTGGCATCGAGTCTGATAGAACTGGGTGGTATTTGGTGTTGTCGTTTGAATATGGAATACCGAGCCATTCCTGAAAGCCGTTTTTTGAAGGCGCAAAATATGGAGGGAGACCAAGATGCCACTTCCCAAACATTCCAGTTGCGTATCCTACTTTTGTGAGCAGTTCTGGAAGAAGTTCTTCTTCGGGTGAAATGCCGGTGGGGCTTGTGTGGTTGAGCGCACCCTCTAGCCCGACACGGTTGGCGTAGCATCCTGTCATAAGTGCGGCCCGCGAGGCTGTACAAACTGCTTGTACGACATAGAAATCATCAAACTTGGTTCCCTCAGCTACAAGCCGTGAAATGTTTGGTGTTCTGATCTTTGACTGAGGTGTGAAATTGGGAAGGTCGCCCCAGCCCATGTCATCAGTAAAGATGAGCACGATGTTTGGATGATTTACCTCTGCGGCAGAGATGAATTTTGGGGTAGCGATAGCGACACTGAGCATTACCATACTCAGTATAAAAGGACTCGTTTTCATTCGGTTGCTCTTTTCGGTTCGGAGATGAAAATAAAGGTTGTGAAAAAGCATGGTAGTCATCATTTGTCTATCTTTGTGATGATTAAGGCCCCGGGCTCCCTCTTGTGTTCTACCGTATCTGGTTCATAGCTTCGAGGGGTAACACGAAAAGAGGCTGCTACGCTTTAGTTTTCAGAACAAGTGTTTTCGTTGCCGACTAGTCAGGTAGTCATCAGTTGGAACAAAAATATTTTTAGGTATTCAACGGAGTATAGGTGACCTCAAAAATAAGTGACGAGGCCACGGTGTTTCCGAAGTTTGGTTGGTCTGCGGCGATGCCACCAAACATGTATCCAACTACAGTTTCTGTGGTTAGAGAATCGAGGTCGATGATGTCGTCAGTTAGTAAGGGCGCATCATGAGCAGGGAAGAATCTCGCATTCGCGCCGAAGTAGAGAAGCTTGCCATTGCCATCATAAATATCTGGGAACTCAGTTATGTATTGTTGCTGATATGAGCCAGATGCATCCCGCAACACGGCGGTTATTTGCCTGTGAAAACCATTGTTCTCGTCGTATGTCAGTTGCTCCGTAGCTGGGTCAAATGTATTCGCTGAAATACCTCCGAGAAGGACTTGGGTCATCTCTCCAGAGTTCTCGGAGTAAAGTCCAATCTTGCCAGATTCATACTGATTCATGGCCTGCCTGAAAACGTCTGGCTCAGTCGTCGGGTTTTCGGTTGTTGGGATGCCGTCAGATCCAATTGCAGCTGGCACAGTCCACACCCCGACGCCGTTGTAAAAGACACCAGCTAACGCAACGGTGCTCTGGGTGGTGCCACCCTGACCGTCGGGTGAAAGAATTGGAAACACATTCAAATCACGGCGGCGAAACCGGCTTGGGTCGCCACCGGCAGGAGCAACATAGGTGTCACTATACGAAAGGGTTCCAGCAGCGAAGTTGTAATCGATATTAAAACTTCGAACCTGTGAGGTGTAGACTTGAAAAGTGGTTGATCCGTGTGCGTATGGGCCTTCAAACTTCTGGCCAAAAACAAGTTGATAGCGATCTCCTATTTTTTCCAAGCCTCCGCCAGTCACCTGAAAAAATCCGCCATCATACGAACTGTCAGAAGACTCTTCTCCAGCAACCTGCAAGATGGTATTCGTGTGGAGCGTTTCATCTGTTCCTTTGACCCAGTCTACAAGTGTTGGAAGATCGATAGCTGAAAGTGCGTTGTAGGTTGTGAAGTTATTAATCGCACGAGAGTAAACGTATCCACCAACAATAAATAGCGTGTTTCCATCCTGGTAAGACTCGGTGTTTGTTGATGACAAACTGTCGATTTCATTCGAAGTGAGACCAGTGCTGGTATCGTTCAGTGAGCGACTCCATGTCTCCTTCGATGCTGGGTCAATAACCCACACGTCGGTGTTTTGATACCTCGGTGGAAAATTGGCTAGCCCATCATCAGTGAAACCATGGAGTCCATTGGTGCGACCAGCAATGAGCACCCACTGGCCGTTGTAAATGCCACTGGCAAACGATTGAAGCGTTGGGACAGATACTGATCCCATGTCATATTCAGCAAAAGTCAGGTCGTAGTTACCAGACCAATTTGTTACCTGACTAAAAGTAGGTGTTTGGTCCTTGGAGGGGGCTGCTGAGATGCTTGATATTGGTCCTGTTGCCGGCTTTAGTGCATTTGGATCCGTATTGGTCGCCCAGACCCAGAATGTGTATGGAACGCCGGTGTCGAGATCTGAAAAGCTTTTGCTTGTGGATGTCGTGATAAAGGTCGTGCTCGTTGATCCGTTGTCAATCGTCACGGTGTAATGTAACGAGCCTACGAACGATGCCGGTGGGTCCCAGCTAACCGTCAATGAATTCGCGTCTTCTGACTGGCCAAATCGTAAATTTT
>CBFIHW010000081.1:0-13338 GCA_965662325.1 uncultured Pirellulales bacterium | reverse complement strand
AAACCAAGAGCAAAGAAGGCTTGAAAGGCTTTTACTCATCACTACTACGGAGATTCGCTAAGACCGAATAGTCTTCGAGGGTTGTCGTATCACCGACTGCTTCACGACCAGAAGCTATATCACGAAGAAGACGCCGCATGATTTTGCCACTGCGTGTCTTTGGAAGGGCTGCCGTAAAGTGAATATCGTCTGGTGAGGCGATCGCACCTATTTGCTGACGAACATGCTGCCGCAACTCTTTCTTCAATGCTTCATCCGGCTCGCCAGACTTCAGCGTGACGAAGACCGAAATAGCTTCACCTTTGACCTCATGCGGACGACCAACCGCTGCTGACTCTGCAACAGATGGATGGCTCACCAACGCGCTTTCTATTTCAATTGTTGAAAGCCTGTGTCCGGCAACATTAAGCACATCATCAATGCGACCCATAATCCAGTAGTAGCCATCCTCGTCCTGTCTTGCGTTGTCACCGGCAAGATACTTTCCTGGAACCCGTGCCCAATAGGTTTCCACAAAACGTTCTTCATCACCCCAGATACCCCGAAGCATTCCTGGCCACGGCTTTGTCATAACAAGCCAGCCGCCTTCACCTGGTTCAACTGGCTCACCTGAGGCATCAACAATTTCTGGATAGACTCCCGGCAACGGCAACGTGCAACTACCTGGTTTCGTGGGAATGCAACCGGGGAGCGGACTCATCATGATTCCGCCAGTCTCTGTCTGCCACCATGTATCGACAATGGGACAACGTTCAGCGCCTATTGTTTCGTGATACCAAATCCATGCTTCGGGATTAATACCTTCTCCAACCGTGCCAAGTAACCGCAGGCTCGAAAGATCCCTGCCATCAATATGTTCCGGACCCCATTTCATGAACGCTCGAATAGCAGTTGGTGCTGTGTAAAAAATAGTTGGCTTTTCCTGTTCGATAATCTCCCAGAAACGCCCTTGGTGAGGAGCGTCTGGTGCCCCTTCATAGATTAGGATTCCAACGCCAGCCGCTAACGGGCCATACGTGACATAACTGTGCCCAGTAATCCAGCCACAATCAGCAGTGCACCAGAACAAATCATCGTCACGGAGATCAAAAACCCACTCTGCCGTTGTTTTCGCCCACAATAGATATCCGGCCGTTGTGTGCTTAATTCCTTTTGGCTTTCCAGTTGAGCCACTCGTATACAGAATAAAAAGTGGAGACTCTGAATCCATTGGGACTGGTGCAAAGTCTCCCGATTCATCAGCAAGCATTTCATGCCACCACACGTCCCGCCCATCAACCATCGTGACTTCCTGGCCAGTGCGTTTAAGAACCACAACATGTTTCACGGTGGGTGATTTCTTGACAGCCTCATCAACGTTTGCCTTAAGTGGTAACGCACTGCCTCGACGCCATCCACCATCAGAGGTAATGACAGCAACAGCCTGCGCATCGTTGTTTCGGTCTGCAATCGCTTCACTTGAAAATCCGCCAAAAATGACAGAGTGCACTGCACCGATTCTCGCACATGCTAACATTGCAATGACAAGCTCTGGTGTCATTGGCATATAGATAGAAACAACATCACCTTGTTTCACACCTAAGCGCGATAATCCTGCAGCGGCTTTACTCACTTCTTCCTTGAGTTCACGAAACGTGAGTGTTCGTCGTTCACCAGTGGGTTCGCCGATCCATACAAGCGCAGTCTTGTCACCAAGCCCAGCTTCAACATGCTGATCGATACATGCTGCTGAAGCATTTGTCTGCCCACCCACAAACCACTCTGCATGTGGAGCATTCCATCTCAACACTTCGTTATATGGCTTCATCCATGGTAATGAGTGAGCCCGCTCTGCCCAGAAACCATTTGGATCCTTTTTAGCCTGATCATAGAGGGCTTGGTACGCTTCCATCGAACCGATACGAGATCGGCTTGAAAAGTCTTTTGATGGCGGAAATAAGCGATGCTCCTGCATCACACTTGCAACTCGCCCTGCCGCCTTGTCATTCGCTGACATGTTCTGCTCCTCACCCAAATTTTTCAGTGGAACTCGCGCTGCACGTCAGCGGGTGTCCCCAAAACTTATTCCCAATCCACGACCAGTTCGCACGGCCGAACCATCTGGGTCGACTCGGGAGAGTCGTTTGATCGCCGAAGCAATGGGCACACTCTCAATTTCTGGTGGCCGGTAGCATACCATCTCTCCAAAACGCCCTTCATGAATCATTTGCACGGCCAAAACACCGAACTCTGTCGCAAGAACTCTGTCGAACGTAGTGGGACTTCCACCACGCTGAAGATGTCCAAGAACAACGGTGCGCGTCTGCCTATCTAAACGTTGTGCAATTTCCTCTGCAACAACCTGACCGATTCCACCAAGTTTTACCTGCTCATTCACTTTTGATGATGCCATACAAACCATATCACCGGTCGGTAATGTCGCCCCCTCAGCAACAACGAGTAACGTGTCCCGCCGACCAACTGATTCACGAGCCAATATTTTTCGACAGACGCTCTCAAAGTCCCATGAAATTTCGGGTAATAAAATAACATCGGCTCCCCCGGCAAGCCCGGCATGTAAGGCAATCCACCCGGCATGACGGCCCATTACCTCGAGCACCATAATGCGTTCATGACTTGCTGCAGTTGTTCGCAACCTGTCTAAAGCATCCGTCGCTGCTGATACAGCAGAATCAAAACCAAATGTAAACGCAGTAGCTCCAAGGTCATTATCAATAGTTTTTGGAACCCCGACGACAGGAATACCGAACTGATGAAACTGATCTGCTATTGCAAGTGAGCCATCTCCTCCAATACAGATCAAGCCACAAACATTGAGTTGACGAACAGTCTGGGCAACACCAGACAGCAAATCTGGGTCAATGGCCAGACGGCTGTCTTTACCAGTGGTTGCCGAAAATCGTCCACGATTCGTTGAGCCAAGAATTGTTCCACCCTCAGTCAGAATACCACTGGTATTTGCCGGAGTGAGCGGCATGTATTCAACCGGATCTACAAGCCCTTCATATCCGCGCAAAAAACCAATGCACGAATACCCCAGCCTTTCAGAAGACAGGACAGTTGCTCGTATGACCGCATTCAACCCTGGACAATCACCACCACTGGTGAGGATACCAACACATGGTCTTTGAGTCTTCATGAACGTCTCCTTCATCAACGCAGGCGCATCGACACAGGCAACACAAAATCGTAACGGTGCCACACTCATCGGAGAACAAGAGCAGCGATCTCTTAGGATGATCACTGACGTTGTATGCAAGATGTTACGTCAAGTACCAGCAATCTGTATGGCTCACGATAAACAATGGCCCCAAGGGCGAAGGTCGGCCATATTCTGACAAGCAACCGATAGAGAAGGCGGCTTCGATCATGAACTGACTTTCACCGTCTTTCTGGCACTGTTTTTACTGATGTTTGAACCTCACTCACTCGACGACCCCATTTTTCCACCTCGGCGGAGCCGCGCAAACAGCCGAGAGTAGTCGCCAAGTCGTACGGCAGCAACGGTTGAATGAGTACAGTTTGGATCCGGAAAGCGATCCTCCTCAATAACGACCATGTCTGAATCATCTAATTCAGATTCAACATTTTTTCTCTCAACATGTTGATTCGTTTCAAGAGAAACTGATGGTGGTGTCTCTTTTACTTTTGTCGCGATGTTTTTCCGTTCCTTTTCGAGCGGTTCGCTTTTGGATAATTCTGAAAGCCGTCGGTTAATAGACAGTCCTTCTCGACTAGCAACATGCAGGCGGCGATGGAAATCATCCGGGCCCTCCATAACAAAACGCTCAACGACCTCTTCTTCTTCAGCAAAGCATTCTGCGAAAGGGTCTGGCCGCTTCACCTCATCATCTGAATCAAATGGGGGATCAAACACGAGTTCTATATCAGACCCAAGGCACAAATCGTCCTCTTGAAAAGGAGGTGACTGCTTTATTTCCTCATTGATATAGAAAT
Organism: uncultured Pirellulales bacterium; assembly: GCA_965662325.1. Lineage (GTDB taxonomy): Bacteria > Planctomycetota > Planctomycetia > Pirellulales > UBA1268 > UBA1268. Next base: position 9,381 of record CBFIHW010000081.1, on the reverse strand, counting down.
CCTTTTTCAGCCCTTGTTGCGCCTCTTTGATCAAAGCTTCGACAGCAAACTCCGTAGCACGTTGCGACTCCTCAAATCCAACAGAATACGGCGCGTCTTCTTCCCGTTGCTGTTTTTCGGTTACTCCCTGAGACTTATAGCCTTCCGCAGAAGATTCCTCAGCAAAAGACAGCGTTGTGTCAGGGGCTGAAGTATCTCTATCCACTTGATGGTCATCTGGCTGGCCTTCTTCCTCAAAAGACCCGAACTCAATGACCGCTGACCCTGTGTCATCTCCAAAGCAGCTTTCTTCAACTACCTCTTCTTCAGCATAATCTGCTTCGGCAGTCAATGATGCACCGGACTGCTCCAACTCATCAGCGCTAGACATTGTGTTTGATCTTGAAATTTCACTTTGCACCGACGCCGGTGCAGGAAGACATTGAATTTCCTCCCACGCAGATGCAAGGTCATGTTTGCCAACGTCATCTGCATTTCTCTGCTCGGCTAATCGCATGGCCTGATCACAGAGTTGATTGATAAGTCGTGGAACACCCTCTGTAAGTGAAAACACGACAGCGTCGCATTCTGGTTCAAAATTCGTATCCCAATCGAGCCCTGCGCAGTACATCTGCGTGCGAACGTATCGACATGTTTCCTCATAGTCGAGTGCTTCCAAGTACCCACGAACCGCAATTCGCTGAGCAATACCCTCCAGATCAGGCTCGCCGAGCATTTCCTCAAGACGAATTGTGCCGGCAAGCACAAGATGCACAGCAGGATAGGCAGTGACAACGCCAGTGAGTAATCGTAATTCTTCTAAGAGTCTACGTGGAAGTGTGTGTGATTCATCTACGAGTACGACCAGACCAGAACCTGTTGCAGCAAGCCCACGAATGCGGTCGACCAGTCCAATCCGTAATTCTTCTTCATCCAGGCCACGGTATGCTTCATCGAGATCTGACAAGATCGACTGCCATAATCCACGTCGGGTACAAATACGAGCCCCGGAAAGAATCGCCACAGCATAGTCGCCCTCAAGTCGTTCACGAAGGCATGACAAGAGAAGCGATTTTCCACACCCGGTTGGGCCAACAAGAAGGCCAATACCCTCGGCCCGTTTCACAACGCGACATAATCCATCAATCGCCTTGGTGGCATCCGGAGAAGGATGAAAGGAACCCACGCGAGGAACAGTCATAAAAGGACGACTCGCCAGGCGATAAAAACTTTTCGATGATGACATATATATATGGTTGCGAGGATGGGCTCGACACGTTCGAATAAGGCGAAGAACTATCGAGAGCACAACGGGCCTGATTGCACTGAAGTATTGTCGGCCGAATCTGGTGTCTTCCTGTACCGTTGCCTCAACGCATAGACTTTTCCGGTTGTGTGAATCGACTCGGCTCAGGAGACCCACGCGGAATCTGCGGATCAGTACAGTTGGTCTGCACTGCAATGCTGTTGATGAATACGAGGGATTTTATGTTTCAGATCAAAATATGCGGGGTTACCTCTGTCGAGGACGCCACGATGATCGCCGCGTCAGGCGCTGATGCTATTGGTTTGAATTTCATTACGGGTTCTCCGCGCTGCCTCGACCTCGAGCGAGCGACTGAAATCTCCCAAAACCTACCCGAGCATATTGTTCGCATTGGAGTTTTTGTAGGGCGACCTCCGAGTGAAATGCTCTCGTTTGCAAAACAAATTGGTCTGGATGCGATCCAACTTCACGGTCTCTTTGATGGACCACCAGAGAAAAGTGACCCCCCCTGGCGTTGTGATGAATTGAAACCATACCCAGTCATTCGAGTGGTACGACTTGAGAAACCATCAATTGATCCAGACCGATTTGCAACAGCTCGTCAGTGGATTGATGCAGCTGCTGCATGTGGTTGTCGTCCGGCGATGGCGTTACTTGATGCCGGTGTGTCACGTGACGTCAATGCCGGTGCACTTGGTGGCACCGGGCAGACCGTTGACTGGCAAGCCGTTGCAGATGTACCAGTTCTTCCTGTCCCGACAACACTTGCTGGCGGACTCACACCTGACAATGTCACGGCCGCGATACAGACGACACACGCGATCGCGGTCGACACAGCCAGCGGTGTCGAATCATGTCCAGGCCAGAAGGATCCGAATTTAGTCAGACAATTTGTTGAAGCGGCCAAACAGGCCTTCTCTGAGCAGGCAGAAGCCTAAGCACGGAACTCCCTACATTCCCATTCATCGGCGTTTTTCCTAAACCTTGTTATTCGCCGTTTCTTCCGCTCTCTTGGAACACAGAGGGATTCGACAGAGATTCGACCTGTGCGCAGTGCGTTAAAGCGTTACAATTCGTACGGTTAAATGAAATAAGTATTGAGCAGAAACGTTATCTGCCATCCCGTTTAAAAATGCCCGAGGAGGTTCCTGTGGCCCAAGTTGATACTCGCCTGCCATACAAAGTTGCTGACATGTCTCTGGCCGAATGGGGCCGCAAAGAGATCACACTCGCCGAAAATGAGATGCCTGGGCTCATGGCTCTCCGCGAAAAGTATGGTGATTCAAAGCCACTCGCTGGCGCCCGTATAGCTGGCTGTCTTCACATGACAATTCAAACTGCTGTGCTTATCGAAACTCTCGTTGAGTTGGGTGCAGACGTCACGTGGAGCAGTTGCAACATCTTCAGCACACAGGATCATGCTGCTGCCGCTATTGCCGCTGCAGGAATTCCTGTCTACGCATGGAAGGGTGAGTCTGAAGAAGAATTTGAGTGGTGTATTGAACAGACCCTCATGTTTCCTTCAGGAGAGCCACTGAACATGATTCTTGATGATGGTGGTGATCTTACTGCCATGGTTCACGAACGATTTCCTGAACTTCTAGCTAACATTCATGGTGTGAGCGAGGAAACAACCGCCGGTATTCATCGTCTCGAAGTCCTGAACAAGACCGGTGCTCTGCAAGTCCCAGCAATTAACGTCAATGACAGTGCTACGAAGAGCAAGTTCGATAACCTCTATGGCTGCCGTGAGTCCCTGGCGGATGGTGTCAAGCGAGCGACGGACATTATGCTTGCTGGCAAAGTCGCCGTCGTTTGTGGATATGGTGACGTTGGTAAAGGATGTGCTGCTAGTCTCAAGAGCTATGGATGCCGGGTCATCGTGACTGAAATTGATCCGATCAACGCACTGCAAGCTGCCATGGAAGGCTTTGAAGTTGTCACGATGGAAGATGCCTGCAAGGAAGGAAATCTATTTGTCACCACCACCGGCAACAAGGATATCATCCTCGGTGAGCATATCAGGCACATGCCAAACGATGCGATTCTCTGTAATATTGGGCACTTCGACACTGAGATAGACGTTGCATGGCTTGAGCAACAGGTTGCTGATGGCAAGGTCTCAAAAGACGAAATCAAAGCTGCCGATATCGGTGCAGTTGATCGATATTCGTTTAACGAAAACGGCCGAAGTGTCATTATTCTGGCCAAGGGACGTCTCGTAAATCTAGGCTGTGCGACTGGTCACCCAAGTTTTGTTATGAGCACATCGTTCACAAACCAAGTGCTTGCACAGATGGAACTCTGGTCGAATCGTGAGACAGACCACTACTCTGTTGATGTCCATATGATTCCCAAGAAGTTGGATGAGGAAGTTGCCCGCCTTCACCTAGAAAAACTTGGTGTCAAATTGACTCGGCTTACTAGTGAACAAGCCGAGTACATCAACGTTCCAGTTGATGGCCCATTTAAGCCGGACTACTACCGCTACTAGAATTATCTGAAAATAGTATCGAAAAAGGCTGCAGAATGCTCTGACGTTCTGCAGCCTTTTTCTTTTCTGGAGTTAGCTCCCCGGGATTGTGTTTCATGTGAAACAACATTCACCCGCATTGATATACAGGCCGAAATGCCTGCTCAGCGACACACTGTCTGGGATTTTTTAGTAGTTCAAAAATTGCTCTCGACTGTTGACTAGAAAGAACACGCCTTCCCAAAACAATACTTGCTAATCCCATAAATCCCAGCCTCACGCTACCGAAAAATGGTACCGCATCACAGTAGAGAAATAGGTCAATGAATCAGAGCTTCTTCTAGGCAACAGAACAAAAGAGTTCAAATATCTCTAGCAATTCGATTCAAAAGAGAACCATCCAGAAGCAGCTACTTCTAGGCCTACTGAACGTCTTGGAGGCCAGACTGGTCCTACAAAAAACAAGAACTGCTGACAGCGGATAGTTCCGTAAGAGAGCTTTAGAAATCCTAAATCTCAATGCCTCTACGTGCTTCATCTCGACCGTGGTGACAACCATAATAAACGACGGCAGGTAGTCTGCTTATTAAAACTTTCTAGCGGCAGGTGCTGTTTCTTGACTCGAACCGCAATGGTGAAGGGCTGCCTGCCAGTTGCACAAAGTTCTAGCCGCTCCCAAAGAGTGACCCGGCCATTTGTTCACGCTTTTTCGTGTTCCTAAATTGCAGCCGGTACAGACCGATCCTTTTCGTAGAGATAGGTCGTTTCACGTGAAACAGGTAAGGCCCGTAGTCTGCGCAAAGTTCGTCGGTTTCACGTGAAACACCGCCCACAGAAGTCCGATGATGACGACCCCACCGGTTCGTGCCGATACACCGAAAGCACGTGTTGTGCGTTGCGAAATCATTTGTAGGAATACGCGGATGGGCCGGATTGTGTGTGTAGCAAATCAAAAGGGTGGCGTCGGGAAGACAACGACTGCTTCGAACGTAGCAGCCGGACTTGCCAAGGCGGGCATGCAAACATTGCTGGTTGATCTCGATCCTCAATGCAATGCAACAACTGGACTTGGTGGACTTCCTGCTGAAACACATCCGCTGGTGTCGGAAGCAGTTTTGGGAGAGAACGTTGTGCGCACTACAGTCACGAACCTCTCGCTCCTTCCCGGCAGTCGGAGTGTACGTGATGTGGAGCGGATTGCAGAACAGGCACGCGCTGGCTCAATGGTTCTCTCAAATCATCTTTCATGTGGACTGAATGCATGGGACTACTGCCTCATTGACTGTCCTCCTTCACTGGGTGAACTAACCCGCACAGCGCTTGCCGGCTCAACTGAAGTACTTATGCCAATTCAATGTGAGTATTTCGCACTTGAGGGGCTAACACAGATGATTGAGGTAATTCGAGATGTCATGGCAGATCGACCTGGCCGCCTTTCATTCAGTGGTATTGTGCTGACGATGCATGACGCCAATCTGGAATTGACAACCGAGGTTGAACGAGAGGTTCGAGATTTTTTTGGTGAGATTGTTTTTGACACTGTCATCCCACGGGACGTCTCTGTGTCGGAAGCACCGAGTCACGCTTTAAGCGTGCTCGACTACGCACCACGCTCTCTGGGAGCACGGGCGTATACAGAATTGTGCATGGAGGTACGCGACTGTGAGTAGAGAACGACGGCTAGGGCGGGGTCTGGAAGCACTTCTGGGCAGAGCTGGTATGGATCAGTCGGTACCACCAACGGATGGCACAGGAGCGTTGGCTAGTCAGCCAGAAACCCCTGACCGTTCACGATCAGCAGCTGCACAGCTTATCCTCCATAAAGCTGAAGATCTCGAGCAGGCTGCCGCTGAACTTCCTGCGAGTGAGATTTCAACTGCTTCCATTGATCCAAATCCTTGGCAACCTCGCAGTGAAATATCAGCAGACGATCTCATTGAATTATCAAATAGCCTTAAAGAGCATGGGCTTGTTCAGCCTATTGTTGTGCGGTCGAAAGATGATCGTTACCAACTGATTGCTGGCCAGCGTCGTTTGGCAGCAGCGCGTCGCTTGGGCTGGGAAAACGTTCCGGTGCGTTTGCTCGAAGTTGATGACCGCCAGATGTCTGAGATTGCGATTGTCGAAAACCTTCAACGTCGGGATCTCGACCCTCTTGAAAAGGCAACAAGTTTTAAGCAGTACCTCTCCACATGGGGTGGCACTCAAGAAGAACTCGCGAAAAGGCTGTCGGTCGATCGTTCAACAGTCGCCAACTTAATTCGTTTGCTGGAATTACCGGAGGTTGTTCAACAGAAACTTCGAGCAGGTAAAATTTCAATGGGCCATGCCAGAGCCCTTTTGCCATTGGGTGATGAACACGAACAGGTGGCACTTGCTGAAAAAGTTGTGTCACAAGGGCTTTCTGTTCGAGCTATTGAAAGCGAAATTCAGGAAATACTTCGAGCGGATGAGGTTGAAGAGATCTCAGGTTCTTCAACCGCTTCTATACATGACCCACAAGCTGCTGGAACAACAACTCCGAAAAGGAAGGGCGGGCGCCCGGCTTCACGGCGTTCAAGCCAAATTGTCTCACTTGAGAATGAGCTTCGAAGAGCTGTTGGCACAAAAGTCGTGATTCACGCAAATAGCAAAGGAGCCGGACGAATTGTTATCCCATTCGGTAGTCCAGAGGAATTTGAACGCCTTCTGGAGTTCCTCAAAAACTAAAAACGTGCCTTGTTCCCGGGATTTCTGTTTACTACTCTGCCTTTTATCAGTCTTGGCTATACTCTGAGATCTCTTCGGCGGTTTCTGATAGGAGCCACATTCGGGGCGTAGCTCAGCCTGGTAGAGCGCTTGGTTTGGGACCAAGAGGTCGCATGTTCGAATCATGTCGCCCCGACTGTTTGCCACAAATGCAGACAGACCGTAGAAATAAGTACAAACCTGTACCGGTCGCCTGTTGCGATCGTGCCACTTGGATCATGGTTATCCGATTTAATCGGGTACACCTTCCAAACTGTACCCGATAGATCATTCGATCTAGGAGGTACGACGATGGGTAGACGATCAAGTAAGGCATTCCCCGAGCCACAGTTACACCGGGCCAAAGGTCTTTTAAGACTACGTGTAGACGGTCGCGAATTTTGGTTAGGCAAACCCGGCACAAGAATAGCCGACGAGAGACGAGCCGAAATACTCGCCGCAAGGGGTGACAACGGTGACACTTCGGGGTAGCCGATGGTGCGTTGGCTCAACGCATTAGGAACAGACAGAACCTCAGCCGTCGTAAAGTCGTGAAGCGAAATAGTACGCACCAATTCCCAGCCATGATGTCACCACTATCGAAGCCAAAACAAAATTCAAATCCATCGGTTCAATCTCCCTCAATGAATCCTAGACCTACCCCAATCCAAAAGCCAATAGCCACACCAACACCAGAACTGTCCGCATACCAACACAAGTGGTACGTGGACATCATTTGATGTAGGACTACATCAAATGCAGATCAGACAGTTGTGATTCAGCCTGCAGTGTGACAGAGGGGGTAGCGGGTGGTTGGCTCATAAAACACGTTCCGAACCATAATCGCACAATGAGCGGCGTGAATTAATTCGCAATATTTTTATAGGGGGGTCTGATTGCCTCCAGGTCCACAGGATCGCGAAACCCCCGGCTAGGACAGCCGTGCAATAACTCAGTTATTCGAAGGGGGGTTAGGCGGCACAGCACCGCTTCCTCTTCGACAAAGTGAAGCACAAGAAGTCGCCGGAATTTTTGAGGACTTCAAACTGCGGCACCCTGAATGCTTCTAGTTTATTGACGGCATGACTATGAGGTTTGCTAAGAAACCAGTTCCCCAAAAAGCCTGTAAAGCAATTACCGCAACAAAGAAGCCAAAGAACACCGCGTCACTTCTGTCTAAGCACATTTCTCTACCCCTCCTCATTCGTATCAAAATCAAGTTTGCAATCCTTCATGGCCTGGTTGCACACAAGGCAGATTGGCAATGAAATCGCTTCTGCTTCGTCGATGAACATGAATTCGCAGCGGCACGCAACGCACGTTGCCTCAATCAGTTCGTATTCTTCGTTATCGCCAAAAGTGAAAAGTACTTCGTGTCTCATGCCTCCAATACGACCAGCACGGCAGGCAGTTCGCAGACGCCTGGAGTTAGCCAAAAGACGCAGCAGTGGACCCCGTATTTAACGCTTGCAGGTGGGGTATTTGTGAAGGATCAGCCAGAACACGCACGGCTGAAAATGCAAGTCAATGTGGAATGAATTCTCGGCTGAAGTTACCCTGTGTTAAATTAATGTTGTCCTGTGGAGATTTTCAGAATGCGGTCTGTGCTGTTACTTTTTGCGCTACTCTTTGTTTCTCAACCATTGCATGCCGCTAAAACTGAAAAGGAGATTATTGCTGGTTTACAAGGAAAATGGGGGAGACTTAACTTCGAACAGGTTTTTGAAATCAAAGCCAACCGGGTTGAACAACGAGAAAAGAAGAGGCCCGGATTAGTAATTGTGACTGGTAAACTAGTTGTGCCAGCTGGGGAAGACTATGCCAGGGTGAAAATGAGCAACGGTTATACAATCTGGTTTTTCCCCATCGGTGAAAACAATATCGCAAGTGAAAGTTTCAAGCCTGATGGCGTTTTGTCTGGTTTTGGACATCTTTACTATCGGATACCAGAGAATAGTAAGAACTGAAGGCAAATGCCTACTACCCGGTCCAAGGCTTACGGATGAAAACCCTCGCCCTCTTCTGCCTACTGGCACTTCCCGCCATAGCCGCCGACAAAGTGATCGTTGGTAACGTCGTTGGTGTTCATGACGGTGACACGCTGACGCTACGCACCATAAATGAAACGCCAAAGGTGCGGCTATTCGGAATCGATACACCTGAACTGGGCCAGCCCTTTGGTAACAACGCCAAACAAGCACTGTCCAGTTTGGTCTTCGGTAAGTCAGTGACCATCAGCAGTTCAGGCAAGAATCGCTACGATAGAACGCTGGGTGTTGTCTTTCTAGGAAACGGCAACGTTAACGCACAGATGATTCGTATGGGTATGGCTTGGCATTACAAGCAATACAGTAATTCAGTTCCTATGCAGCAATTTGAAGACTACGCCAGAGCAAACAGGATCGGCTTATGGGCTGACCCCAACCCGATAGCACCGTGGGATTGGCGGAAGGGAAAACGGTAAGCAAAAAATGCCACCGGCCTTGAACAGAAGACTAGCGGCAGCGTTTATTCGTTGCCGCCCTTTTTTTCACCTCAGGCATGTGCGGTGCAGTTATTGTGTTGGTTTTGATGTTGTTGGTGTGCAGTCTAATCTTTTGGCGAGGGTCTTCTAGAAACCCTTAAAGGCACCTACCTTATCCTTGGCTTCTCTGTCCACCAAAGTAGCGGATTTGAATGCAATCATTCCCATGGAGGGTGTCGCATTTGCTTTGGCTCCATCTGCTCGTATCCAAACTAGGGTTTCTTTGTTCAGGACGGGGTCCTTTTTCGAAACAGCACGGCTCCAACGAAACCCCTGACTGTTATTCTGCAACAAGTATTCAACTTGCTTAGATGTAATCGGGACAAACCCTAAGACTTCGTCAATATTGTAATAAGAAAGGCCCTCGCAAACGGCTGCTGAATTTTTGCCTGTGAATGCACACATTACAAT
>CBFIHW010000080.1:0-13362 GCA_965662325.1 uncultured Pirellulales bacterium | reverse complement strand
ATAAGTGCTGGGCAGGCAGGTCGTTTTATTCGGTTTTAGGAAGATGGCCTAGGTGGCTATACCTATCTTGAGGAGTCGACTGTGCCAGAGAGCAGTTGAGTAAAACGTGCAACTCATTCGTCTTGGGGCGACCGCCCTGAATCAAACACCATTGGACTGGGAAGGCAATCTGAGCCGGATTGCATCAGCGTGCGAAGAGGCTCGTCGTCGACAAATCTCAATTCTCTGTTGTCCAGAACTTTGTATCAGTGGATATGGTTGCGAAGATGCGTTTCATTCATCGGGTGTCCTTTCAACGGCTATGGACATATTGCTCGAACTTGAGCCGGTCAGCCGTGGGCTTGTTTTAGCGGTTGGTTTGCCAGTGCGGTGGGCCAGTGGTGTCTACGATGGGGTTGCTTTACTCGTCGATGGTGAACTTCTCGGTATTTCCGCAAAGCAGCACTTGGCGGGTGACGGTCTCCATTATGAGCCTCGTTGGTTTCGTCGCTGGCCATCGGGACGTCAGGATGTGCTCACGGTGGCTGGGCGGCAATTGCCTTTTGGTGATCTGCGATTTAGTTGTGGTGGAGTTCGAATTGGTTTTGAGATATGTGAAGACGCATGGGTTGCAGATCGGCCAGGTGCCCGACTTGCTGCCCGTGGAGTTGATGTTATTTTGAATCCATCTGCCAGTCATTTTGCTTTTGGTAAGGACGAAATTCGTGGGCGATTTGTCTTAGAGGGGGCCCGTGCCTTCGCTTCTGCGTACGTACTGGCTAATCTACTTGGTAACGAGGCCGGTCGAATTGTCTACGACGGTAGTACGCTGATTGCTGATCCTTCTGGTCTCGTGACTCGTGGTGGACGGTTCTCGTTCGCAGATGTTTCCATTATTGGTGGTGATGTTGATATTGATGCCATTCGTCTTATTCAGTCGAGAAGTATTTCCCAGACGAGCCTTCCAGGTCATTGTGAGGTGATATCGCACGATTTTACGATCCCTACTCTTTCCCTCCGCGACCCATCGTATGGCAGAGATAGTCGAGATGAGTGGGAGCGTAGCCAGGATCCAGGCGTTCGTAAGAAAGAAGAATTTACCCGGGCGGTATCCCTTGGACTGATGGATAGCTTAAGGAAAAGTAGAAGTTGTGGTTTTGTTGTAAGTGCAAGCGGCGGTGCGGATTCCTCAGCAGTTATTTGCCTCATTGCAATCGGGGTTGCGATGATCGCTAAGGAATACGGCCCCAATACTGCAAAGCGGCTTGGTCTTGGTGATTCCTTGCGTGGCAATCTTGGCGAGCTACCAGTCAGCTGCTATTCAGATCCAAGTGTTCAAGCTATTGTTGCTGAAGTACTCACGTGCGTTTATCAATCAACGGCAAATTCCAGTACAACAACCAGAGAGGCGGCCCGTGGAATTGCGTCTGCCGTTGGAGCAAAGTTCCATGAATTCGATGTCGAATCACTGGTACGGAAATACGAAGAACTTGCAGAGACAGTCATTGGTAGAAAACTTAGTTGGGAGAGCGACGATATTGCCCGGCAGAACATCCAAGCCAGGGTGCGAGCGCCCGGAGTTTGGCTGTTGGCAAACCTTTATAACGCGATGCTTGTTGCAACAAGCAATCGATCAGAAGCTGCTGTTGGCTATGCAACCATGGATGGAGACACTGCTGGCGGAATTGCACCAATCGCAGGTATAGACAAAGCGTTTCTTCGAGAATGGCTTACGTGGATTGAGCATGTGGGGCCTCAGGACATTGGGCCACTTTCTGCTATGGGGGCAATCAACAAGCAACAGCCAACAGCTGAATTGAGGCCGACCTGTGATGGGCAGACTGACGAGTCTGATCTAATGCCTTATGATGTGCTCGATCGAATTGAGAGATTCGCGATTCGTGATCAACAGATGCCCGTCGTGATTTGGGAGCAATTGATACATGAATTCCCTCAGTATGATGCTGATAGATTAGGGTATTGGACGGAACGTTTTTTTCTGCTGTGGTCACGGAATCAGTGGAAACGTGAGCGATTAGCGCCGTCTTTTCATCTTGACGACGAAAGCCTGGATCCGAAATCCTGGTGCCGATTTCCAATACTTTCTGGTGGCTTTTCCCGCGAGTTACAAGAGTTACGAATGAATGCGTCTGCCCGCGACATTCATTGGTAAAATCCCTCGATCAGGACGATTTGTGCCCTGAAAAAGACCTCGCGATTACTTGGGCAGATTGCTACTGTCCCAGAAATCATTGAGGAGTTTGATGTGCATGTAATCCGGGCTGGCCATTCTGATCAACGACATAACACCCCCCGCAGAGTGAGGTCAGGCACGCTGTGTCACTGGGTATTCGTCGTCACGGTTTTAGTCTTTGGTCAACCAGAAATTTTTTCTCAGCAACAAGCTACCCAGCCTTTGAGTCAGAATCAGGCTTCAGCATTGAGTCCCGAGCAACAAGCGGCACTCGAACGATTATTGATAGGATGGGAAGCTCGAAACGCGAAGGTGACGACTTGGTCGTGCACTTTTTATAAATGGGAGTACAACGCCTGGAGCCCAGCTGATGCTTCAGGCGAGCGACTAGCGTTTTCTGAAAGTACTGGGGAAATTAAATATGCTGCTCCTGATAAAGGTCTTTTTCGAGTGAAGTCATCAAAGCAGTGGAATCCGGAAAAAAGAACATATGATACTAGGCCCTCAAATTCTGGTGAGCACTGGGTCTGCAACGGTACGAGTATCTATGAGTTTCGGCACAGTGAGCGTCAGCTCCGTGAAACAAAGTTACCGCCGGAAATGCGAGGACGGGCAATTAGTGAAGGTCCACTTCCATTTGTTTTTGGCGCAAAGGCAGACACTCTGAAGAAGCGGTATTCAATGCGAATCATTACACCACCATCAGTAACTGACCAAATATGGCTCGAAGCGTTACCTAAATTTCAGGTCGATGCTGCAAATTTCTCAAAAGTTGAGCTAATCCTCAGGGCTACAGATCTGATGCCATTTGCCATTCAGGTATTTAAGCCAGGTGGCCAAGACCGAGATGTCTATCAGTTTGATCCGCGGACGAGCCTCATAGATCGTGGTCTCGATTTGATTCGTGATTTTTCCAGGCCTCTCACTCCGCTGGGATACACATTTATAGAGGAACAGGCTCCTGGGAGTTGATTGTATCTGAAGCATCTTGCCAGATAACCTCGCGGTCTATGTGCTATACTCGTTAAGTCCAATACCGCGAGACGAGAAACACATGCCTCTTATTGATCCAAATCATCCGTTGGCAGACTTGCTCGAACGAGATCAGAGATATTCTCTGGATGCATACCTGTTTGTTCTTGAAGCCCTTTCTTTTGCTCAAGAGTCTCTTGGCATGGGCGAGCAGGAAAAGTCAGAAGATGTGCAGTCAGCTCGAGAAAAAAAGAAAAGCGAAAAGCATGTGAGTGGCCAAGATCTGTGTGAAGCTGCTCGGCAATATGCACAGCAGCAATATGGATATTTAGCAATAAAGGTGCTGTCGTCTTGGGGTATTCGTGCTACTGCTGACATTGGTGAAATTGTGTTCAACATGATCGACATGGGCCAAATGAGGAAAACCAGCGACGACCGTCGTGAAGACTTTCATGATGTGTATAGCTTCGAAGACGCATTTGTTAGGGATATTGTTTTTGCCTCGCCTGATTCACTTTGATGAAAGAGCAAAATCGGTGCTAGCGACTCAACGAAAGTATGCCTTCTTCATTTCGATGGTCGTCATTGAGATAGTATGGTTGCTTGTCATGTGTGGCATGGCTTTCTTTAGCAAATAATAAAATTGCCCTTCTTGCTTCCAACGAGGACACGTCATGAGTTTTTGGCTTGAAAGCCTGCCCTTTTGGATCGCGTTGGTGCCATTGGGTGTTTACTTCTGCATAATGGGTGGGCTGCAACTTCGTCATCGTCCTCTTGTTATGTCTGCAGCATGGGATAGTGCACTGCTCGGTATTGCTCTTTCAGGTCTTGTGGCAGTAGGGCCACTCGCCGCCATTCAACCCTTATTAGGTGGGTCGCCTTGGGGAGAGGTCATCTTGCTTCTCCTGTATGCCCTGGTTGTTGCTGTATGCATCCTTTTTGCAAGGCCGCGATTGCTGATTTACAACGCAACAGTTGAGCAGGTTCGACCTCTTGTGGCACAGAACGCAGCTGCGGTTGATCCCGCAGTTCGGTGGGCAGGAGAGAGTGTTGCCTTGCCGACGCTTGGGCTGCAGGCGCACGTGGAGGGGAACGGCCCGTTGCGTACCGTCAGTGTAGTGGTTCTACAATCAGGTGAAGCAGGTGAGGCGTGGACTGATCTGAGTCGTCGTTTGAGGAGAATGTCTCGGCGTTTGCGAGTGCAGCCAAGCCCAGTAGGGATGGTCATACTTGCTGCAGGATGCAGTATCCTTCTGGTGTCTTTCATTTTGGCTGTTGGCATTATCTAAGCAGGTAGACTGACCGGCTCGAGTATGAGGAGAAATTCACATCTGGTTTCTGGAATAAACGGACTGTCCTTGGAGTGAAGTGTGCCAATTCACGTAGATTTAACCCCACAAGAAATCACCGTACCTGTTGTGGTACGGAATGCGTCGCCCGCACGATTGTACGAAGATGCTCTCACTCGAGAGCAGGCGGGAGTTGTCTCAAGCGGTGCAATTGCAATACGATCCGGTGCAAAAACTGGAAGAAGTCCAAAGGACAAGCATATTGTTCGTCATGGAGATTCAGAGAAGGATGTGTGGTGGGGAAGTACGAATCATCCCATTGACGAGCATACGTTCCTTTTGAATCGTCAGCGTGCAATTGACTATCTCAACACACGGGATCAGATCTATGTTTTTGATGGGTTTGCGGGTTGGAGTCCAGATTATCAGATTAAAGTCCGAGTGATCTGTGCGAGGGCTTACCATGCCCTCTTTATGCATAACATGCTTATCCGTCCTACACGTGAGGAACTAGAGAACTTCGGGGATCCTGATTGTGTCATCTACAATGCGGGACAATTTCCTGCAAATTCCTTCACGGCACAGATGACAAGTCGGACGAGCGTAGATATTTCACTTGAACGGAAAGAACAGGTCATTCTCGGTACTGAGTATGCCGGAGAAATGAAAAAAGGTGTGTTCACACTCATGCATTGGTTGTTGCCGCCCAAAGGTGTGCTTTCCATGCATTGTGCAGCGAATGAGGGAAAGACAGGAGACGTGTCTCTTTTTTTTGGTCTGTCGGGAACAGGAAAAACAACTCTATCAGCTGATCCAGCTAGAAGGCTTCTTGGTGATGATGAACATGGATGGAGTGACGACGGTATTTTTAATATTGAAGGAGGGTGTTACGCGAAGTGTATTGGTCTTGCTTTGAACAAAGAACCTGATATTTACCGAGCCATTCGATTCGGTACAGTTCTGGAAAATGTTGTTTACGATGAGATCACTCGTGAAGTAAATTTCAATTCGAATGCGATAACAGAGAATACGAGAGCGGCATATCCTCTCGAATTTATCAAAAACACCAGGATGCCATCTCTCGCGGGTCATCCAAACCATGTGATTTTTTTAACGTGTGATGCTTCTGGAGTGCTGCCGCCAGTGAGTCGGCTTACACCCGAGCAAGCGATGTATCAGTTTCTGTCAGGATATACAGCTCGGGTTGCAGGAACAGAAATGGGCGTCTTTCAGCCCCAGCTTACTTTCTCGCCATGCTACAGTGCCGCGTTTCTAGTTCGCCATCCAGCAGTCTACGCACGTCTACTGTCAGAAAAAATTTGCCGTCACGGGGCTCAGGCTTGGCTAGTGAATACCGGTTGGACTGGAGGAGGGCTCGGGGTCGGCCGACGAATTGATTTATCAAGCACTCGATGTATCATCGATGCGATTCACGCTGGCTCACTTACCAATGAGCAAACTCAGCGAGATCCTGTTTTTGGGCTCGAGGCGGTCTGTCGGGTGTCCGGTGTCTCTGAGCGTCTTCTGGTACCACGGAATGCCTGGTCGGATGCGACAGCCTGGGAAGAGGCAGCCCGAACTCTGGCAGAGAAGTTCCGGAAGAATTTTGTTCTGTTCGGTGATAAAACTGATGAGGCGGTGGTACGGGCTGGTCCATGTAAATAAATAGATTTTCGGGAGGCCATTTCTTTGCTTTCCGGTAAGATAAAGTTGTTGTAGTTGTTTTTGAATCGAATTTTGGCCTCAAGTTTTTCTCGCCGGCTTTGAGAGGTGAGATCAACATTGTAAGGAGTTGCACATGATTTCCTTTTCCGTAATGAGACTCACTGTTGGAGTGCTTTTGATTATTGGAATGGTTGCGATGTCTGCATCAGGTAATGCAGCGTCCCCACTTGTTGGTTCGATGAAGAAAATTGATGGAACAGACCAAGACTTGAGCGACTATAGCGGCAAAGTTGTACTCATAGTTAACGTGGCTAGTCAGTGCGGCTACACACGGCAGTACGCTGGTTTGCAAAAATTGTATGACACGTATAAAGATAAAGGGTTCGTTATTCTTGGGTTTCCTGCAAATGACTTCGGTGCCCAAGAGCCTGGAAGTGACAATGAGATTGCATCATTTTGCTCAAAGAATTATGGCGTTACATTTGATATGTTTTCAAAAATAACAGTAAAGGGTGCAGGCAAGGCGAATCTCTACAAGACGCTGACGGAAACTGCTGAGCCATCCGGTGATGTTGGTTGGAATTTTGAGAAGTTCCTGATTGATCGAAATGGAGCAGTTGTTGGGCGGTACAAATCAGGCGTGTCTCCACAAGACCCCAAATTAATCGAGGCAATTGAAGCAGCGCTGTAGCGAATGCAGGAAGTGATTGGGCTTAATGAAACACAATTACTTCACAACTTCTTTTGCAAAAATGATGCTTAAGCGGATTCGCCTTCTTGGTAGCTACCCGTCGTTGTTTGCTTGGTGGCAGTTGTTCTGCCTCGGATGACAAACGAGGGCCGTGCTTGTGTCTCTCGATAGCAGCGGACAACGTATTCGCCTACGATAGCAATCGCGACAGTTTGCGTTGCCGATATAAATCCGAGAAGAGCGAGAATCGTGGGAAGAGATATATTTTCTTTTGAAGGAAAGATTAGCTCTGCTGCAAGTCCAGATGTGCCCACAAAAGCAAACAAGGCAGCGAGAAACCAGATGAATCGAACGGGTTTGTCTGATGAAAGAAGTACCGCATCTGCCGCGAGGGAAAGTAGCCGAAAGGCTGAGTATTTCGTCTCTCCGGCGGTTCTGGCGTCTCGATCATAGTCGACTGGAGCATGATGAAAGCCTGCCCATGGAACAAGGCTTCGAAGGTAACGACGTTTCTCAGGAAGTGCACAGACGGTATCAACGACCGCACGATCGCATAACTTGAAATCACCGGTGTCGACAGGCACAGGGTACGGAATAAGAGTAGCGAAAAATCTGTAAAAAAGACTCGCGGTGACGAGTTTGAAGGTGCTTTCCCCGTCACGGGATTTTCGACGTCCATAAGCAACGTCAACACCGGTTCGCCATTTGGTGATCATTTCAAGGATCACTTCCGGTGGGTCTTGGAGATCAGCGTCAATAATAACAACAGCATCTCCTTGCGCCGCTTCGAGACCAGCAGACATAGCGGCTTGTTGGCCAAAGTTTCGAGATAACTCGATGACGACAACGCGTGAGTCTTCAACTGCAAGTTGCTCAAGTTTTTTGAGAGTACTGTCTCGACTTCCGTCGTCAACGTAAAGAACTTCCAGTTCCATGCCTAAACGAGGTGCAATGCTACAGATGCGGGCATGAGTTGCTTCAATAATAGCTTCTTCGTTGTAGCAAGGGATGACAATCGACAGGAGGCCAGGGCATGGACGTTCTGTCGACTGGACAGGTGTTGTTGGGGTGTGGCGTTTCGGCTGGTTCATCTTTTTATGCTCCGAACCGAGGCGGTGCGTTTCGGGATTGTTTGCATGGAAGTCTTCATGGTGCCGACCAGAAGAAAGTCCTGATTTTTGAACAAGGGTCGAGCGCGGCCCACAACCCCAGCGGTTCCCGGCAAGAAAGAGGATAGTTCATCAAATTTATTCTCCGGAATAACGAGGACGGCATCTGGGCCGGTTGATAGAAAGGTGGCAGCGTGTTCAGCTCGAGCAGAATCCGGAGCCCAGCGATGGACAATGCCTTTGGCGTAATACACAAGATTAGGTGTGATTTGAGAATACGCCGCTATTCGTGCGTGTCCGCCTGCGTGTGCGTGGGCTTCACGGATTAAGGCTGGAAGTGTATTAGCACGACTAATCCATGCTGCAGTAGGGCCGACTGCCAAAGAAGAATAGAGAAGACCAAGGAAAACCATGGTGCCTACAGCATAGGCCGGTCGTTGTCGTGAACGCCACACAAGCCAAAAAGCACCGGCGAGTGGAATTAAGCCAAGGATTGCGGCAGGTTCGCTACCAGTTAAACCGTAAAACGAGCCGACTAAAATCGTAACACTTGTCGCAATGCCGCCGAAAGCAATTCCACCAACGCCAATACTCATCCATCGCGGGTAGAGCCAAGCGGAGCGTTTTACTGCTTCCATTGCGAGTGCAGCAATCAGGAGAGCAGCAGCAGGATATGCCGGCATTATGTAGTTAGGAAGTTTGGTAGCGGCAAGTGAAAAGCCACCGATCCAGACACTCATCCAAAACAAAAGAAGACTCAATGCCGGAGTGTGTGAGTTTTCAATTTGTGGGATTTGGCCCTGTCGCCAGGTTGTCCAGAGTTGCCGTATGGTTGCCCAGATAGCAAGTGGAAGAAAGCAACTCCAAGGATAGAAGCCAACAAGCATTGTCAGAGGATGGAACAAAAAGCCACCCGAATGACGCTCCATAGGGGCTACGAATCGGCCGACGTTATGAACAAAAAAGAAGCCTTTTGTCCACTCCCAATCAGTTTGGACACCAACGCTTACGTACCAAGGTGCGGCTACGAGTATGGCAGCAGCAGTGACGATAAGGAGTCGAGTTTGCTGGACGGTGCGAAAAGCTGCTGGAATACCGTTGGAGAAGACATGTCGGAGCGTTGAGAGCACCTGCTCTTTAAACTGGATACCAGCAGGCTGCTCTTTTGTGCCAGACAGGCATTGGACAAGCCAGACCCAACCCATGACGACAACGAGTGGTCCAATGTAGCCAATTGGTCCTTTACAGAGGACTCCCAAGCCGAGCAAACTACCTGCAAGGCCAGCATGCCACATGCTGACTGAGGAAGTAACGTTTGCCTGTGCAGGCTGCTTTGTGCTTTCGAGCGAATGACGTCTGTCTGGAAGAAAAGGTTCAACCAGAAGGAGCGTCGCCCATGTCGACAGAGCGACAAGAATCGAGTCGGGAGTCGCGGCATGAGCTTCAATTGCAACAAGTAAACAGCCGAGGTAGGCAAGGGACGCAACAATACCCGTTGCAGTACTGAAGCAGCGAGTCCCAAGCCGAAGAAGAGCAAGAGATGTCAACAGGGCTGCAAGTGCTGCCGGAAGACGGGCAGCAATTTCATTCATACCAAAAACTGAAAAACATGCCGCCATGCACCAATGCATCAGCACAGGCTTGTCGACTGCGAGTTCGCCATTGAATAAAGGGACAGTCCAGTCGCCCGTTTCAACCATGGTCTGAGCGATAGCAGCAAATCGCGGTTCATCTTCATCCCAAAATGGCATCCCGATAAAACCCGAGGTAAGTACAACAATTGCCACAGCAGTAACAAACAGCTGTGAGTGGCGTGTGCTAAAAGAATTAAACCGATTCATGAACGTGGCTCCAGGCAAGACATTTTTCTAGTCAGTACGGATAGGCACTTTGAGCGAGTGAACGTGTGTTTTCAGGGTAAGTCTTTCCAATGACAACGAGGCCGGAATCAAATGAACGGGGCTTCTCGCTAAGGATTTCAAACCCAGGAGGAAGCAGCGGCAGAATTGCTGGCAGATCGTCTGATCGAACTACGAGTCGGGCGAAAGACGTATCACGTAGATGCCGAACACCCGCGTGAATATCCGCAAGTTTCTTGACGGGTTTACCTGTGTAAAAAACAAGGCTAGGTCGAGGTGTTTTGACACTTGCCCATTCGCCTGCCCGGTCCTTTGATGATAATTCGGCGAGAAGATTTGCAGCACCTTGATGGTGTGCAAGGCGGACTGCTGCAACGCCACCAAGGAGTGCGAGGAACAAAACGGATGAACTTATGAGT
Organism: uncultured Pirellulales bacterium; assembly: GCA_965662325.1. Lineage (GTDB taxonomy): Bacteria > Planctomycetota > Planctomycetia > Pirellulales > UBA1268 > UBA1268. Next base: position 3,185 of record CBFIHW010000080.1, on the reverse strand, counting down.
GTACTGACGGCGAGCCCTCGCTTTCCGTGTGATTGTAAAATGAAGCATGCAGCAGCAGTGACAACTGGAATGAACCCAAGAAGCCCAAGCCATTCGTGTCCAGGGGCAAACGTGTAGGAAATTACTGGGAGTCCGCCGATGAAACAAATACCGACTACTGCAAGGCTGAGCCACCCAATATTCATAACTAGCGACGCCGCTTTGTCTGAGGGCATGTTTTTGAAAACCACTTTTTCCCAACCGGTATGTCCACGGATCCAGTCGGTGACATAAAGAGCGGTAGCAATTGAAATAGCTGGATACGCTGGCCAGATATAGCCGGGGAGTTTTGTTCCTGCGAGTGAAAAAGTACCGACCCAGACAAAGATCCAACATCCGGCAAAAGTAATAGCGCGGAAGTGTGAACTCGTCAGGCGTTTTGTTCGCCAAAGAAATAAGGCATGAGCAGGAATGGCAAGCAAAATAATCGACCACGGGAACATGCCAATAGCTAGTATCATCGGGTAATACAGGAATGAGCCGGAGTGTCCCTCCATAGGGGCGGCAAACCTTCCAGCGTTATGAATGAAAAGAAAATCTGTAACCCACTGCCCGTTTGTACGAAGGCCAACCAACAGATACCATGGCAGGGCAACCAGTATGGCTGCAGAAAGAATGGTAAGCGGCCGCAGGGAGGCCGCAGTTTTGTAGATCCAAGACCTGCCATCACTCCAGTCAGCGCGTTGTCGAAGGATGAAGGCGGTGAGAAGGAATGCAAGCACCGGAAGAACAATGCCAACGGGACCTTTAGCAAGGATTGCTAATCCGCAAGCCAAGCCGATACCGAGGGCATGCCCTCGGGTTATCGTTGTGACGGCTCCCCGTTGAATAGCGTGTGCATAAATTAATGCAGCCATAGTGGTGCAAAAAACAAGTGATGCATCAGGGGTTGCGGCTCGCCCACCAATTCCCGTCCAGATGCACGTCGACATGACAAGGCCTGAGAGTATTCCAACGAATGGCCCGGCAAGAAGACGTCCAGTCCACCAAGTAAGCAGACATGTTCCAACAGTCAGGCAGACTGACCCTATGCGCACACCAAATTCATTGCGGCCAAAAAGCGAGACCCCGATGATTTGCACCCAATTGACAAGTGGAGGTTTTTCGACACGTAGAGTTCCGTTGTAGGTAGGTACAACCCAGTCCTCCGAATCCAGCATCGCTAGTGTGCAAGCAGCATTTTTGGGCTCGTCTTCATCCCAGAGCGGGGCCGTGCCAAGCCCCGGCAAAAGAGCGGTAGCAGCCGAAATTACGATGATCAGTATTGCGATTAAGGGGCTTCTGAATATCACCAGCGTCGCCCAAAGAGGATGAAAGGAACGGAGCAGGAGGGTAGAAGCAGCAGCGATGCTGGTCAAGCCGTACAAAATGACGTTTTTTAGGTATATTGAGGCCGGTTGACCGCCTGCTTGAGGCGGGTATGTTCAAGATCAATTAACCGCCTTTCCAAACGGTCTATTCCCGGGAGAACGCACCCCTTGGCTGACGAAAACACCCCATCTGATGATGCCTCTAGTAAGCCACCATCAGAGAATGACAGCAGTGGACCACCTGATCGCGGATTGGGCGGTAGACTTATCGATCTGCCAATTGAAGAAGAACTCAAGGAGAGTTACCTGACATACGCAATGAGCGTTATTGTCAGTCGAGCTCTCCCTGACGTTCGTGATGGCCTCAAGCCGTCGCAACGACGCATTCTGGTTGCCATGAACGACCTGAATCTGTCGCCTGGTTCTTCCCGTGTAAAGTGCGCGAAGATATCGGGTGACACGAGTGGTAACTATCATCCTCATGGCGAAAGCGTGATCTATCCTACGCTTGTCCGCATGGCGCAAGAATGGAACATGCGTCATGTGCTCGTCGACAAACAGGGTAACTTTGGATCGATCGCCGGGTTGCCTGCTGCAGCCATGCGGTATACCGAAGCTCGGCTGTCCCCGATTGCGTCACAGATGCTCGACGACATCAATCTCGATACAGTCGATTTTGTACCAACATACGATGAGCGCAATACGGAACCTGTTGTGCTTCCGAGTCGCTTTCCAAACCTGGTGGTGAACGGAGCGGGTGGTATTGCTGTCGGTATGGCAACAAGTATTCCTCCGCACAACCTCGGTGAGGTGTGCCGTGGGCTTGTTCAAATGATCGACAACCCAGACACATCGATGGCAGAGTTGCTTGAGATTATCCCGGGTCCGGACTTTCCGACCGGTGGAATCGTCATGGGAAGGGAATCCTTGCTTCGAGGATATCTCACTGGAAGAAGCACAATTACGCTTCGTGCACGAGCCCATGTTGAAGAATTTGGAAAGAATCGTAATCGGATTGTCATTACAGAGATTCCGTACCAGCAAACGCGAGATGCTATTGAGGAGAAAATTGCAGATCAGGTGAGTAACGATCGCATAAAAGGAATTTCTGCGATCCGCAACGAAAGTGACCTGAAAGAACCTGTCAGACTTATTTTGGAGTTGAAGCGGGATGCTGACCCGGATGTTGTTCTGAACCAGCTCTATCAGTACTCACCACTTCAAACGAGTTTTTCACTCATCTTCCTTGCATTAGTAGATGGTAAGCCGAGGATGCTCTCGTTCAAGAACATGCTTGAAGAGTTCCTGCGGCATCGAACAACAGTTATTCGTCGAAGAACGCAGCATCTTCTTGCGCGGGCGAGAAATCGCAAGCATACGCTCGAAGGCCTTCTTGTCGCTTTAGCGAACATTGATGAAGTAATCAAAATTATTCGTAATTCCTCCTCTCAGGCGGAAGCAAAGCAACGCTTGATGCAGATCGAGACGCCAGCCGCTCTTTTACAGCGGGCTCTTGGTGATGAAGGATTTGGGATTCTTCAGGAAGAACGCGGAAAGGCCGAGGCCTACGGGTTGTCGCCTGTCCAAGCTGATGCAGTGTTGCGTCTCACGCTCGGACAACTTGTGAATCTTGAACAGGAAAAACTGAGTGGTGAGCATAGTGAACTGCTCACGAAGATTCATGAATTCCTTCGTATTTTGTCGAGTGAAGAAAATATCCGTGCGTTAATAAGGGCGGATTTGCTTGCGATTGAATCAAAGTTTGCGCAGCCTCGACGAACGGAAATCAGTGGCGAAGTAGCTGATATTCGTGACATGGCAGAGTTGATTACCGAA
>CBFIHW010000079.1:0-13412 GCA_965662325.1 uncultured Pirellulales bacterium | reverse complement strand
CAACGAAATGTCTAGGGTGAATTGGCGTTAGATGTATTCGAAAAACTATTTTGTTTGTTGTTCCAATCTGTGTGTAATCTTCTACAACGACCGCAAGTTCACTTCCCACTTGAATGTCTTTTTTTTGTTTTTCCGGCGCATCTGATGAGGGGAGTGTTCCTTTTGTTTCAGGTTCCGAAATATCTTTTTCTGGTTCGTTCTGTTTCTCACCACTCTCATTTTCCTCGTCGCTTTTCTCTGAAGGAGGAGCAAGCTTAACCCTCGTTACCCCGGTGTCTGATTGAAGGGTTATGTTCTTAGCGACTAATATTGGCTTTAGTGAAGTTTCTTTTTGATTAATTGCTGCGGCAAGTGCTTGAAAGGTTTCCAAAGCGTTTGTTTTAATGAGATCATTTTCTGCCGAAAATACCTGCACTGTGACCTGCTTTTTGATGTCAGAGAGATTTTCAATTCCTAATTCCCACTCAGTGGTGCCAGATGGCCATGGACGTAGGGTAAGTGCTGGCGCGGTTGATGCACGGCCAATTCCAGTGGAATCAATGGGTTTATTTGCTTTGTATGCAATATGAGTCCATCCGTTTGAATCTTTTGGACCGACAACAGTAAGAGGATGACCACGTGCTGCAAGGACAATGTCACGACTGTTTAGTAACGGTAAAATAATTTCTGCACGCGTATTCTTGGTGCCTGCATGCAGGGTCATTTGAATTTTTGCAGACTGATCTTTCGTGAATAGGGTTGAGGTTGCAAGACGCTTTACCTCGAAGCGTGCTTGATTGCCCCTCCAACCAAGTTCTGATGCTGAGAATTTTATATTTCGGCCTATTAGATCACCACTTAATCGAGACAGTTGAAATACAGCGGGATCAAATGAAAAAGAGACTTGGTCCTCGAATATCTCTTTGCTTGGGCCCTCGTAGGTAGCATTGATGCTGATGCGGTCTTCATCAAATGTATTGTTTGCGATTTCAAGAGTGAGCGGTAACCTCTCGGGCAAATGGAGGTTCGGAGGTGGAAGGATTACTTCGCTATTAGCAGCAAAGGCATCCCGCCAGTCCAGTGAACGTAAAGCACCAGCCAGACAGTCGTTCTCAATGCGGTCTTGGGGATCACTAAACTCACGAGACGTTGAAAGGGACTTAAGTTTTTGGAAAATCTTGGCAGTTGCCCTGCCCAGTCCAAGTACTTTGTCAATTAGCTTATCGTTTTCTTGTAAAGTCGAAACCTTAGGAAGATCTTCGAGGTTGGTTTGTGCCTCTTGTATGTCCTCGCCGAGCTGCAAGATCATTTCGGGAGCATTGTCTTTTGCACTGAAGCCTAGTGCTACCGAAAAGAAATCGAGTTGTAGGTTTACTAATCGCCTTATCTGCAAAAGGTCTGATTCTGTAAGCAAGCGTTTTGTTCTTATGGCTGCATGCGACGCGGGAGTGAGTGCATCGGTAGTAAGTGCAGGTTTTTTTCTGGTTCCTAGTAGGTACTGTTTTTTTAGGCGACTTCTAGTCGACTGGGTGATCGCAGGCGAGCCAAGGATTCTAGTTAGTTCGTGATATGCCGTTGTTGGCTCGTCTGGAGTACCACCCAATAACGTCGTGGTTGTTGTATCAACAAACTCCCTCAGTGATCCATTTTTATGTAATAACAGTTGCGTTTGTGAATCAAGTAGGCTCATTAGCCGCCGGTCGTTCGTTTGTTGGTTGCTGTAGGTGTTTATTAAGTGAGTTGCGGCTGTGACTTCATCAAGGCAATTTCGAATTACTTGCTCGTCTACGGTCGAGGGCAGGTTGCCTCCTGAGAGTCGACCATTGAGCTCTATCGCATCATTCGTAGAAAAGATTGCATCATTTCTCGCTTGGAGAAGCTGGCCTACTTTTTCAGGAAGATTGAGCCAGGGTTCTTGCACTTGAGAAGCCATTCCCGATTCAATTGCTTCATCAATTATGGCCACGGCAGAAGACTGCGATGACATGTCATTACCCAAACTTTTTTTTGCGTCAATCTCTTGAAGCGATTTTGTAAGAGACTTCAGGAATGATCTTGCTTCATCACTTCTCTTGCCACCTTCTAGTTCGGTAAGTTCAGCGAGCGCAATGTAATGACTTGCTCCGTTGAGTACGTGAGGCGCGTAGTCTTTTAAACCAATCTTGAGTGTACTGTTGCGTTGGGGGTGTCGGCCTATATTTTCGAGTAGTTGCCAAATATCAACAACAGTGTTGACTCGAGGCTTCTTGGATTTCGGGTCACTACTCTTTGGGCTATCTGTCGAGTCCTTTTTTGTCGAACTCTTTTTATTCGATTTTTGTGGACTTTCCGGTTGCACACCACCTTTCTGAGGTGTGTTATCTTGAAGAGGAGATTCTTCTACCTGGCTCTTGTCATCTTGAGATGAGCTCGCACTATTGTTCTGCTGAGAATCTGTTTTTTTATTCTTTGGTTGGGTCGTGTTCACCTGACTTTTTTCAGGCAACGGCTTGTCGAGTTCATCTTTTGCTTCAGAGTCAGGAGATGCTGTCGGGGTGTTGGCTGTTGCAGTGGCCTTAGCTGCCGGCTCTGAATTTTCGTTCGTCAGAGGTTGTTGCTTCTGGGTTAATTTTGTTTGATCCGAAGAGCCCCCTGAGAACCATTTTGATAGCCATGTACTACCAGTATCAAACGTTCGTGTAGGCGCACGAATGAGACGAATATTCGGAGGGATTTCATCAATCGGGATCCTGCCAGACCCAATTTTCCAGATCACCGGATGTTGGCTGTGTCGACCACCGGTGGTTGCGCGCGACCATGCATATGTGACTATATGTACAAATCTAGCGAGTTCATCGAGTTCGATGATTCCGTCTGCGTCTCCCCAAGGGCTTTTGTCTGCTTCGCCAAGTAGGGCGAGTTCAAAGGCTTTGCTAAATAGACTCCGGTTGTCGCTCAGGCTTACATGAGAGAACTCCAAAGAATCGTTGGATGTAATAAGCCAACTGTCACCGACAGCGAGGTGTTTTTTTCCATTGCTTAACGCAGCAAGTTCTGTATCTAATTTACTGGGTACAAAATTACCAAGTGTTCCGAGCCTAGGGTCCCAAGAAATATTACCAAGATCCATAGCGATGAGGGTTGTGTTGTTGCTGCCGGCTCCAAGCGAGTCGAGAACATGACTGCAGCGGACCAAGCCACTTGGCGAACCACCTTCTAAAGAAAAGTCGGCGGCGGCAAGTTGGCAATGGTTTCTAGTTGGGGAACCTTCTTCGGCAGTTGAGGAAATAAAAGACTGAGCCCTCACGTATGCCAGAAGGACATCTTTTTGCCGAAGTTTGAAGTCCTGGATTTTGCCAACGAGTTGATCTCGTATGGCATCTGATGTTTCGTAATTTGATAATCGAACAACACCACGCCCTGTAGCCGGGCTACAACGTCCGCTGAGCACTTTTTGGATACCAGAGATATCTAGATCTCGATATGCAATTGGTTGAATTAATCCAGCTTGATAGTTGTCAATCGCAAGAGTGACGCATGTCGTTTGCCAGGTCGTGAGCGGAGCAATACTGATGAACGCAATTGTGATAATAGCAACAAGTGTCGCTGTCGTGAACATAATGCGGCGGGCCCAGGGTTCACCCCGTACTTTTTCTTTTGACCGATTCGTACCTCTCCAGTTTTTTGCATCAAACTTATTTGAATCTGACGGCATTGGCTCAGAGCCAATGTTTACATTCGTCTCTGGGAGTGTTGATTTAGATTCAGGGGTGTCACTCATTGGGTTTTCGATCTGTATTCTGTTACAAACAATTACGAAGAGACGAGGGCAGACACGAATTTATGACGGTTTTTACCCACTCGTTTGCGACACGACTCTGAGATATTAGACTATATTTCTTTGTTTTGGGACGAGATGACAACTGTGCTTTTCTCAATTTCTATTCCTTAGTCGTCAGCTCAGAGAATTTAAATGCGTCATTTGCAGGTCCATTGGTCTGAAGGAATGTTTCTGCGTCCGCAACATTTTCAGGCGGCTGATCGTCACCGAGAGGAACAGCAATCATTATCAGTTTCTGTAAATGATCCCTGTTGTTATGGATTCTCAATTTTAGAGATAGATCAAAGAGCGCTTGCGAATAGGCAACTAGAAATACGCAGTTGTCAGGCTCGCTTTAGAGACGGCACGCTTCTTTCTTTCGAGCAGGGAGAAGAGCCAGACCGGATCAGTCTTGAGCCGGCAGCAAAACAGGTAGAGGCTCTTTCTGCATCGCTTTCAAATATCCAAGAAACAACCGACGATATTCGAGTATATCTTGGTATCCCAAGATATGGACCATTTACCTCGAATGCCTCGGCTCTTGCCGAAACTGAAAAATGCCGAAGCAAGATCGTACGGCAGGAGGTGGCAGATGATACCTCTGGGACAAATGAACAGGATGTAGAGTTCAGACAGTCGAACGTACGGGTCCTTCTTTCAACGGACGACCTTTCTGGTTATGAACTCCTGCCGTTAGCTCAAATACGCGGACTTGCAAGCCGGGAGACTGCTCCTGAGATTGATGCTAGTTTTTTTCCGCCTGTTCTTGCTGTGTCTGCGTGGGCTCCTCTTTGCCATGACATAATTCGCAGCACGTACGACATGATCGGTAAAAAAGTCGAGGTACTTGCGGAGCAAGCGACAACCCGGCAAGTAGGCTTTTCAAGTTCTGAGCCAGGCGATCTTGATCGACTTTTCATGTTATCGAAACTTCTTGAAAGCCAAGGATCTCTGAAGGTTTTAGCGTTTGCCCCGGGTATTCATCCAAGAGAAGCTTACACTGAGCTTTGCCGCCTTGCTGGTTCACTCTCGGTATTCGAGCCAGATCGGCGTCTCGCTGAGATCATGCCCTATGACCATGATAATTTGGCAACAATTTTTCATTCAATCATGAAACAAATTGAGAGAATGCTGTCTCGCGTAACGAATCTTGAGTTTGATCAGCGGTACTTTGTTGGTGCTGGCCATGCAACACTTGCGGCAACTCTTGATGCGAAATGGCTTCAATCAGACTGGGAATGCTATGTTGGTGTTTTAAAGGGTGATATGACTGAAGAGACATGTCACCGTCTTTTGACGGGAGATAGTCACTTGGACTGGAAGCTCGGAAGCGCTGAGGATGTTGATCGTATATTTCGTCTGGGTTTGCCTGGGCTAGAGCTGCGTACAGCAGAGCAGATTCCACGGCCTCTTCCAACGCGTGGTGGTTGGCTTTATTTTCGTATCAACACGAATTCGCCCGCTTGGCAATCGATACAAGTGAATCAGGCGATGGGCATTCGGCTGAGAGACACACTCATAACAAACCCAGAGCAATTACCTGGTGATCGCCGCGTGGAAGTTGTCTTCGAAGGTCGCAAAAGTGCAATTGAGTTTGCTATCTTTGCTGTCCCGACCCTTTGATTAAATGAAACTAGCGAGTCGGTATGACACAAGATTTTCAATCTGCAGCAATTCCTGTAATTCTCGCCATAATTGGTCTGGCGAAACGTGCGGCGAGTGGGGAAAGTGGACCTGTTGAAGCTGAAAGAGCTGCTCTGCGTGTTTCTTTCGAAACGGCTGCGGCCATCTGCCGGGGCCCCGCAGCAGAAGATTGGCGGCTCGCAAGTTATGCTTTGGCATCAGCAGTTGACGAACTTCTCATTGTCGACATTACTTGGTCAGGACAGGCTTGGTGGGAAAATCATGCCATGGAGGTAGAGCTGTTCGGTACGCGAAAAAGGGCGACCGAATTTTTCACTCTTTCAGAAAAGGCTGCATCTTTGCCAAGAGGGAATGCATTGCAGGTCTTTGTCGCTGCTGTAGTTATGGGTTTCCAGGGGACCCACAGGGAACGTCCGGATGCTTTAGAGGCATGGCTTAGAACGAATAAACAGAGCATAAAACTATCGTTAGATCGTCCGGTAACACCTTCATCAGGACCAGAGGTAGCAGGCGGTGGTCCCCTCACCGGACGTATTCTTCTCTTGTGGAGTTTATTTTCGTCTCTTCTGCTTGGGGCGTTCTTTATTGTCACGGCTTGGTCCGTCTTTTATTTGCTGTAAACTACGAGTCCAATCATTGGCCTAATTAACGTGGACGGCGATAAATGGATACGCTACTGAGTTTCCTGCTTTCGCCCTTGCGTCTCATCTTTGGCCCCATCCAATGGTTTCGGCAAGCATCTTTGGCAGCCCGGTTGGCGTTTCTGTTTGGCGTCTTTCAAATTGTTATTGTTTTGCTTGCCACAGGGGCTGTGCTTTTTGCTGGCGAATGGGTTGTGCTTCAGTTGTGGTGGAGTCCCGGCAAAATATTTCTTTTGCTTCTGTTATTTATCAGCGTGCCAATACTGGTCTATCGTTCTGCCTTGCTTTGGTGTGAGATCCCCACAGCAAGATGGCCAGATGTTACGAGTGCTTGGAATACAATCATTCAAGATTTGAAAAGACAAGATGTCGATCTTGAAGAGTGGCCAGTCTATTTAGTTCTAGGCTCAGATGGGAATGGGCTTGAGTCAGCACTCTTTCGCTATGCAGCGACACCGTTGCTTTTGTCAGGAAGTCCTGGTGCAGGCGCACCTTTACATGCATATGCAACAAAAGAAGCAGTGTATATTACCCTAAATAGTATTGGTCACACTGCTGCTGCAGCAAAAGCGTGTCGGAATCAAAAAAGCGATTCCGATCATCAGTATGGTAGGAAGGAAGAGGCATCTCGATTAGATGCATTGTGCAGCCTTCTAGTCATGGAACGGGCACCCTTCGTACCGATCAATGGAATTCTATCACTTGTCCAGGTTGATTATGCACATCTGGTAAGTCAACCACTTACGAAATTAGCCATCGCTCAGGCACAAGATTTTCAGCGTATAACACATCGTTTAGGTGTTCGAGCCCCGGTCACGTTTTTAGCCGTAGGCCTTGAGAATGAGGCTGGCTTTGCTGATTACGCCGAATTGCTATCAGCAGAGCAGCAACCAAAAGTGAATGCCGACCAGACGGTTAGTAAGCCAACTGGTCGTGAAAAGGCGAAAGGTGTTCGTTTTCCAGTTGGTATTCGACCAACGAATGATCAACTTACTGCGGTAGCAGCCAACGCGATGGGACCATTGACTGACAATATTGCGGAGATGGTGCTGGATCCTGCAAGACTGCCAGAACAACAGCGTCGCATTCGTTTGCTTGAACTGCTCTGTCGTATTCGTTTACACGGAGCGTCTCAGTTGAATGAGGTGCTCCAGCAAGTTTTTTCAAATAATCTAACTACTGCAGATTTACCATTGCTAAGCGGAGCGTTTGCTGGAGCTCTCGGCCCTGAACCGGAGAAGCAAGGTTTTTTAGCTGGTGTCTTATCACATTTGAATGATCAGCAAGCGGAACTTGACTGGACAAGAAAGAGCCTCAGAAGTGACGAACGGGCTCGTCGTGCAGCAAGAATTCTATTCGGACTGACAATGGCCTTATTACTTCTTTCTTCCGGCATGCTTTGGTGGAAGTTGGTGGCGTGAGCAAGTTTCCAAAGAAGCATGAGCGAGTGTTTCTTTTGCATCAGGGTCTGGTCCGCGCTCTTGCGTGGCGATTGCATCGCCGAACCGGAAGATACGTTGAAATTGATGATCTTATTGCATACGGTCAGATCGGTTTACTTGAGGCAATTCGGTCTTTCGATGAAGAACGTGGCATTAAGTTTTCGACGTATGCATGGTATCGAGTGCGAGGTGCAATTTTCGATGGCCTTATGAAGATGTCATGGTTTAATCGAATTGCATTTGAGCAGGGCGAATACGAATTTGAAATAAAGGAAAAATCATCGAAGCCAAAAAAGACGCTTCAGTCAGAGAAAAAAGAAAGTCAAGATCGGTCAAGTGTTCGTCGTCAGCAACAGCCGTTTTTGTCTGATGGTTTTGATGGTAACGTGCCGGGCGATCTTAAAGGAGTTGATTCGGTAGTTGTTCACAGAGAGTTGCTGGTGTTTCTTAGAGATCTTGTGTCAGCTCTTCCGGAAAAAGAAGCGCAACTCATCAAAGAAAAGTTTTTTGTGGGAAGAACTCTCACAGAGGCTGCCCGCCGTGTTGGCATTAGTGTTGCTTGGGCAAGTCGTCTTCATGCACGAACACTTGCAGATTTGCGAATCGTATTGGAGCAATCTGGCTTTGCTGCAGGCGACTAATCAATGGCCATTCACCTTTCAGGATTGCCATGAACAAAGAGCGTTGTGGAGCATGTTGAAGCACTGCAATGGGGGCCCAATCATGCCCAAAACGTGGTCAAAGAAGCGATTAATACGTGCAATCGATACAAATGGAAAGACGAAGACTGCTCGAAGCACACGAACGTGTAATTTTTAGACTATTTTGCTGAAAACGAGTGTACTCTTTAGAGAAACTTTGCCAATTACGGAAAATAGAATGCCATGACGCTCTCATTTGATTTAGACGTTGAAGATTTTGCGGCTGCGATAAGTGAAGAGCAGCCCTGCGGGATGAATCTTCAGATAACTGACGAGGGCCGTGCAATTCGATCCAATCTACGGGATCTTCGGGAAGAGTCCCGTCGTCTCGAGAGGCGAGCAGATGAAGGGGATGAAAGTGAAGGTGGCTGGGCGTCAGCTCGATCAACATGGACACAACTCCGAGACCAGTCTATCGAGGTGCTCAAAAACAATTCAAAAGATCTCGATGTTGCAGCCATGCTCACTGAAGCGCTTTGTCGTACCGATGGTTTTGCGGGGCTAAAAGCTGGCTTCCAGGTCATGGGCCTGCTCGTGGAGGCTTTCTGGAACGAAGTTTATCCAGTTCCTGATCCTGAGGACGGTGTAACTGACGAAACTCTTATTATTGAAGAACGGGTACTTCCAATCCAACGCTTAGCGGGTCTGGAGCTAGAGGGACTGTTGGTTCCCGGTATACTGCACATTCCACTTGCCGTAGGTCGTTCAGATCAGTCGTATGGGTTGTGTCATTGGCGGAGTAGTCGGGAATTAGTTGGCGAAGACAACGAAGAAAAACTTCAACTTGCAGTTGATCGAGGAGGGGTATCTCCAAGCCAGTTTGAACAGGCAGTGTCGGAGACAGATATCGGAGAGATCACTGCTGTTTACAAGGATCTCCTTTCTGCAAATGAGACTTGGTCAATGCTTGTTGATGCGATTTCAGAAATGTCTGAAGGCAAAGCAGTTGTTCCTGCGAGTCAGATACGTGATATTTTCGAAGAATGCATTGATGCAATAAAAGTTTTTGCACCGAGTGCGATACCTCAAGAATCATCAGGAGATGAAGATCCAGCCGGAGTAGACGGACAAGAAAAAAATGAAGGAGATGCTGGAGGTCTCTACCCAGCCAACCGCGAAGAGGCATTTCAGCGGCTTGAGAAAATAGCTGATTATTTCGAAACGCATGATCCGCACAGCCTCGTCGCTGCACAAATACGGAATATCGTAAAACTCGGTCGATTGTCGCGAGGGGAATATTACAAACAACTTCTTCGTGATGAATCAGCACTCAGCCTCCTTTTCCGCGCAGCTGGTATGGATGAGCAAATCCCCGACAATAATGATGGATACTAAGAATATTTTTTAAGGGTCAGAAAAGGCAAGGGCTTGGCAGGCACCCTAAATCGTGTATTCTAAACGTTATTCGAGGATGGTTTTCAGATACACACCAGTCACAGCGGTCAGTCCACAACCGCTTCTTGAGGGAGGCAATAATGCCGGAATCAGTTCACGGAAAACTTTCACGAGTCCGAAAGCCGCGAGTACACATCACGTACGAAGTTGAGACAGAGGGCGCTACGGTTGTCAAAGAGTTGCCATTTGTTGTTGGCGTGATGGGTGATTTTTCGGGCAATCCTACAGAGCCATTGAAGCCACTGAAGGACAGGAAATTTGTCTCAATAGATCGTGACTCGTTCAGTGATGTCATGAAGCGAATGACGCCTGGAGTTGAGATGAAAGTCGATAACACACTCGCTGGCGATGGAAGCGAATTAGCCGTTTCACTGAAATTTTCATCGATGGAAGATTTTGAGCCGGCGAAAATTGTCGAGCAGGTGGAGCCACTCCGAAAACTTCTTGACACTCGAAACAAGCTTCGCGAACTCATGAGCGCTGTTGACCGAGCCGATGGTCTTGAAGATGAGATTGAAAAACTTTTGCAAAGTGACGACCAGCTAAAAGCGCTTGCTGGTGAGATTGGTGTTGGTTCAGGGGATGCAGCAGATTCGTCTGACTCTTCCAGTGATGATTCTTCTAATGATGGCGATGGTGCTTGAATAGTTTAAGTCAAGCGAATGTGAAAATTTTTGAATGAGTCTCAAAGGAAAAATACAATGAGCACAGGCGAATCACAGCAACAAGAGAGCGTTGCAGCAGAACAATCATCTGCCGGGCTGCTTGACCAGATAACGACCATGATGCCTCGGGCAGTAGAAAAGCCTCGACGTAATGAACTCATTCGTTCTCTCGTTGAGGAGTCTTTGAAGGGTACTGTAAAGTTCGACAAAAATGTTGGAAAGACAATCACGAATGCAATGACCGCGATTGACGCCGCAATGTCGACGCAATTAGCAGCAATTATGCACGACGATGCCTTTCAAAAGCTTGAAGGTTCTTGGCGTGGTCTTCATCACCTTGTTATGAGCTCAGAAACAGGGTCAACACTGAAAATACGGGTCATGAATATTGGGAAGCGAGAGCTTTTCAAGGACCTTGATAAAGCTGTTGAGTTTGACCAAAGCCAAACATTTAAAAAGATTTATGAGGCAGAATTTGGTTCTCCTGGTGGTGAGCCATACGGAGCACTTATCGGTGATTATGAATTCACGAATCACCCTGAAGACATTGACACGCTTTCGAAAATGTCACAGGTTGCGGCAGCTGGATTTGCACCATTTCTGTCCGCAGCAGATCCGAAGCTCATTGGGATGGACAGTTACTCAGAATTGTCGAAGCCACGTGATCTTGAAAAAATATTTCTTGATGAGAGCTATGCGAAGTGGAGGAGTTTTCGTGATTCTGATGACTCCCGGTTTGCAGTTTTGACAATGCCGAGATCTCTTTCACGACTGCCATATGGGAAGAATACGAAGGTAGTCGAAGAGTTTGACTATGAAGAGGTTGAGCTTGACGAAAAGGGTAACTCAAAGCCAGTTGAGCACGGTAACTACTCATGGATGAATAGTTCGTATGTTCTTGGTGCCCAAATGACCTCTGCGTATTCAAAATTCGGTTGGTGCACGGCAATTCGTGGAGCGGAAAACGGCGGTAAGGTTGAAGGTCTACCTGCTCATATCTTCACAGCCGATGATGGTGATCAGGCCATGAAGTGTCCTACAGAGATTGCTATTACAGATCGCCGTGAAGCTGAATTGTCCAAGCTCGGTTTCCTTCCGCTTTGTCACTACAAAAATACAGACTATGCCGTTTTCTTTGGTTCGCAGACGACGCAAAAGCCGAAAAAGTATGACAAGCCTGAGGCCACAGCGAATGCCGCAATTTCTGCTCGACTGCCGTACATTATGGCTACATCTCGTATTGCCCATTTCTTGAAAGTAATTGCAAGAGATAAGATCGGATCCTTTATGGAACGACAGGACTGTGAGGACTGGCTAAAGCGGTGGATAGCGAACTATGTGTCCACTGATCCGCACCCGAGTGATGATGTGAAGGCGAGATATCCTCTCGCGGAAGCAGAGATCAAGGTTGAGGATATTCCGGGTTCGCCAGGAAGCTATAACGCTGTGGCTCATTTGCGTCCGTGGTTGCAGTTAGAGGAATTAACATCAAGTCTGCGACTAGTCGCTAAGATTCCGGCTAAGAGTGGTTGATAACTTGATTAGCAACGTGGTCTTAGGGGTTGGTTAATCACTAACTCTTAAGGTTCGTTGTTTGTAAGTGGCTTTCTCGGTCGAAGCGTATGAATTCAATGAATCCGGACCGTGGGGTAGAAGCGTCTCTGGCAGTCCAAGCTCTGCCCGGCACAGAGAAAGCCGCTGTTTTTCGCTCCTCTGCTAGTGCGCTCAATCCAGCGCTTCTGTCTCTCGCTGAAAGAGGGACGTCTGCGCTGGCGTCGATACGAGGTAGAGGCGAGGCGTCTATTCTTGCTTCTGACGACCTCAATCACGTTTTTCGGACGTGGGCGGCGTCACGGGTACTCTTAGGAAAGCAAGTTACTCGTAGTGAGATACTCTGCAAGCTCGGTGAAGATGTCGCCGCTATCGACAAGGCACTCAATGTGCAAGTGGACACGATCCTACACCATACTGCACTTCAGAAACTTGAAGGTAGTTGGCGGGGTTTATTTTATCTTGTGAATCAGGCAGAAGGGGCTAATTCAGACTCTGGGACAGGGGTTGGGGGCAAGCCGCGAGTCAAGGTTCGTGTTCTTTCTGTAAAAAAAAGAGAGCTGCGTAGAGATCAAGAAACAGCTGTTGAATTCGATCGTTCTGACCTGTGGCAAAAGGTCTATGAAAATGAGTTTGGAACCGCTGGAGGTATTCCGTACGGATTGCTGGTTTGTGATCATCAATTCAGTCACCATCCGGATGACGTAAGTTTGTTATCAGGAATGTCTGAGACAGCAATGGCAGCCTTTGCACCATTACTTGTATCGCCAGAACCGGCAATTTTTGGAAGCGAACAATTCAATGATCTTGAAAAGCTCCCTAGGATCACAGATACACAAGCATCAAAACAGTTTGTTAAATGGAAAGCATTACGTGAGCGTGAAGAATCAAGGTTTATCGGCTTGCCTTTACCGAGGGTGTTAGGTCGGCATGGATATAACGGTTTGATTGGGCACCCCAACGCTTTGGCAGCAGATGAACGGAGTTGGGAACAACGTGGGTTTCGGTACAAGGAAAAAACCGAGGCAGTCAACGGGTCCGGAAATCTTTGGATGAGCGGCGTATGGCCTTTCGCAAGTATTGTTATCAGAGAATTTGGTAGGTCTGGTTGGTTTGCAAACCTCCGGGGTGGTTCCCGTGGTGTTGGAGGTGGCGGGGAAGTAGCTGGACTTCCTAAGGATACTTTTTCTGGGTTTGAGAATTCAAATGTTCGTAGGGGGCCAACGGAGGTTAACATTCCATCAGATTTGGGGGAAGAGTTTGAGCGGGCTGGAATGATACCACTTGAAGCAACGGGTTCAGATGGGCGAGCCGTTTTTCACTCTAATATGTCGCTTCACAAACCCAAACTTTTTGACAACCAAAACATTTCAGAAAATGAGCAGCTTTCATCAATGATGCAGTATGTGCTCTGTGTCTCACGGTTTGCGCAGTATCTTAAAGTGATTCTTCGAGACAAGCTCGGAAGTTTCACTGAGGCTCCTCAAGCAGAAAAATTCCTGAGTGATTGGGTTCATCGGTATGTCAGTCCAGATGATCAGGCTTCAGATGAGACTCGAGCGAAAATGCCACTGAGGGCCGCTGAAATTGAGGTG
>CBFIHW010000078.1:0-13559 GCA_965662325.1 uncultured Pirellulales bacterium | reverse complement strand
AGCGTGATAGTCCCACTATTATCAAACGTTGCTTGTTGGAGTTTCATCGACGCGCCGGTCAGCGACGCATCGTAATTGCCGGTTGTTGCATTCAGCGCGTTCAGAGCAACGTCGCTTGTAATAATCAGATCTGCTGTAGGTTCAGGAAGCGTGGTGTTTCCAATAGTAAGGTCGTAGGTCTCGCCTGCGATGCCATTAAGCTTGATAAAGCCACTTGCTGCATGCAGCGTTGCATCTCCACCAAGTGAGACACCACCATCAAAATTCTGTGAACCAGCTGTTTGGAACGAGCCATTCAGCTCGATTTGACCAAGTGACGTGAACTCGTTGATATTGGCAAGTCCATCAAGCTTTGAAGGATGCGTAAAGTTGATTGTCAGCGAGTTGTTACCGCCCAGCACACCGTTGGTAAAGGTGGTCCTGTTTCCTGCAAAGTCGGTGTCGCCTGTCAGCGTGACGTTGTCTGCATAATTCTGATCACCAGTTGTCGCAAACGTTCCATTCAGATCGGCAGCGCCCAACGACGTAAAGTTTGCAACGTTTGCAAAACCATTAAGTGTTGCCGTCTGCGTGAAGTTGATGGTTAGATCGTTGCCACCTCCCAACACGCCGTTGGTAAAAGTGGCCTTGTTTCCTGCAAAGTCGGTGTCGCCTGTCAGCGTGACGTTGTGGGCGTAATTCTGATCTCCACCAGTGTCGATAATACCAATGAGGGTGACATCTCCATCAAAGCTCAAATAACCATCGACGGCGATGTTACCACTGACGTTGGCTTCTCCATCAATACTCACATTTCCGTCGATGGCAACGGTAGCATTTCCAAGATCACTGACATTACCACTCACCGTGGCATTACCCATCACATGCAAATCACCCCACCCCTTAATACCTGTGCCATGGAGACCTTCACCCAAAGTGCTGACACCACTTTGGCCAATGCTCGCATCACCTTGCACAGTCAACGAACCGGTTAACCCACCGTGGTAAACAAGTGCTCCATTACCAGTGTCGAGTGACGCAAGAGTAATATCAGCACCGGAAAAATTGTCTCCCTCATTGAGGTTACCTGTCCAAAGATCGATAGCCTGCGTTTCGTCACCAGAATGCATGACATGACTGAGCTGAATCGGAGTACTATCTGTCATAACCACCGCGGCAAGCTTCACTGCAGACGGAGCTGTTGCATTCAGACCGCCCGAAAACCTCACGAATGAATTACTAGTATGTTTGGTGGAAGTAATCGTGAGGTCGCCTGTACTCAAGATATCGACAGGCGATGAGACTGTTACAGCATGGTTCTCTGCCGCACTAATTGACAGATTAAAATTACCAGCACCAACATTCAGCCCACCGAGTGTTACCTCACTGCCGCCGCCAAGTGTGACATCACCTGTTTGATTGACATCACCAAGGGTGAGTGTTTCATTTCCGTTTGTGCCGACAACCTCACCGCTGGCTCCAAGACTGATTACACCTGCACCAGCTGTTAACGTTGTATCACCCAGCAACACAACATCATTCCCGAACGTCTGATTACCAGTTGTTGTGACATCACCACCAACCGACACGGTGCCACCAACGGTTGTCAGGCTTGAGAGAGAGTCAGTCCCACCAACAACACCGGCAAAGGACGTGGTGCCGTCGGTCGATAAGGCATGGCCACCATCAACGGTGCCGCCAAACGAAATGCCCTGCGTGACCGCACTGAATATATCCAGGCCCGCTTTTCCAGGATCGTTCTCGGATTTATGGGTCACGGTGTATGTTGCTGCACCACCAGAGGCTACAGCCACGCCGTACACGTTTCCATCGGTGTTGCTCCCTGTGGTTTGATGGTTTCCAACGAATTTGATGTCGGATGTATTTGATACATCAAGAACCAATTTCCCGTTTGGACCGTCGGCCACAAAGGCGAGCGACTCGTTACTCGATAGTGCAACGTCATGCCCGAGACCAGCGGTCGAATAATTATCGAGTGGCTGTGGATTTGAGGGTGTTGAGATATCAAAGATATCCAGACCACCGTTGAAATTTGCAAGGAAGGCTGTTTGACCATCAGCAGATACGACCACTGACCTGGCATGCCCATTCCCGGACAAAGAAGCCGTTGCGACATTGGTGCGAGCACCGTCATAGACTTTGAGGCCTGCACTCGTTGCTGCAAAGGTGTACCCACCGGCTACGGTCACACCAAAGAATGTAACTCCGGCTTCGGTCCCAAAAGTCTCTGACACCGATGGGTTATCCGGGTCTGACACATCGACATGATGGATTCCTTCGGCTCCATCAGCAACATAAAGAGCATCGTCATGCAACGACAGCCCATACGGTTTCCCCGAAACAGGAAGCGATGCGTTGCCAACTGGGTTCGGTGAAGACGGGTTTGAAACATCAACAATGTGAAGATCACCCATCCAGTGCGAAACAAAGGCATGCGTCGCATTGGCGACTACGTCATATGCATTTCCTACCCCACTGTTAAAGGTGCCAACGATTGCTGGACCAGATGGGTGTTGCAGATCAACAACCTGCATGCCCTCGCTGTCGTCGGCGATATACGCATGCCGACCATCTGGAGAGAGTGCTAATTTCGCTGCGTATCCAGAGGTCACTACGGTATTGGTGAGTGATGCAGTACTCCAGTCACCCGAACCTGTTCCAGTTGCAGTCAGATTCGCATCACCAAGCAATGTCGTATTGCCCTGAATATCAATATTCTGTGCAGAAAGATTGCCGGCAAGTTCAAGGTCACCACCAATAGTCAATTCATTGACACCAGAGAGTTGCATGCCAGCGAACTTGATAGAGTTGTTCGATGGTGAAAGCGTCAGGTTATGGCTATTGCCCGTGACGCCATCACTGAACTCAACGCTTGGAGCGGCAAGCGTTGTATCGCCGGCAAGTGTTAGACCACCGGACAGGTTAATGGCCCCACCCGTCGAATTAAGCGTGGCTGCCTGCTGAAGCCGAACCTCTCCGGCTGCCACAATCCCACCTGTAGCAACAACTTGTGAAACATTGAAATTCGTTGCAGCCGTACCACCAAGGGTGAAGACACCAAGCTCCGGATTAGGAAGCGTTTCTGCGTCATCAATACCCATGCCGTCCGGCACCGAGATATCGGCAGCCGTGATTGAAAGATCGTATGGCCCGCCATTGGAGAAGAGCTGCCCTCCAGACGACGCACCAACTTTCTGCACGGAAAATGAACCCGCACCAACATCGATGACGGTGTCGCCAAGCAGACTCAGGTAGACACCATACGCGCCAATTCCGACCAGTTCGATGTCACTATCTGAGGTTGTATATGCACCATTAAACTCAACATCACCAGAGGTATACTGAGCCTTGTAAGCCTGTTTGCCAACAGTGGCAACCGACCGCAGAAACTGCCCACGTTCCGCGGCATCATTTTCAGTGACGACTGTCAGTGTCTCGAGAGGTGTCGTTGACCCAATGGCGTCGTCAACCTTCACTGACTCTGAATGTAGATACAGTGCGCTAGGATCTGCAGGGAAGTAGGAGTCAACCGTCCCCTGAATATGGATTCCGATATCACCAGCCACACCTGTTGATGTCGTGAGATTGAGATCATTGATCAGACTTATTTCGGTGTCGGGTCCATATGTCTGTGAACCCTCACCAGAATAAATATTCGCCGATAGCGTCAATTGAGAAGAATCTATTGCTACATCACCACCGGCGGTATCGATCGGTGTGGAAATATCGAGGCTATACACATTTGGACCAACGGACAATCCGCCCGTTAACTGTTGCGATGCATCAAGAATGGAGACACACGATGGAAACGCCGTACCGGCATCAGTCACAACAAGCTTGGTAATCGTGCCAGTGCCACTTGACAGATTTGCCCCGGTTGTGTGATACCCGGTGGCATTCATACTAAGTTGAATAAAATCGGTTCCGGCATCATCGAAGGCGACCGTCAGCACGGTGCCGTCGAGATTCACATCAGCTGCAAGAAGTCGCTTCGGCTCAAGAGATTCACCCGCACTGAGTGGTCCACTGCCGACACCTCGGCTGTGAAAAGAGGTCTGCCTCCTCCGGTTCGACCGTTGCCAAAAAGATGTGAATGGATTGTATCGCCGTTTTTTCCAAGACCGTGCGACACCAAAAGAGTCTAGAAATCGTCCAAGGTTAGAAAACATCTAACTACAGGCCCTCTCCAAAATAGCGATTGCGCAAAACAAGAGGCTGGCGGCGAGTTTGCCGATTTTTAATACCTCTGAATCCGTTCAGTGTATTGCTCTCTTACATTGCGGTAAGGCTTCCTTTTCCACGACAATGATCAGGAATTCAAAAAGTGTCAACAAATTGGTTGGCCGATTTTCCCCGAAAAAACGGTACTCGAATTAAATTCACTGGATTTGACCTGCTGCCGAGGCTAGCACTTCTCAGCCGGGGCCGAACGAGGATGCAGCAACGGCCTTAGAAATTCGTGCCAAATGCCCTTCCGCCGGCCACCACTAGAACTGCACCCGAGTCAGTCTTGTCTGTGGACCAAACCGCCAGTTGTAGAACGCTCGCAACTCGCCATCGAACCAGCGGTCCACGCCACCCCCTAATGGGGTGGCGTATGCCACCGTGAGGGTTGACTTCAGACCCCATTCAAAATTGATCCCGAGAAGGCCATTTACTAGCGACGTCGACCCAAGATCATTGCCAAGACGATAGTTACCAAACTGGATGCAATCCGAATCCGTCAGTGTCTGATTGACATGCACTTCCATGAGTGGTGCAACGCCTGTCAGGCGGGCCGATCTTGAGTTGTCCTGATACATCCAATAGCCACCACCGAAACTTGCATACAGAAACGTCGGATAGTTTAATCGTCCTGCATAATTCGCCGGTGTCACAATATCACTGCTCTGGGTCGCATTGGCCCATACCGGGTTGCCATTGGCATCGACGTCTACCTGGAGAATCGACTGTGAGAAGAATCGATTGTTTGGCGCCCAGATGAACCCGAGAAATGGCATCACGTGTGTTGACTGGTTCTCAACAAACAACTGAGCCTGCCCCGCATTATTCAAAATGCTCACATCGGATGCCGTCGGACACATCACCTGAGCACCACCAGTCAATGCCCAGCTCTCACCGTACTGAATCACAGACTTAAATATGACAGACAGATTCCCAAACTCGACGCTGTCCGCATTCGTAAGACCAGAGCCACTGCCCGCGCTTTGTGTTTGAGTCGCATCAAGTGTCGCTGCAAACGGCGTGCGAATCTCAACACTCGTCCAGCCATCCCAAAAGGTTTTCTCGAAACCAGGCATGAATCGGTTGACATCCTGCCGATACCTCGGTGAGAAGAATGCATTATGAAAGTAGCTGTAATTCATATAGACACGGTCACGCGGGAGAGGACTCACGTTTTCCGTGAGTTTCACAAACCCCACGTTGTACCCCGGAGTCAGCATGGCGGTATCAACGAGATAGTCGTAGTAGGCGAAAGAGGAGTATTCCCCCGCATTCACCTCAATTGCACCGGAATCGCCTGAGTTAAACATTGTGGTGCCAGATGACCCGGGCGCTAACACTGTCGTGAAATAATTATTCGCACCGTCCTCGTATAATTGCCCCTGATTAACCTGGGCTGGATTGCCAGAAAAAGAAAGCGTTCCACCTACGCCAGACTGTACAGGATTGGTCGTGCCAATCGTTGTGGGCGCTAAAACGTTGTATCCAGGAATAGGCGTTGGCGGGACAAACCCTCCGCTGATTGTTTCGACTGATGAATTGTTGGGCAGGCTGTAAAGCAACGAGTTGGTAGTGGCCCCTGTCAATTGGGAGTTCGGAGCATCAAAACTGAGTGGCTCTGCAATCCAGGTCGCGCGCCCAGCAACAAGCTGGGAGCTTGTTGATCCTGGACCACATCCGTCGCCAACAAAAAATGGCACTCGGTTCAGGTTATAACCGTAGCCTCGTCGACAACTTCTGTAATCTTTTGATAGACAGGATGTCGATGCTTTCGTCCCTCTTACTTCCGTAAACAGAGACTCTGGTACTTCGATCTCTGGAACTCTCGGCAGTGCAGAATGAACACCATCTGCCTGTGGCTGCGAGTCTGTCCAGACGAGTGCATCAAATGTACCGCCTAGATCCAGTCCATTCTCGAAACTGGGTTCGCCCGCGGCGGCAACTCCCCCACCGAAGCCGCACACCCCAAAATAAACGCAGTGACAAGCTACGAAAAAAACTGCTTGGATACATCGGGACCGCACGCTTCTCACAAAAATCTCCTAACGAAGAACTCTCATGGGATATCGGCACACAAACCGTGACGCGTAAAACGACAATTCGAAAACTTACTCGCCAAACACGGCAGAAACTTTGCGCTGCCGGCATAATCGGCAAAGATGCCCGGAGCAACCCGAAACGAGACAGCTAGCCCCTCTCTAGCTCCTACAATCCGCAGTGTCATTCAGGGCGGCCTACGAATTTGGCATCGCTCGGGTGGCACCTGTCGAAATGCCACCATCAACCAACAGTGTCTGACCGGTCACGTAATTGCTTGCCTCAGATGCAAGAAACACCACAGCACCATCGAGATCTTCTGCTTTCCCCGGCCGCCGCAACGGAATACGGTCCACCAGGTACTCAAGCCATTCTTTATCTTGGTAGAGCACATCATTCTGGGCCGTCCGAAACCAGCCCGGAGCAAGGCAGTTCACCGTGATGCCATGTGGACCGAACTCATCCGCCATGCTCATTGTCAGTTGCTTCACACCGCCACGACTCGCACAGTACGGCCCGAGTCCGGCATACCCAAATACGCTGGTCACGCTACCAATATTAATTACACGACCGTTCTTCCGTGGCAGCATTGATTCGACAACACGCTGAGTCATGAAGAACATGCCACGCAAATTGGTATCAAGAATCGTGTTCCAATCTTCCCACTGTACGTCCAGTGCAGGTTTTCGAATATTACATCCTGCGTTATTCAAAAGAATATCAATCTGGCCAGTAGCCATCGCCGTTTCAACGGCAGCGTGAATGCTTTCTTCGTGTTGCAGATCAAGCGCGACAACCTCAACCTTTTTCCCGTACGACTCAAGCTGTCGACGAGGCTCTTCAAGAGATGCCACATCGCGAGCCGTTATGACCAGATCAGCCCCAGCTCGAGCGAGCGCTCCCGCCATTTGCAGCCCGAGTCCCCGGCTCGCTCCTGAAACGAGTGCCCGTCGTCCGGAAAGATCAAACAGCGACATTGGCTTCTCCTTCAATAATGTCTGATGGCTGCAGCACGACCTTGAGTACACCCGGCTCACGATTATGAAGCCTCGTAAACCAACTTGTTCCATCTTCAAGTGGTGCTACCCGACTTACAAACCGTGACAGGTCAACCGCACCCGAGGCTGCCAGTTCAATTGCTTCCGGGTAACACCCCGCTGAAGCGCATGAGCCCTGCAACCGAATTTGCCGAGTGACAACTGTTTGAAGAGGAAGCTCAACCACAGGCGAGACGTTGCCAACAAGCACAACAGTACCGCCACGAGTGACGGCGTGAATGGCCGTCCCCACAGAAGCCGCCGCACCAACTGCCTCAAGGACAAGATCCGCGCCATCGGTATCAGCAGAAGACGCGCCCCACTCTGCAAGCTGCTTCGCGGTTGTTTGATCTGCTTCAAACACAGCGTCAGCACCAAATTCTGTTGCTTCTTTGAGACGGCTTGCATCGAGATCAACTGCTGCGATCCGTTGAACGCCGTATGACTTGAGTGCAACAATGATTGCAAGCCCAATCGTGCCAGCACCGATAACAATAGCGGATCGAGTCGCTGGCCCTGCGCTCCCTAGCCGGACAGCCTGCAACCCGATCGTAAGTGGCTCAAGCAGTGACGCGGCAACAAAACCCATCTGGTCGGGTAATGGATAGACGCACCTCTCAGGAACGATGGCATATTCTGCAAAACATCCCTGTCGACGATAGGCATCACACGAGACACCGAGCACCTGACGATGCGTGCAGAGGTTTTCCTTTCCGTTGCAACAAAACTCACATTCACCACAGAAAACTGTAGAGTCAAGCGCTACTCGCTGACCTACCATCTGGCCGGACACGTTCTGGCCAACAGCGTCAATGATACCGGCCGCTTCATGGCCCATAACAAGCGGAGGAATCCGGCGCCCAGTCGATCCTGTGTAACCATGTACATCGCTGCCACAGATTCCACATGCAGCGATTCGCACCCGCACCTCACCCGCGTCTGGCTCGGGTGTTTCAAGATCAGTAAGCGTGAGCGTACTGGGCGCTGTCAGGAGGAGTGCTTTCATGATGCCCAACATGGTACGCTTCTGTAGTGATCAATGGGAGGACCCATCACATTCTGGCAGGGGAAACGAACAAATGGAATCATGGTATCTCGTTGTTGTTGTCGCATGTGGCATCGCCGCGCTTATTACAGCTGTCATGTGGCTAAAGATTCATCCGTTCGTCGCGCTGCTGACAGCTTCCATCGGTGTCGGCCTCGCAGCAGGCATGTCCCCAGAAACAGTTATTGAGTCAATGACCTCCGGCATGGGCAACACGCTGGGCTTTGTCGCAGTAGTCGTCGGGCTTGGATCTATATTTGGCATGATGCTCGAACAGTCTGGTGGTGCGGAGAAACTGGCTGATCGTCTTGTAAACATTTTTGGCCCACAACAAGCAGCTCTTGCCTTAGGGATCGTTGGGTTCCTTGTCTGCATTCCCGTGTTTCTTGACGTTGCCCTGGTGATGCTTCTGCCACTTGCTGTTGCCGCCGGAAAACGCACTGGGCAGCCGGTGACACGATTTGCTCTGCCAATGCTTGTGGGCATGGCGGTAACACATGCCTTTGTTCCTCCGACCCCGGGCCCGACGGCAGTTGCGAATCTACTCGGTGCCGATCTCGGGTGGGTTATTACCGTCGGCATTGCCGCTGGACTTCCAACATTAATCATCACGGCAATCTTTGCATCAAAAGTTTTATCAAAGGTCGCCTCCGGCAATGTGTCCCTCGATGTATCGCCTGACACATCTGCTCCGCAGCGAAAGTCACCACATCTGGCCATTGTCGTGACACTTCTTGTCTTACCCCTTGTCTTGATCGTCAGTGAAACGGCAGCACGAGCTGCTCTTGGAGAAGAATCTCCTACTGCACTTTGGTTAATGCTTGTGGGTCATCCTTTTACAGCCCTTCTCATTGCCACACTCGCGGCATTTTATTTCCTTGGAAAAAGGCTCGGTATGCCGGCACAGGAGATACAGCGAATTGCTGAGCGGGCACTCGAACCAGCCGGTGTGATCCTGCTTGTGACAGGAGCAGGTGGTGTTTTCAAGCAGGTACTGATCGATTCGGGTGCGGGTGATGCTGTAGCTTCCTCGTTGACATCGGCGTCAGTTCCAACTGTCGTGCTTGCATGGCTGGTGGCTGTTATCATTCGTGTGTTACAAGGATCAGCAACCGTTGCAATGATTACAGCAGCAGGTCTGGTAGCACCTCTGGTTACTGCCTCCGGGCAGCCCGAACCATTTGCCGCCCTGGTGACAATCGCTATCGCATCAGGTGCATCCGTAGCCTCCCATGTGAACGATTCGGGCTTCTGGCTCGTCGGGAAATTCCTGGGCCTGTCGGTTGGAGAGACTCTCAAAACCTGGACTGTTCAGGAAACGATCATCGGGGTCCTTGGTCTTGTTTTTGTCGTCTGCATCGCGGCGATGTACGGCGTGTTGTAGTTCTCTCCACTGCTGTGATGAAACCCTCACAAACCACCACGAACAAAATCCCAAACGGCTTTGGCGATTTAGCCTGACAGCACGTTTTTAATATGCCGAGCAAGACTGTCTTCGAAGGCATGAAAGTCAGCCTGTGTCACAGTCTTTTTCCTCGTCTTGTCAAGAAAAACTTCACAACAGGTGCTCAGGCTTTTTGGCCAATGGTCAGTCGAAGCATTGCGGACATCAAGTTCCTGTTTGATATCAGTAGCATCGAGAGTTTCTCTGCCGCCAGCCGCATGCGTTCTGTGTGCAAGATGCATTACAAGGCCGAGTGCTCTATCAAGAAGAACATAGGCAAAGTTTTTTCCTTGTATGGGGCCGATTGTGATTGTCGTTCCTGTTTGGGCTAAATACCCAAACGTATTGCGATACAAAGACTTCGGCAATGCGGTAAGCGGTGACTGTGAATCACCCTCGGTGACAGCAGGCTGAGCAACTGACTTACCCCAATACATCGCACCAACGCCTCCACCAACACCGCCAACCACAACTCCCGTCAATGCACCAAGCGTAAGCGGTATACCGGAAGGCATAGCAACCTCACCACCAGCCCCGATCTTTGCACCAGTCGTACCGCCAACCATGGCTCCAACAGAGACACCACCAGAGAGCAGTGCCCACCACGGCAGTCCAAATACCTGCCATGTCTCACTACTAAAAAGATCGCTCAAGTACGTCAGTTCAACCTTCTCCGCGAGCCCAACTTTCTCATGTAGAAAAAGTGACTGAAGCGTGCTGTGCAGCAACCGTTCTTTTTCCTGCAGGTCTGAGTGAAACTTCTTTTTCGCATCTTCGATCAGCGGTTCTCTCTTTTCCCCGGGCGCGACTACAACACTTCGGGTATGACCAATACTTTTTGATAATAGCTCCACCATACTGTGGGCCGACTCGTCCACACGATGCGACCAATCGTTTTCGATCTCATCTGCTATCTGCGACAAATCATCTCGCCATTTATCAACAACTGTTGCTAATGTTCGTACAAGTGCCACACGATCTTTCGCCCGCGCCTGATGTGCATTAAAAGTCGCAACTGCTCCAAACCGTTGGCCAAGCCTCGCCCGCCACTCTGATTCGTGAACCGGATCAGCCGTAGGGTTCAATATGGCAAGCCGCGGTAAGCCGGTGAGCATGAGCAACTCCATTTCTGCTTCATGAATTTTCCGAAGAGGCTTTGACGAATCGATGACATACAGTACTGCTGGCTCTTCACAAAGAACTTTGCACACCTCGCGCTCTGCTTCAAACTGGTTTGTCGACGTATACTTTTCAGAAAACTGCCGCAGCACAACGAGAGGGTCTCTGGACTCTGAGAGCTGCGGACCCACCTCGGCTAACATTGTTCGGGGATCCTGAAACCCTGGTGTGTCCCACAAAACAAACTCGCTTGAATGATGCTCAATTCTCTGGCACACCTGCGTCATACCTGGGTCAGCACTCACAGCAATATTTCCACGTTCAACAAGTGTTGCAGCAATGCTTGACTTGCCGTGATTGACAGCGCCAACAAGGGCAAAGGTGGGCCTATTCATTATTCACATACCCCAAGCAGGTCGAACCCAAGCTGTTTTTCACGAAGCCATCTTCTCCATAGATTCTGCCGCTGTTCCAGCCCAAACAGAATGATGACCTTGTCGTTCGAAGGCGATGCGTCAGAAAATGATTGGAGTGTCGCTGCAATGGCATCGACCGGATTAATATCTGCCGGCATGGCGACAACCACACCATCTTTTGATTGAAGGAGTGACTGAAGCACCTCCTCATTGCCATCCGCATAATCAACCTCAACAGGTACGACGTGCTTTATTTGTCCACAAAGTGCTGCTTCTACCTTCTCGCGAACACCGTCTTCACTCTGCTGAATCCCCTCGCCCAGCAGCAGATGCCATGAGCCGTTTTCTGCAAATGTTGGTGATTGAATTTCGGCATCCTCTCCAAGAAATCCTGTTCTTGAAGATTCTTTCGTTTGAAACAAGGGACCGCTGAGGCGTCGAATCAGGGCAATGTCTTGGGTACGAGTAAAGTCAAGCGTGGCCAATCGCCTGGACGTTTTCCAGCTGGCATATACAACAAGGAGAAACCGCGGGATGACAACATAGAAGACTAAGTTTCCAACAATAAACGGCCACCACGACCGTGTTGCATTCACGCTTGCTGCCTCCATACCAGCAAGATACGAAAACCGTGACTCACGGACCTGTTCAAGGGTGGGAACGCTCGCTGTCCAAAACCAAGACCACGGCGCTGAGATTACATTCACGAAGAAGCACATAAACTCAGCACCAACGCTCAGGGTGCTTTCCCAGCCAAAGGCAAGGTCAAAAACAGTGACGTGAAAAAGAATGCTGAGTAGAGCACCAAGACCAAACCCACAAGCAATCCGCTGAGTAAATCCAAAAAACAACCCGGCTAAAATAGTCGCAATCCTTTTACCATGATCCTGCAAAACTCTCCTCAAGTCATTCCAACTCTCTCTCCACTCTGGCGATAGACGTGAGATCAAAAATGCGACACCCGCCCCGACACCTCCTTTTGATGAATCACCTCGCAGCCACGAAGACAAATACAGACTTGTGCCGGTTATTACCCACGGAAGAACAATCAATCCAAAGCAGACCACCATTACATTGATGGGCTTTTCACCCCTGTATGCGAGGTAGGCAGGCACAGCGAGACAACCCAACACAATTCCAATGAGCCATGACACGCTCGTGAGCACATTGAATACCCGATCAATGCCGGACCCAAAAAGCTTCGAATCTCTACTTCGAGCCAGCGAAAGCCAGGCATGAAACAGTTTGCCACGCGAAACGTCACGAAAGCTCTGCTCAGAAAAAGTTTTCGACAGCACCTTTCCGTCTTCGCCCAACGCATGCTCGGCATCCTGACTTGAGAGCGTCCGCTGCTCCGCTTCTTCAAAGTCAACAACATCGCCTACCGTCCAGCGTGGCGAGCGAGAACTATCCTTTGCGAGCATAGGATGATTTGTATGAGGATGTGACATCTACCAACATGCATTCATTATGTGCCAACGAACGTGCCTCGCACATCGTATCGTTTATCAGGCCTTACTACCCAGCACAGTTGAGGTCCATATTACTAATAGATAGAGATGAAAGGAAATAACTCACACTTTTCAGCAACGCCAGACGCGATCGACTCATTTCTCATAACACACCAATACTTATTCCCACACATCCTGAAACCTGTCATCTTCTTCACACAATTACCAAAGGCCGCCTATTAACACCTGCTGAAGAATCGACCACGATATTAGTCATAGCTACAAATGCTTTGGATACCCGTTCCTACTGCATCACACGTTCCCACCAAGCGAACTCCTCAGAGATTGCTGGCACAATGAAAACGAAAGGATGGTGTCACCATGATGATCCTTGCCGCTCGCATCGCATATTGGATTGGGTATGGCAGCCGATCTATTGCCAGCAATCGCAAATCGTTCACTGCAGGCATTGCCCGCATCAAAGCCCTTCTTGAAGGTATACCTGATGATGCACTTAAGGCACGAAGTGAAGTAGCGCCACGAATTGGGCTCACTCCAATGATGCTGAATTGGTCGGTCTTTATGACAATCGAACACACTGATCAGGTGCATGTGCAGATCCTCGAGTTGATAACTGCTCTCGAACGTGGCGAGTCACGTGAACTTGGAGATATCAGCCGATTCGATGATATACCGAGCGTGGGCCGAGAAGTCGTCTCTCGTTTTTACGAGCACGCCAAAGAAGTCGAAGATCTACCAAGCCAACTTGCGCTGACTGGTCGCACC
>CBFIHW010000077.1:0-13683 GCA_965662325.1 uncultured Pirellulales bacterium | reverse complement strand
CGTCGCGCGAATTCGCTCGTCCGAGGCGGAGACTGAGGAAGCTGCATCAAATATTAAACAGGTTGAGGCACGCCTCATCGCGAATAAAGCAGAATTAAAACGAGTTGTTGGGCTCGTGGAAAGAAAGGCAGTGACAATTGCCAATTTAGATGAAGCCCAGGCAAGTAATGATGTGTCTGAAGCGGCAAAAATTTCGGCCGAGGCTGCATTGCGGTCAGCTCAGGCAAAGAAAGAGATTGCCATTGCTGAACAAGAAGCTGCCCAGGCAGAAGTGGCAACCGCACAAGCGAGGCACGCGGAGTCTATTAAAGAAGGTGAAGAGCTTGAGGCGATGCTCCAGTACACCACAATTTGTGCACCTTTTGATGGAGTTGTGACATCACGGTCCGTTGATCCAGGTGATTTTGTCACAGGGACTTCACAGGCGCATGGACTCCTTCGCCGTCCTCTTTTCCATGTTGATCAGCAGAGTCGATTGCGTATTCGAGTTGCAATTCCAGAGCGTGATGCATCTGAAGTTGATGCTGGAGACCCTGTCGTCCTTCGGCTCGATGCCCTTCCGAAAGCACCAATCGATGCTGTCGTGACACGAGCAGCGCAACGCCTCGACCCCTCAACCCGAACCATGCTGGCAGAAATAGAGGTCGACAATGCTCGTGGGCAACTTCTACCCGGCATGTTTGGGTGTGCAACGATTATCGCAACAACAAGTAAAGACGCCATCGTCCTTCCAGCATCGGCACTCCGTACAGATGCTGAGGGAAATCCTTATGTGTTCCTGCTCGATGAACAGGACCGAATCGTAAAAAAGCATGTTGTTGTTGGTGCGGATGACGGTCATGAAATTGAGGTTGTTACCGGACTGGCAGGCACGGAACGAGTTGTTGATGCTTTTGTTGGCTCAATTGAAGAGGGGCAGGTTGTGGAGGTCGTTCGGAGCGAATGATTGCGTTCCGAAGGAGTGAGGCACACACACTATGTTTTTGATCCGTTGGGCACTGCAGAACAGTTTTGTTGTTTTGGCGATTACACTTGGCCTGGTCTTTCTAGGCGGAGCTGTCGTGCCAGGAATTCCAACGGACGTTCTGCCAGACTTCAAGACTCCAGTGGTTGTCAGCTTTTTTTCCTATCCTGGGTTGCCGACTCTTGATATGGAAAAAAGTGTGACCTCCCGAGTGGAGCGAGCACTTACCCTTGCAGGAAAACTTGATAAGCAGGAGTCGCGAACGCTACCTGGTGCAAGTGTCCTCAAGATTACGTTTCAGCCCGGGACTGACGCTTCGTCGGCAATGAACGACATCGTGAATCTCGAGGCAAGTGATATGTTTCATTTGCCACCAGGAATTGAACATCCATTTACGCTCCGTAGTGAGCCGGCAAATCTTCCGGTGGTCCTTGCGGCGATATCAGGCGATGGTCTTGATGAAACTGTACTCTACAAAATTGGTTACTATGCGGTTCGAAACAAGATGGGTGGACTCAAGGGAGTACAGATCCCTCATCCTTTTGGGGGTCGCTTTCGCCAGATGATGGTGTACGTTGATCCAGCCCGTCTTCAGGCCCATGATTTGACACTTACTGATGTTGTTGAAGCGGTTCGAAATAGTAATCTCGTCCTAGGTAGTGGAACGCTTCGCCTGGGTGAAACCGACTATCAGGTTCACTCGGTGAATACCTTGCCCGGAGAAGCCGAGATCAATGCGATCCCGATCGCTGTCCGTGACGGGCATCCAATCTTCCTTCGCGATATTGGTGAAGCCCGTGATGATGCAGCTATTCAAACCAATATCGTTCGCGTCAATGGTGAGCGGAGTGTGTACTGCCCGCTGCTGCGCGAGCCCGGAAGTAATACGATTGCTGTTGTTGATCGTATTCGGAAAGGTATTGCTGAAGAAATACCGCGCATGAAGGCACGAGGTGAAATTCCAGATGCAGCAAAAGTAACACTTGTTGGCGACCAATCAAGCTATATTCGCGATGCTATTGGAAACCTGCAGCGACAGGTTCTTTTGGGTGCTTTTCTTGTAGCTGTTGTCGTGGTTGTCTTTCTGAAACGGCTGTTGCCGACGCTTGCAATTCTACTCCTTCTACCGTCATCACTGCTTGTGGGTGTCTTAGCACTCCATTTTTGTGACGTTTCAATTAATGTGATGACACTCGGTGGCCTTGCACTTGCTGTTGGTACCGTTGTCGATGCTGGGATTGTGGTTGTTGAAAATATTATTCGGCATCTGGATCGTGGAGAATCGAGACATGAGGCGTCACGGAAAGGTGCCGAAGAAGTTGCGGCTCCGGTATTAGCCGGCACCATCACGACACTGGCTATTTTTCTGCCAGCGTTATTTCTCAGCGGCATGGTGCGGTATTTGTTCGAACCACTTGCGCTTTCAGCCGCTGTTTCGATTGCAGCATCTTACATTTTCGCAATGACACTTTTACCGGCCTTCTGTGCGAGGTTCTTTCGAGAGAAAAGAACGAATGATTCGCTGCAGACAGGTGATAGACAGATCGCAAGCTCTTCGTGGGGGTATGGTGCACTTCTTGCAAAAGGAATTCAAAAGCCATGGCTTACGTCCTTCGGAATCGTCGCTGTTGCGGCTGGCTGTTGCCTTCTCTTGCCACGGGTTGGCACAGAGCTATTTCCGACCGTCGACGATGGTGTCTTTGAGATTCGGCTCAGAACCTTGCCCGGTACTCGCATTGAAAATACTGAAGCGCTTGTGGAGCAGATTGAGGCGACCATCCAGGAGGTAATACCAGCAGACGAACTAATGACTGTCCTTGCGAATATTGGTCTGCCAGTTGGGAAGGGGGCTGGGTTTTCAACCATTCTCAGTCCAAATTCAGGGCCGGACTCTGCCTTTATCGTTGTGACACTGAAGAACACGATGACACGGACATCAACGGCAACGTATGTCAAACGGCTTCGAACCAAGTTGCACCAACGATTTCCACGGGAGCAATTCCTGTTTCGCCAAGGTGGCATTATTCAAGCAGCTCTGAACGAAGGTTCTGCCGTGCCGATTACAGTGCAGGTGGCTGCCGGCAATCTCGCTTCTGCGAGAGAGTTTGCTGAAAAGGTCGTGACTCAGGTGCGTGGTGTCCCCGGGGCAGTCGATGTCCAGATTGGGCAAGCTCTCGACTACCCACAACTTGATGTTGAAGTGGATAGAACACGGGCATCCTTCATGGGCTTGAGTCAAAGAAATGTTGCAGAAAATATTCTCACTGCACTTGGATCGAGTGTTGGGTATGCACCATCAATCTGGGTTGATCCAACAACAGGAATCGATTTCTTCTTGGGTGTTCAATATGAGACGAATGAAGTCGAGAGTCTGGATGCGATGAGAAATCTTCCGCTCTCAGTGAGGACGCCGGAAGGCCCACGCAACGTTCCTTTGTCAAATCTTGCAAAGATCCGTCGGGTCAATATTCCCGGTGAGATTGCTCACTATAATATTTCCAGGGTCTATGACGTTCTTGTGAACGTTGAAGGACGAGATGTTGGATCAGTTGCCGCAGATGTTGAACGTTCCGTTGGAACTCTCGACCCACCAGATGGAGTAAATACAACGCTTCGTGGGCCGGTTGTCACGATGAAGGAAGGAACAGCTGTTATCGGATGGGGCCTCGCTGTAGCGACGTTGCTGGTCTATCTTGTCATGCTGGCTCAGTTCCGTTCTTTTATCGACCCGCTGATTATTATGTTGGCGGTTCCACTCGGACTCGCAGGTGTCGTTGGTTTGTTGTATCTCACAGACACTACCCTGAATATCCAATCGCTTCTTGGTACGCTTATGATGATTGGAATCGTGGTGAACAATAGTATTCTGCTTGTTGATCGAGCGAATGGGAGTCTGCTTGCAGGTCAATCGCCAGAAGAAGCTATTATCGGTGCCACTCAATCGAGACTCCGTCCTATTCTGATGACGTCTCTGACGCTGTTGGCGTCGATGGCGCCGTTTTGTTTCCGTCTTGTGCCGGGAACAGAAGCGATGATTCCTCTTGCACGGGCACTTGTTGGCGGCATGGCTGTGTCGACTGTTCTGACACTTTTTCTCATTCCTTGTGTCTGGTTTCTAGTGAAACGTAGACAGCAGGTGGCTGTCTGAGAAGTTCTACACCCGTTTCAGGTCTGAGTTGCCTGCAGAACGCGTTCGTGTTCGAACACAGAATCTATCTTTGGTATGATTTGATCGTTCAATCTGAACGTCATAAGTCAAAAGGGGTGAGGCACATAGATGGCACATTCACGTATCTTTCGGGTTTTTTTAGTTGCACTCTGCCTGGTTGGTTGTTCGAGGGCATGGTCTGCCGATGATCGTCCCAATATTGTGCTGATCATGGCAGACGATCTGGGATTCGCGGATCTCGGTTGCTACGGGTCAGAAATTAACACACCACATATCGATCAACTGGCGGCTAATGGCCTTCGTTTTTCGCAGTTTTATAACACTGCAAAGTGCCACTCCTCTCGTGTTTCACTTCTTACCGGCCTGTATTGCGATCAGGCTGGATCAAACTCACTGTCCCGGGGAGCAACAATTGCTGAGGTGCTTGGTGCCGCGGACTATTTCACGGCAATGGTCGGCAAGTGGCATCTGTCAAAGCAGCCGACGGATTTCGGATTTCAGAGGTATTGGGGGCACCTTTCCGGTGCAACGAACTTTTTTACGGGTGATGATACCTTTCGCCTCAATGGAAAAGAGTGGGCGGTGCCGGCTACTCTCAATGGGCGGCCATTCTATACAACGAACGCTGCAGTCGATTTTGCCTGTGAGTTTCTTGATGAAGCACCAGCAGATAAACCATTTCTGCTGTACACCGCATTCAATGCACCACATTACCCGCTGCACGCTCCAAAGGCAGCCGTTGAAAAATATCGAGGACGGTATGACGGTGGTTGGGATCGACTGAGAAAAGAGCGGCATGCAAAGCAGCTTGCCAGTGGACTTCTGCCATCAAAATGGAAGTTGAGCCCTCGCCCTGATCATATTCCAGCATGGAGTAGTCTCACAAAAGAGGAGCAGCAGTGGGAGGCGTCGCGGATGGAAGTATTTGCCGCGATGGTGGATGTGCTTGATGAAAATGTTGGTCGACTCGTTGAAAAACTTAAATCGATGGGAGTCTATGACAACACACTGATTCTCTTCTGCTCTGACAATGGTGCCTGTCCATTCGAGCGAACACGTGGTCGTGGTCTCGCTCCATGGGATCCGGAGTCGTATTGGACATACGATGCCAGCTGGGCTCATGCTGGAAACACGCCATTTCGTCTCTATAAACAAAATCAGCATGAAGGTGGTATTTCTTCACCACTTGTTGTGCATTGGCCCGCAGGCCTCAAAACAGCGCCTGGATCATACACGAGCCAGCCGGGGCACTTAATCGATTTTATGGCAACATTTTTAGATGTTGGCAAGGCAGCCTATCCGAAGCAAGTTGGTGCACGTGTGATTGATCCGTTGCAAGGTCTTTCGCTGAATCCAATCTTTCGTGGCGAGCAGAGAAAGCCTCATGACACGTTGTACTTTCATTTTGGAACAGACCGTGCACTCAGGCAGGGTGACTGGAAACTCGTCTCAGCGAAACGCGGTCGGTGGGAACTCTACAATATGGATGCAGATAGGACAGAACTTTATGATCTTGCTGACGAGCAGCCCGATCGCGTGAAGGCGATGTCTGCAGAATGGTTCGATATGGCGAAAAACCTTGACCGCTTGAAAGGCAAGCAACTTGCAGAAGTCAAAGAAGAACTTGCAAACATTCACTTCCGGAAAGACACGTCAAGCCAGCTTGTAGAGCAGAATGAACAATCGAAATGATTGTGGAATGCAACAGAAGCGGTTCTTGAATCTGACTAGATAGTCGAACATGTTGATGGCAGTCGTGAACAACCATGATTTGAGCATGGGTCAAAGTGCCATGTGAGTCCAAAGCCGAGCCAATAGCTCACGAGGTCAACACGTGTTCCTCCGAGCGTTTGTGTCGCCGGAAACATTCCACCTGCGAATACATCAAGATTGATGTGTGGGTAGATTTCCATTCCTGCTCCACCAGAAATGCGATGAACATTTGGGACTGAGAATTGAGCCTGAATGTAATCGACAGAAGGTATGCCACCGGGTGTAATGCCATCAATTGATGTAATGGGGCTGGTATCCATTGGGTTTTCTGCAAGGGCGTACCCACATCGGAGTTTGATATTTCTCTTACTTGTATATTGTGCACCCATCTGAAGCGCCCAGGAGTTGTTGTAAATATCACCAAAGAGGGCGGCACTTTTCCAGTCGAAATAAAGTGCATCGACTGCGAGCAGGAGGTGATTGTCCATGAAACGCTCACTTGCCCACCCCAAACCAACTTGTTGTGGAAGTCCAATGTTGACAGTTCGTGGTCTTCCGGTGAGTGGTGGTATTCGAAATGGGATGACCTGATCGTGAAATCGGAATTCTTGTGTTGAAAGGTAGTAGGCACCAATCCAAGACCGCTGGCTTGTGGCGTAGTTGATGCCACATCCACCGCGAAGCGAGTATGCATTTGTCATCTTACTCGTGCCAACAAAGGGGCCAGAAGAAAAGCCATCCCCAATAAACATTGAGCCACCGATAGAAAGATTATCAGTGAGTTCGATGGCGACAGAGGGGATTGCCTCAAGCATAAGCAGATAAGATGCCGAGCCGTTACTTTCAGGTGCATTGACAAAGTTTGTGCCAGCTCCAGCAGCACCTACAAAACCAATGCCTACAAACACGGGCACGGAAAACCCTTTGAGTTCCTGGGTGGCGCCAATGGCAGGTACAACGGATCCAGGGACAGTACTTTTGTCAGAGAATGGGCCCACGCCGATCCCGGGTGCAGGAACATTTTGCGTGAGATCAAATGTTGACTCAGCCCAGCCGCCACCCAGAGTCATGTGAGACCCCTTGAACTGGGTCATGGTTGCTGGATTTCCATTAATTGCTGACACACAGTCTTGTGGTGCGGCAACACTTGTTCCAGCCATGCCCCCGGACGCTGGCATCAACGTGTTGCGGAGATCGACGCCATACGATTGTCCGAAGGAGTAAGGTGAAGAAGCTATCCAGCACGATGTAACGAGGCAGAACAAAGGCAGTAATCTGCGATATCGCATAGCGAGTCTCCGTAGCAACACAAATCTTCTTTGTGCTTCGGATCAATCGAGATGTTTTGTTTGTCTTTTGACGCGTTCGTGGCAAGGGAGACGTACTTGACGCATATCTTCACGCCAACGCAGGTCGCCTTCTTTGCCGTGTTTACAAAAAGGTCTGCATGGAAAATTCGCAAAAATGTTGTTTGAGCCCAAGCGTGCTTGAGAACAGGGAGTTGATCGCCGAAAAAATAGACTAGGAAATTGTATCTTGAGAAAGGTCTAGCACGGCTCGGAACGATGACAGCTCGTTGTTACCTGATTTGTGCGCCGTTTGTCAGTTGTTGCCTCTGTTATTTATTTCTTCCGATTCAGATTGGACACACTGAAGACTTCACGACCTTTGGTACCCTTTCCCATCCAGATGGAACGGGAGAGGGATTTCCAAGAATCTACGAGCTTCGCAATGGAAGTACGTTCCGTTTACGGGGCCGAATTGATACTGATGCACTGTGGTCGATTCAAGATACAGCGAATATCAACACATTCGGGAATCTCGGAAGTGTTGTTGGTCTACGGCGAGCTCGAGTTGGTGCTCAAGGATATTTTGGATTAGATAGTCGGTACATAGCTGAAATTGATATGGCCTCAGGAACGGTCGTACCACGTGATGTCTTTATAGGATCACAAAAGCATAACGGGCAACCTGAAGTTCGTCTTGGGCATTATCGTGAGCCTTTTAGCCTTGAGGGTGGCACAAGTGCAAATTTTTATGCGTTCATGGAACGTTCCCCGATTAATGATCTCGATCCTGCTCGTAGCTGGGGGGTGTCTTTATTCAATGACCAACTCAATGACACAACCACTTTTGCAACAGGACTTTTCCATGACGGGGTTGGTCAAGCCAGCTTTGAGGGTGGAGATGGAGCCGCAGTTGGGTTAACGAGTCGCCTGACAGCCTCTCCGATTCTTGAAGGTGATGGTGAGCAGGTTCTTCATTTCGGCCTTGTTCTTTCAGAGCGGATTCCAGAAAACGGTGTCGTTGTCATCAACCAGCTTGATGCGTCACCACTCCTTGAATTTACAGATTCAACAACCTCTCCGTTTGTCCCAACAATTCGTATCCCAGCGAGCTATCAGCAGCTTTTCAACACACAGATTGCGAGGGTGTGGGGGCCACTCTGGACGCAGGCGGAGTGGTACGGCACTCTGATTCCGCAGCACGCGGGAGAGTTATTATTTTTCCATGGATATTATGTGAGTGCGGGGTATTTCATTACTGGTGAATATCGCAAGTATCAAAAAGATGATGGTGTTTTTGGTCCAGTGAAAGTAAGGCGTCCACGGTTATCGGGTAGTCATTCTCGTGGCAGGGCGAGAGGACGTGGTGGGTGGGAGCTTGTCGCTCGCTATGCGTATCTTGACTACTATGATCCAAATACGCCTTTGAGTCCGAAGGGGACGACTTCTGGTATTCGGCTCGGTCAGGCAACGTTTGGGCTTAACTGGTATCTCGCAGATCGTCTACGGATTCTTTTTAATTACAACTACGCTGTACCGGATGAGCCGACTGCTGGTGCGAGCGAGGCCAGTGTTTTTGGAACACGGCTCAACGTGCATTGGTGAGAACGCCTCCCTCTCAATTGTGATGGAAGAATTACTTGTTCTTCTTACGCTTTGACTTTTTTTCTTTTGGGTCAGGATTTCGTGTTTCTGGAATTGGAAGGCCGTCATCAGGTTGATCCCACAGCCGGTATGGATCATCAAGGCGTCGCATTTTTGCAAGCAGAAGATTTTCCAATTCTTCACGTTTTTGAGCATGCTTTGGGTCAATAGCCAGATTTTTCTGGAATGATTCTGGTGATCTGCCCATCAACGTGGTGAGAGCCTCTTGGTGGTGTTCCTGAAGGAACTCCTCGGGGTTGCCCGCAAGATTAAAGAGTTGCGTCTCTCGCACACCATCTTTCGTCGATTCGTATTTAATCAGTTTCCAATCCCCGCTTCGTATCGATCGGATACCGGGTTTGGCACCACCGCAGTACGCACCGTAAAGAGTCTCTCGCACAATGTTCTGCGTTCCTTCAAGGACTGGCAAAAAGCTTGTGCCCTCAGATGTTTTGGGTGCGTCAATGCCAGCAATGTCACACAGGGTGGCGAGTACGTCGAGCAAGTACACGTTGCCACGTGCTCGTGAACCAGGCTTGATAGCGGGCCCTTTCACAATCAGTGGAACTCTCCATGTGTGTTCATAAAGATTTTGCTTTCCTTGCAGGCCATGTCTTCCGATCGCCATGCCGTGATCGGCAGTGTAAAAAATATAGGTGTTCTCCAGTTCACCCATGGCGTCAAGTTTCTTCAAAACTCGCCCAATCTGAATATCAATATTTTCACTGCAGGCAAACTCACGGCCGAGTTCATTTCGAATTGTTTTCTCATCTCTGTTTTTCCAGACACCACTGACCGCTACTTCGTCGCGGACAGTCATGTGGGTGTTATTAAAAGGATGAGCAGGGAGGTAGTTTGGCGGAAGTCGCGGTTGTTTTGGGTTGGCAGGGGGCAACGTATCTTGATCGGTATGGTTCATGGCACCATATTTCGATAGGAGTTCTGGCCTACCATCGCGCGTGTCATGTGGATGCGAAAAGCCAAAGTAAATCAGAAATGGGTCGGAGCCTTTTGTGTCTTCACGGCTCTGGAGATATTCCAAAACCTGTTCGGCATGCCACGGGCTGCCTTTCTCATCACTTGCTCCACGGCGGGTACCATCATAACGTACTGTAAAAAGCTTGTTTGCCGCTTCGTAGCTGTTCCCATTTTTGCAGGTCCGCATGGTGTCGTACCCGGCGTGATTGAAGACGGCTGGCAGCGTGTGGAGAGCGAGGTCCGGCGGTACGAGTTGAGGGTTTGTGATGTGGGGGTTGTTCATACGCCCCGGTTTGTTCGGGATGTGCCAGAGTGTGCGACCAGACATGATCATGTGACGTGACGGCGTGCATACACCTCCCGTCCAGGCACCCATGTGGTATGCAGCATCGAGTACCATGCCATCTGCTGCCAGTTGACTGATGACCGGTGTGTCAAGAATAGATGAAGGGTTGTAGACCTGAAGATCAAATGGTGATTGATCATCAACAACAATGAAGAGAATGTTTGGCCGCTTGTCTTCTTCTGACGTGCCTGCCGATAGCGAGAACTCTGAGGTTCCATACCAGCTCAGCATGACGAGTAAAAGTGTTCCCGTTCTTTCAAGCAGTTTCATTACACGATCTCCCTATGTTCTCACTACAGTCACACTTGTCATTAGGTTAAAGCAACTGTTTTTGTCGTCTTGAAAAATAGCCACGAACGTAAGCCGTGGCTCAGGTGTTTTTTGGATGTTTGAGGCGGTTCGCTTACTTTGTGTGAATCTTGAGCGTAAAAGCAAACTCGCCTGGAGGTGTTTCAGGTACGGCAACCTCAAGATGTTTTTTGCTCTGCTCCCATTTCAGTTGTTTGTTACTACCAAGAAGGCTGACTGATTGAATGGGTTCCTTGCAACCTTCTGCGAGTGATTGAATCTGGAGCTTTCCGTTGTCCGGCCACGCGAGCGCGATGGCATAAATCGTGTTACCTTTTTGCGTAAAACGAATGTCCTTAGCGGTAAATTCTTTACGCCAATCCCACTGTTCTCTCTCTTCGCCTTTGTTATTCCGCTTGAGACCTCGCGTAATAGTTGGGCCTTCGGCGTGAATTCTCCAAGGTCGACTGCCGTAGATAGCCTCTCCGTTGAGTTTCATCCAGCCCCCAATGTTCTTCATGATTTCTCGCTCTTCAGCCGGAATTGAGCCGTCACCTTTTGGTGTGAGTGACAACAGGAAAATGCCACCACGACTCACGACGTCAACAATACTGCGAACGTGGTAATCAGCCCCGTCTTTGTATCGTTTGTTGTTGACGTAACTCCAGGGGTAGGCAATGGCACGATCAATGAGAAACCATGGGCCAACATCGGTTGGCATATCACGTCCGTTCTCGTAGCACTTGAGGCCAACATCTTCAGGAAAATTAAATTCACCGCCATGTTTATTGCATATTGTTACGAGTTGTTGATTATGTGAGGCATCGTTGAAATATTGAGCGAGAACGTCTAGTACATATGCCTCGGGTGGATGATCTCCTCGCATAGCGGTGCGGAGTCCATCAAACCAGATCATGTCCGGATGATAGGTGTCGATTACCTCCAATATTTTTGCCTTCCACTGATCAGAGAACTCCGTAGCTGTCCCGGTCCACTGATTCCAGTAGAAGTCGTGAAATTCCGGGTCGAAAACATCCCATGTTTCCCGCATGGTGTCTGTGATGTCGTCGCTCCTCATGCCTCCTGTGGCATACCCAAAGCTTCGTCCGTGGTGAAAGGTTGCAAGAAGTTTCATGTCATCGTATTGACGTACTGCCTTGGCAATTTCTCCATAGATGTCACGGCAGGGCCCCATTGTTCCTGCATTCCATCGGTTTACCTTACTGTCCCAAAGGAGGAATGAGTCATGATGGACCAGGCATATGCCTCCAAACTTTGCACCAGCGTCGTGCATGACGCTAACCCAATCATTTGCATCAAACTTGGGTGCAGTGAAAAGCGAGATAAAGTCTTTGTATCCAAATTTTTCAAGTGGCCCGTATTTTTTGGTGTGATAGGAGGAAACGCCTTTTGCGTCAGTTCGTGATCCCTCGTACAGGTTGCGTATGTAATCAGGACCGCCGTGAGCCGGCACAGAGTAAATGCCCCAATGCGTATACACGCCGAACTTGGCATCCTTGACCCATTCTGGAAGTGGGTTTTTGGCAAGAGACCCCCATGTAGGTTCAAAGTGTTGTTGAGCTTTGGATTCCGCACTAGCGAAAACAATGAGCAGAAGCGTGCAAGCGAGCAGTAGAGAAGATTTCATAGGTATTTCTGATTTGATTATTTCGAAAAAAGAGACTGGATAATTAATTGATTCGAGGAGACACGTTTCTTTGCTTAATAATTAACTTTGACTTATTCAGGTGCCTCGTTGCTGGTAAACTCAGCAAAAGGCCCGGGCACTTTAGCAAGGTTGTTCTTGAGCAGGTTTTTCATAATTGCAACGCGTGACTTCTGCGAGGGGTCTGCTATGCGATTATTACGTTCCAGTGGATCGCTCATGATGTCGTAGAGTTGATCTGCGTCGTAGTAGTTTGGATAGAAATCTTTCGCAGGTCCCTCAGAACCTCGTCCACCAGGACGGTCCGCAAGATGCGTGTATGGCTTGGCAGGATTTGGCGAAACAGTGCTTGGCAGTCGAAAAGCCAGGTATTTCCAACCATCTTTTAGGACAGCACGTGTTGCACCAATTTCGAAGAAAAGATGATCATGGATCTCTTTATCATTTCCATTCAGAACGCTGGCAAAACTTTTGCCATCGACTCGATGTCGTTGTGATTCTGGAATATTGCACAGGTCCATGATCGTAGGTGCAAAATCAATATTCGAAATGTTGACTGGCGAATGTCGACCGCCTCTGAACCGAGTTGGGGACCAGACCAGGCTTACGGATCGAATGCCCCCCTCGTAAAGAGAGCCTTTTCCACTTTCAACGCCGTGGTCATCGAAAAGAAAAACAATCGTATTATCGAGTGCACCCATTGTTTTTAGTTTTTGAAGGACTGCACCAATGCCATCATCGAGCCAGAGAACATCGCAAGCAGTTGGTTCACCAGAAAGACCAGCCTCTGCAATCCGTTCTGGAATTGTCTTTCTTTCAGGCTGAACAGAGAGTGGTTGTTTGAGTAAGCCCGCAGGTGTAGCAAGTGGGTTGCCGGTGTATTTCTTGTAGCGAGGGCCCGGCCCGTGATTAAGTGTTGTTGCCATATAGAGAAAGAAGGGCCTGTTTTTCGTCGACCATATTTCAAGGAATTCAATCGCCCCACTTGTAATCCAGTCCATGTTGTGAAATTCAAGTGCTTTGCAGGTATGTCCAGGGAGATTTCCTTGATAAAGGTTTGCCGCAAAATCAAAGCCACACTCATTAAAAGCGTTCACAAGATTCTGCTGTTTCTCTGCGTAGTATTGAGCCACTGTGGGATCGTGTGGGTCGGCGTCTTCTGCTGGGCCATCATTTCTCGATACACCTTTGGCTTCAATGACATGATTTTTTCCAACAGCACCCGTGTAGTAACCTGACTTTTGAAGAGTTCTCGCAAGATTGGGGGTTGTTGAATCGATATGACAATTCCATGCGATATTCACCTGCTCACCTCGATCGACAGCTCGTCGAAAACTTGTAGACCGGCTTGCGTAGGTCCCAGTGAGAACAGAAAAACGTGATGGTGTGCAGACTGGGCTGGTTACGTATTGATTCGGAAAGACCACCCCTTCCTGAGCAAGGCGGTCAATATGAGGACTTAGGTTCCGAGGTTGGCCTTGCTCTGTTCTTCCTTCTTCAAGAAAGTTAAATTCCCGCCGCTCCTGATCGTCTGTGATGATAAAAAGAATATTCGGGCGGGACTCTGACGCTGCTGCA
Source organism: uncultured Pirellulales bacterium (assembly GCA_965662325.1). GTDB lineage: Bacteria > Planctomycetota > Planctomycetia > Pirellulales > UBA1268 > UBA1268. The sequence continues at coordinate 51 of CBFIHW010000077.1, read as the reverse complement.
ATTTCTTTTTTGCCTTGGAGAGAGAGTGGGAGTATCAGTAAGAAAGATATT
>CBFIHW010000076.1:0-13875 GCA_965662325.1 uncultured Pirellulales bacterium | reverse complement strand
GGCTAGGCTGAATCAATCTTCGTTTTTGAGGGAGTACGAAATATGCCACAGCAGAGTTGTCCACTTACCAGCCAGCAGGTTGTCGACATCTACTTCATGGAGCATCGGGCAAAGCTTCTCGATATTGCCGCCTTTCTTGATCGCCTTGAGCGAGCCGAGGGTCATGCGGGTCTCCAGGATGTGCGGGTACGAGCCTTGAAAAAAGCCATTCCACTTCTGATTGATTCAAGTTGTGAGAACCATGCGAACCGCGCTGAGCGTATGCTTGAACTCCTGAGCGATCATACAACGGAACCAACTCCTGCTGCACACACGCAGTCAGCACTTGGGGCCGATCCAAATACGGACTACTGAGAGTACATCATGGCCTATATCGACCCACATATTCACATGGTCAGTCGAACCACAGATGACTATCGCCGCATGGCTCAGGCAGGCTGTGTTGCGATTACTGAGCCAGCATTCTGGGCAGGGTTTGATCGTTCCAGCCCTGCTGGTTTTTATGACTATTTTCGTCAACTCACAGATGTAGAACCGAAACGCGCTGCTCAATACGGTATTGCTCACTACTGCTGGCTGTGTATTAACCCCAAAGAAGCTGAAGACCCCGCGTTCGCACGTGAGGTCATAAAGCTTATTCCAGAATTCTTGGATAAGCCTAATGTCTTGGGTATCGGTGAAATTGGCCTCAATAAAAACTCACGGAATGAATTGATCATTCTTGAAGAACAGATTGAATTAGCAAAACAACATGATCGCCTGATTCTTGTTCATACACCACACCTTGAAGATAAACTCAAGGGAACACGAATGACAATGGATGCACTCAACAATGCCGGAATTGATCCGGGACGTGTTCTTATAGACCATGTTGAAGAGCACACGGTTGCCGAAGTCCTTGATCGAGGATTCTGGGCAGGGATGACACTCTATCCAGACAGCAAGTGCACGCCCCAGCGAGCAGTTGATATCATTGAATGTTACGGAAATGAACGTATCTGGATTAATTCAGCCGGCGACTGGGGTCCGAGTGATCCGCTGTCAGTACCAAAGTGTCATGTCGAGATGCGGCGACGAGGACATAAGCAAAAGCTTGTGGAAAAAATCAGCTTGGAAAACCCGCTCGCATTTTTGGGTCAAAGTGGCCGTTTTATCCTTCCGGAACATTCTTGAAGCTCACGCTACCCAGCGGTTGTGCTCATCCCCAGTGCTTTGTAATTCAAGCGATCCATGAAGATGTGAATCTGTGGTGGGTGTCATTTTATAGCCGAAGGAACGGCACAGTGCGATCGCGTAGTGATTCTCTTTCGAAATGAGAGCACGCACAGAGCGGGCACCGCGAATGCGTGCCAGGTCATGCAGTTGACAGCACATAGCGTGTGCGAATCCACGGTTTCGAAATGAGGGATGCACTGCAAGAGAAAGTTGTGGTGACCGAAGTGTGTCCTCCCACGATGAAAGGCATCCGTAAACAACCGCTTGGCCGCGTGTAAAACCAAATCGATGAAGATCTTTTTTTGATTGCGTACTTGTATAGAGCGCGTGGGTAAGCTGGGAAGGATTCTGCTGGTTCAACAAATACGGCGGTAGCACGTGTTGATTGCCAGCAGTGAGAAGGGCTGTGAACAGGTTTTCAATCGCCGACTGATCAGGTTGTTCCGGACCGCGGATGATCATGGCGGATCGTATTTCTCTGGGGTGTCGAGCTGTGTGCCTTTACAAACATGTGAATCCGCTGCTTCTTCAATAGAAATACCGAACCCGACATGGAAAGGAAACCCCGGTATCCGCTCGTAAAAAGCACCTATTTTAATTCTTCGTACGAACGAATGTCTTCAAGAGGCACAAATCCGTCACTACCAGGAGGGCTTTGTGATGGCGGCTGGCACGGCGGTGCAGTCATTCGTCTCCAAAGATGCCTTCCCAGCCATATGCTGGCAGCCCCAACAATAAAAAAGACGATGATGTTCTGTATCACCACTCACCATCCTAGCGCGGTACCAACTTGGAAAACAAAGAATGCACCGATCCAGGCAAGTGCAGTCATGTAGGCAAATGACACGAGAGGCCAAAACCAACTTGCTGTTTCTTTCCCAATAATAACCAACGTGCTTGCGCACTGAGCACACAGTGCAAAGAAAACCATAATCGAAAGCGCTACGGGTAAGGTAAATACTTTACGATCGGTGCCGTCCCACGTGGCTGCACGCAATTGCCGGATAAGCATACCGGCACCGTCTTCTTCTCCGGGGTCAACGTCACCAAGGTTGTATATGACACCAAGGACTCCGAGAACAACTTCACGAGCTGGAAAACTTGCCACTGCTGCACATCCAATCCGCCAATCCCAGCCTAGCGGTTTGACGACAGGCTCTATCAAATGACCAGCCTGACCAAGAAAGCTTTGTCGCAAGGCCTCCCCCTGCTGCTCTGCAGATTCTGGATTCACACCAGCTTCAAGAACTGGTCGTGGAAAACTTCCAAGTGCCCACACGACAATACTGACAGCAAGTATGAGCGTCCCTGCATTTTTTAAGAACGATACAGCAGCTTCGCGAACGCGTTCAGCAACAACAGCGAATTGTGGCCATCGCCAGTTTGGTAGTTCCAATACAAATGGCTGTGGTGGCCCTCGAAAGATTGTACGAGAAAGGATAAAGGCGACGATTGCAGCAACAAGAATACCGATGAGATACATGGAGGCCAACACAACAGCTGGTAATCGAATCCAGGAATTTCCAACTGCAACATTCGGGACGAATGCACTGCATAAAAGCAAATAGACTGGGAGCCGTGCCGAACAACTCATGAGAGGTGCAACGAGAATGGTCAGTAGTCTGTCACGTCGGTTCTCAATTGTGCGGGCAGCCATGATGCCAGGAATTGCACATGCAAAACTTGACAAGAGTGGGATAAACGATTTTCCGGAAAGACCAACACCAACGAGGAGCCTGTCCATGAGAAAAGCTGCCCGGGCCAGATACCCACAACCCTCGAGCACCGACACAAAGAGGAAAAGAATAGCTATCTGTGGCAGGAATATGATGACTCCCCCGACCCCTGCAATGATACCATCAATAACAAGCGATTGAAGGATTCCAGCGGGCAGGACTGATTCTGCTACGCCTGCAGAAAATTCGACACCTCCCGAAATGAGGTCCATCAATGGAGAGGCCAGCCAAAAGATAGAACTGAAGATCGAAAGCATGGTCAGTGTGAAGACAATAGTTCCAAATATTCGATGAGTTAACACCGAATCAATGCGATCACCAAGTGACCGGCTTTGTTTCACAGAATATGAAAGAACATCTTTTGTGATTTCATCGATCCAACCATAGCGGGCAATGGCTTCAGCTGAAGCAACAGAACGATCAGAGTCTGAACATGTGGCTAGGCGAGATACCAGTGATTCAGGAATCGTTTGTTCAGACCGATCAGATGATTCGATAAGCGCATCAGCAAGTTGAGCTATACCCTCTCGACGAGGTGCCACAAGACGAAGGACAGGACAACCAAGGAACTCTGAAAGTTTTTCTTGATCAATATGTATGCCTTTGGATTCTGCGACATCACAGAGTGTGAGTGCAACAAGAACGGGTCGTCCAACGTCGAGTGCCTGACTTACAAGATAAAGGTTACGGCTTAGATTTGTCGCATCAGTAACAACAACTATACAGTCAGGTTGTGCTACGGCAGTCATATTGCCGTGGAGGACATCAACCGCAACCTGTTCATCTGGACTTTTTGCATTAAGACTGTATGTCCCTGGCAGATCAATTAGTTCGATGGTCGTGCCATGATGATGAAATTGACCAATTTTCTCTTCAACGGTGACTCCAGGATAGTTACCGATTCGGGTTGGTATGCCAGCAATCGCTGAAAAGAGCGTACTTTTTCCAGTATTTGGATTACCAAGTAAGGCTACTGTCAGCTTCATGTTGGATCTACTGGTTGTTGCTTTGTTGTGTGTCGAGGTTTGGCAGAAGGCATCACATAATCAACCGTTTCGTGAGAAAAAGAGTAGTTCCTCAGGAGGCAACGACCACGCGTGCAGCCTCATTCCGCCGGATGGATAAGCGGTATCCTCGCAGCTCCAGTTCCACAGGGTCACCTAATGGAGCGGTGCCTACAACGGTTACCTCAACGCCAGGTGTGAGCCCCATCTCCAATAATCTCAGGGAGGTGTTGTCTTCACCAGAAATGTCTAAAACCTGTGTTGTTGATCCAATATTCACTGTTGCGAGGGACCGCATAGTTGGTTCCTGTGCGAGGCATTCAACCGAATCACACCCAGTGATCGACACAATCGAAGCAGACTCTTGACGCTTTATTGAGATGCAGTCTCAGCGTATCCTAGAAAGGGTTGTTCTCTCAGGCAAGCGGCCGTATTGATTCGCGGTCTGCAGGGCAGAAGATAAGAAGTTATGACAAAAGGTCTTTTTATCACTGGCACTGACACAGATGTTGGGAAGACAGCAGTTGCTGTCGCAATCTTACAACAGTGTGTTTTACAGAGGATTGATTGCCGAGCGTACAAGCCTGTGGCAAGTGGTGTTCAGTCTGCTCCAACAGACATTGATCGCCTGTGGAGTGCTTCTGGAAATGCCGGCGCCCGGGATGATGTCTGCCCGCAATCTTTTCAACTTCCTGTTGCACCGGAACAGGCTGCTGCCGCTGAGGGAACGCAGGTTCATGATGCCCTCCTGCGTCAGGGTTTATATCCTCAGATGTCTGCAGAATTGGTTCTCATCGAGGGAGCGGGTAGTTTATTTTCACCGCTTAGTCACCAGACACTGAATGCTGATCTCGCGCGAGATTTTCAAGTACCCGTGATCGTTGTAGACAGCAGTCGTCTTGGGGCTATCGGCCGAACGTTGACTGCAGTGACGGCAGCTGAGGCAGTGGGTCTAACCGTTTCGGCTGTAGTGCTTTCTCAGACAGAAGCTGACCCTGCTGGCGGGAAAAAAAAGGCAGACAGTCCTGAGGCCATCTCGCGTCAGTCACTCGCAGAACTGCAAAGAAGGATTCCTCATATTGTTATCTGCAGCCTCGGCTACAACGAATCAACAATTGAACCCTTCGTGGAGTGGCACACGATTGCAGCACAACTGGATATGCCTAGCAGGCCACACCCGTAAGAGTTGTTCTAGGAGGTCGTATACATTTTTGTAATCTGATCAAGTGATGTGGTGGCTTCTGCAAGACCAGCAACCGACAGCTTAATAAGAACTTGCCAGCATCCGCTTGCATCAGGCGTAACAATCCAGTGTGGCATAACGACTGTCGACTGATGAATGAGTTCAAAGCCACCCTCTGATTGACTGACCGACTCAATTGGAAATGTCCATACTCCGGCATGTCCACCATTACTTGCCACATTGCAGTCGAGGGCAGCAAGGATGTTCAGCCAGTCATCTTCCAGACTGATATAAGATGTTTCCTTGAGATCAAGATGAGTTCCAAGATGTCCGAGGTCCAAGCCATCTTTATTTCGAAAGCACCGACCTGGTGAGTGTGAGGGAAGACCAGCAAAATTGAATTCGATAGCTAAATGCTGACAAAAGTTGTCAGGTAACCCTTCGAGTCGGTATCCAATTTCAACAGTGTCAGATCCTGCTGAGAGTGTGATGGCTTTTGAAAGGGTTAACGGGATCCCCCACACGTTTCCCTTTCGTGACAAGAGCACCTGCATTCGATCTGGATTGCGGCGAATGTTTGCCTCATACGAACCTGTAGCAAAATCACCGCGCTCCATAGCCTTTCCGGAAGCAATATCTGCTGCCGATGCATCGACATCAAAGAAGTGGTCGATACAACTCTTCCGTCGGTTTGAATCATATTGAATCTTTTCAGCAAGTCCTTCGTGCTTAAACGTAGCGAGTTGAGATGAATCAATAATACTTCGTGCCTTGCCTGGGCCAACGCGCACTTGGTCGTGATAGGCCTCTTCACGACGGTCAAGTGTTGCAAGAAGATTGTGACGGTGTATCCGTAGGTCAAACTCATACAGCATTCCACCGACAGAGGGAGCAAGCCAGAGATCGAGATGCTCGTTGGATAGTCGAACTTCTGTCTTGCTGTCGAAGTCATAGTCTGAACTTACAGCTTCGACCCATGTGGCCGGGCGACATTCAGCGAGATCCAGCGCATTCTCGGCCGCAATTAATTCCTTATAAATCTCATTTCGCAGATGTAGCAGGTAGATGCCACCAAAAGCACCGTGCCAGTAGGCACAATTACATTGACCTCGATAGAGCGACGTGACGGCTTGTTCATATGCAGTTTTGTCGGTGATTGACTGTTCAGAGAGTCGGGCAAGCCGATTGCTTACTACCATCATCCGGGCATACATCTCATTGGCTTCAGGATAACGATAACGGAAGTTTTTCCAGGATCCACCACGAATAAATGGAACAAGACGTGACTGGCTAGGATCACTTTTTGCGTTTTGACGTGCTTTGATACACGCGACCTGTTGCGCAGGTTGAAGAGCCCATTCAGTCATCTCACGATAACTACATTCTGGTAGCCAGATTGTTCCACCCGGTGGATCACTTCGAATCACATCAGACGGAAGAGTCATCGTGATCCAATCTTGATTTGCTTCAAGAAGACTAAAGAACTGTTGTAACCACCCGTCCTGAAAACAGGCTTTGTGAGTATCCGGCCAGACTCCAAATTTCTCTCCGTCATCACTAAAGACAGCCAAAGCGCCCTGCCTGCGTGACGCAAGGAAACGAAGGTGTTCAATGGTGGCATCTGGCGATGCGAATGGAATGACATATCGCAGATGTTCACTGCCTGGAAATACACAAACAGTGCGACCATCGGACTCAGTGATCCAATAACGGTCGAGCTCTTCGTTAGGAAGTCCAGCAGCCTGGAAGTGGAAGTCATCGAGAATAGTCCACTCGACGCCAGCAGTTGCGAGGTCAGGTGTCATACTTGAATCCCAGACTCTTTCAGCAACCCACATTCCGGAGACTTTGGTCTGAAGGCGCTGTTCGAGCCAATGGTTGTACGTACGAATCTGGCCGATTCGGTCGCGCGATGGCAACATTGCCAGTATTGGCTCAGACAATCCACCACCAACAATTTCAATTTGTTTCGCTGCAGCTAAGGAAGCTAATCGGTCGAGATATTCAGGATGATTGCTCTCAAGCCATTCAGCAAGAGGCCCACTCGTGTGCAATGCAATTCGAATAGCCGGATGTTGCTGCAGTAAATTAAGAAAAGGGAGATAGCTTTTTTGATAGGCATCTTCCACCACACCATGAAAGTTTCCAACAGGCTGGTGGTCATGGAGAACAAAAACAAAGCGAACAGCAGGGTGCATACGTAAAGCATTCCAGAGGCCAGGAGAATGCCCCAATTTTCATGTTTTCTGGAACCCGCGCCAAACACTATTCGGAGATTCTATACACCACTTTGCCGGATCACCGTAAAGGTCATACCGGCTCTAGGGACTAGGAAAGCTTGCCTGTGTCAGGATCCTCATATGATTCCTGCGTCTCCTTCCAAGAACCAGTTTTACGAAGCAAACTGGCTGCTGTATCCGGGGGAATTGTTGAGATGTGATATCCAGTACCGAGTTCAAAGCCGGCAATGGGTGCAATACGTGGGAGCACCTCAAGGTGCCAGTGCCAATGAGCAGATGCCTTGCTGAGTGAAGGAGATGGAACAAATGGAAATTGATGGAGCCACCAATTGTAGCTTGCGCTGGGTATCAGTTTATTGATCGCTGCCACAAATTGTTGGGTAAAGTGTGCGATCTCTTTCATCTGACTATGGGGCTCAGTATGGAAAAAACAGGAAGGTTCATTACGGATGAGCCACACTTCAAAAGGTTGGCGAGGCGCAGACGGAACAATTGCTACAAAATTCTTATACGTATGAACAATACGACCTTCACGTTTTGCCTCAGACAAAATATTTTCAAATAGGTTTGGTTGATGAATAACCTGTCGACACTTTGTTGATATTGTTGGTGGAGTACGGTCAATCGCAATGAGTTGGCTATGGACATGTGCCAGTGAAGCTCCTGCCTGAATGCCACCGTTTTTAAACATCATTGCCCACGCGATCTCAGGATTTGTCGAGAGCTCTGCCATTCGCTGCTGGCAGAGCTTCCAGACACCAACCCAGTCATCAAAAGGGACTCCAAGAACGGATTCAATGTGGAAGGGTGATTCGATAATAACTTCATGAATTCCTGAGGCACGTACAGTACTTTGATGTGGCAGGCTCGAGTCAGCGGCATCACGAGTGTGTCCAGTTGGATTCATCTCAACAACCGGATAGGCGTTGGGAATTATCCTCGATTTCCAATCCAGCGAATCGGCTGCTGGCCACTGTTGAACCGGATCTGGAGTGAGGCCCACGTTTTCTCTACAGAAAGGACAGTCCTCTTGGCGGTAGTTGAGAAGGTCATTCGGGCGATCAGCACGTCGAGGTGCAAGAAAAATATTCCTGTTTGCAAGAGGGTCATAGTGAATTGTGGGTTCTCTCGACTGATCGAATGAGAATGACATGTGTGCACCACTGGAATGAATTGGAAAGGGAAAAATGACCCTCTTATTGAACGCTACAATCGTCGCCCGTACACTCAGAGCCTATAACAAGTTGGGTTAAAAAGTGTCATTTACGAAAGTGCATTTCAGCAATCACGTATTCACAGATTTTTAGACATTCGGAGAGAACACCATGCTTACAGTTGGCGACGAGTTTCCCCAGTTTTCTGTCCAAGCCTGTACAGGCACGGAGAAAGAAGACATCAAGTTGCTCACATCAGCTGACTATTCCGGGAAGTGGACGGTGTTCTTTTTTTATCCAAAAGATTTTACGTTTGTTTGTCCTACGGAATTAGCTGAGTTCAACAAACAACTCAAATCATTTTCGGATCGTGATACGAGTGTCGTGGGTGGCAGCACCGATAATGAATGGTGTCATATGATGTGGCGACGATCACATGCAGACTTAAAAGATCTTGCATACCCACTGATTGCAGCCCAAAAGCTGGGAGCTGATCTCGGTATACTCGAGCAAACAGAAGGATACTGTCAGCGGGCAACATTTATTGTTGATCCGAACGGCGTCATCCAATGGGTTGATGTGAATCAAGGGCGCGTTGGCCGAAATGTTGCTGAAGTAATACGAGTCCTTGATGCTCTTCAGAGTGATGAACTGTGTCCATGCAACTGGAAGAAGGGTGACCCATACGTAAAAGTTGGCTGATTTTTACGTAGATAGGGTTGGCTCGTTCTGCAGGAGAGACTTTCTATGCGTAGTCGGCTCCACCCCCATTCATGGAAAAGCAAGTTTGGTTATGCTTTTCGAGGCCTTCGTCGGGCCTTTCGCACACAACATAGTTTTGCGATTCATCTACTCATTGCATGTGTCGTTGTTGCTGCCGCCGCCGTGCTCAGGGTGACGACGATTGAGTGGGGACTCATTGTCGCTGCCATTGGAATGGTACTGGTTGCAGAGACATTTAATACAGCAATCGAGTCATTGGCACGTGCCGTTCATACACAGTTTCATCCACGATTACGTGATGCACTGGACATTGCCAGTGCGGCCGTTCTGCTCGCGGCAGGGACTGCAGTCGTGATCGGAATATGCATCTTTGTGCCAGCACTCTACAGAGTTTTTTGTAGCGTTTTGTAGATTGCTTTACTTCCGGATGTCGTAGCAGAACATATTATCTCCGTCACGAACGTAGAGCATGCCATCCACAATAACGGGGTGTGCCCAACAGGGGCTTTCACCACTATCGGGGATTTGGAAATATGACACCTCTTCAAAAGCGGCCGGATCTGCTTTGACAAGAGCAAGAATTCCATTTTGGTACTGCACATAGAGGTGTCCATCGGCAGCAACAATGGCTGCCGATTTCTGTCCGCCAACGGTACTCCGTTTCTTCCATACCACATCACCCGTCATCAATTCAGCACAGATAATGATTGGCTGGTCATCTGCACACCCGTAGAGGTGATCGTCGATAAGAACAACGCCTCCGTGCTTATTTGCCAATTCTTTTTTAAGAGGAAAGATTTCCTTTGACGTCACTGATCCACCCGGACCAGGAACTTGTTGGATGAGCGCTCCTCCTCTCTTATATCCAGCTACAAAATAGACAAGATCGTCCTTGATAATCGGCGTCGGGATAACGGCCGTTGTTTTTTCGATTGGGAATGTCCATTGGAGTTCACCTGTTTCAGCATCAACTGCAAACGCTCCAGAGGCAGTTGTTTGCACGTATATTTTTTTGCCAGCAATTTCACTGATGACAATTGAGGCATGGCCGGCACCACGATCATCTGGGACCGTGCACTTCCAGATGATATTGCCGTCATTCTTATTAAGAGCAACCATAGTTGCTTGGCTACCACCTGGTGTACAAACAAGTTTGTCTCCATCAATGAGAACAGATTCACTGTATCCCCAGTTATCACCTTTTGTACCACCCAACGCAGCCTTCAAATCGATGGCTTTTCCAAATGTTCCGTTCTCGGCCTCACAGCCTATGAGTTTGCCATGCGGTGTGATGACGTAGACGATTCCGTCAGCAATGGTTGGGGTGCTTCGAGAACCTTGCCAGTCATCCTTTCCGTTATTCCATGCATCGCCTGTTTTTGTATGCCAGATTGGTTTTCCAGTGGTACGGTCAAAGCACGAGAGATATTCATCAGCATCTGAGGCAGTTGAGGGCCCGTCACCCAGTGTAAAGATCCTATCTCCTACGATAGCCAAGCTGGCATAGCCACGGCCGGCACCAGCTGCACGCCAGACAAGCTTTGGACCTTCTTCAGGCCATGACTCAAGCAAGTTGGTGTCGGGAGCAATACCAGTACGGCTACTACCGCGAAATGTAGGCCAATCAGAGGCCTGTGCCGTTTGAAGAAATAAGCAACAGAACAGAACCAAGAAAATATGGCGAAACTTGATCGGGAAGCACGGCATCGAATTCTCTCCAGATGGGTGAGCCGAGGCTTCGTGCATCGGCAGGTTTTATTATGACGAGTCTCGACGTATTCGACCACTCACGAACCAAGTCAATGGGATACATTCGCTAGTTGAATCACCATGTCGTTTCGTTGGCGGATTATACGCGTTCATTCATATACGAAACATGTCTTGAGCATGGCTGTTCTTATGGGTGAAGAAAGTCTCGAGGCGTTTGTGAAAACAGTAAAACAGTCATCACAACATGGAGTTAGTTTCACGACACAGCCGACGTTTTCGTATCATTTTTTCTGCTAAACCACATAATGACAGAGTAAAAGACCGGGGTAAAGAAAATGCCGAACACAGTGACCCCAAGCATGCCGGAAAAGACTGCTGTCCCAAGGGCCACACGCATCTCAGCACCAGCACCTCGGCCAATGAGCAGTGGCACGACACCAAGAATAAATGCAAGAGACGTCATCAATATCGGTCGTAAACGTTGGGTTGCTGCCTCGAGAACTGCCTGCGTACGTGGGAGTCCGTCGGCCTCACGCTGCTTGGCAAATTCAACAATTAAGATTGCATTCTTGGCTGCCAGACCAACAAGAACGAGAAGCCCTATTTGAGTAAAAATGTTGTTATCGCTTCCAGCAATCCAGACGCCCGATATTGCTGCTAGAAGACACATTGGCACGATCAAGATGACAGCGAGTGGAAGCAACCAGCTTTCGTACTGAGCAGCGAGAACAAGAAAAACAAAAAGAGTACCCATCGCAAAGACAAAGCTCGCTGTATTCCCAGCAAGTATCTGTTGCAAAGACAAGTCGGTCCATTCGAAGTCGATCCCTCGTGGAAGAAGTCCTTGGCCGCCTGGTGGTTGGCCCGCTAGCGTTTCAACCAGTGCAATGGCGTCACCAGAACTTGTTCCAGAGAGTGTTGATCCTGCGAGGTCTGCCGACGGGGCAAGGTTGTATCGGGTTACAACAGCTGGCCCACTGGTTTCCTCGACGGTCAGGAGGGTTGCCAGTGGTACCATTTCTCCATCGGTATTGCGAACTTCAAGCCTTCCAATGTCTTCAGGAAGCATTCGGAAGGGTGCATCAGCCTGAGCCATAACCTGCCAATTTCTTCCAAAGGCTGTGAAGTCATTCACATAGGTACTTCCAAGATAAACCTGAAGTGTCTGATGAATAGATTGAATTGAGACACCAGTAGCTTTTGCTTTTGTGCGATCAATATTGATAAACAGTTGTGGCTGGTTTGCCTTGAAACTAGAAAACAGTCCGACGAGTCCCGGTTGCGCTGCAAGTGCGTCAGCGAGGCCGGCGGTTGTTTGCTCCAGTTCGGTCGATCCATGACCTGTACGGTCACGAATCTGTAATTTGAAACCACCGGTGTTTCCAAGGCCATCAATTGGTGGAGCATTAAAGACCACACAGCGAGCATCACGAACCCGATAGAATTCGTTCCGCAGTTCTCGTGCGATTGCAAAAGAGGACTGTTCTGAATGCACAGCCCGACTTGCAAACGGATCAAGAATGACAAACATGCCGCCAGCATTCGACAGGCTGACGCTGGATAACAGAGAGTAGCCAGAGACAGATATCGTATGCGCAACACCTGGTGTCTCAGCAGCAATCTTCTCTAATTCAGCAATGACTTCTGCTGTTCTTTCATGACTTGCTCCTTCAGGGAGCATCGCATTGACGAGAAGATACCCTTTGTCCTGTTCTGGGATGAATCCAACTGGAACAGTATTAAAACCAAAATAGGTAAGTCCCATCAGAGCGATGTATACCCCGATCATTACAATGCCAATTTTTAAAAGAAGCCCAACGACGACTCCATAGGCTCCTGTTGTGACATCAAAAAACAGATTGAAAAGTTTAAAAAAACCTGCCAGTAGCATGTTGAAAAGGGGAGCAAGAAAAGATCCGCACACAAAGCCAATTCCAAATACACAGAGTCGGAGTGCCCATAGAGTAAGTGCTGGTTGGGAGCCATTTGCCAAACCAGTCCAGACAAGAACGAAGTCTTCAGCAAGCCAGATTGTCATTAAGCCAAAGAGAAGACAAATGACAATCGCTGGTAGCGGATCATTCCGTTGGTTTTTTTGGTTCATTCGATCCGACGCGTTGTGCCTATTAAAAAGAATAGCTGCCAGGGCGGGGGAAAGAGTGAGAGAATTAATTGCTGAAAATACTGTGCTGGCTGCAATCGTGATAGCAAATTGGCGATAGAACTCGCCACTTATTCCGGTAATAAAAGCTGTTGGTACAAAAACTGCTGCCAGTACCAATGCGATTGCTATGAGCGCACCACTTACTTCACGCATTGCCTGTTGTGCCGCCTCACGCGGCGGAAGTCCCTGACGAATCAGCCGCTCAACGTTCTCCACCACAACAATGGCATCATCGACCACTATTCCAATAGCAAGTACAAGTCCAAATAGCGAAAGGTTATTCAGCGAAAAACCAAGACCGGCCATGACGGCAAACGCGCCGATTAAAGAGACTGGGACAGCAATCATTGGAATCAATGTTGCCCGCCAGTTTTGCAGAAACAGAAGAACAACAACAAATACGAGGATCACTGCTTCGAACAGTGTCTTCATGACCTCTTGGATACTTTCCTCAACGAAAACAGTTGTGTCGTAGAGTACGCCATATTCCAGACCTGAAGGAAAGTTTGCAGCGAGTTTCTCCATTTCATTGCGTACTCGTTTTGCGGTAGCAATGGCATTCGATCCAGGCCGCTGATAGATCGCCATTGTGATGGCCTCGCTGCCATCGACACGACTTGCTGTATCTTCATTTTTTGCGCCCAGGTCCACTCTGCCAACATCACGAATACGAACAATCTCTCGGCCGACAGCCGGTGCACCTTTTGTTCCAGTCGATTCATGACCAGTCTTGATAATGACATCTG
>CBFIHW010000075.1:0-13877 GCA_965662325.1 uncultured Pirellulales bacterium | reverse complement strand
CTGTGGCTGGAGACCAGCTAGGCGAATGCCCATTGCCACTGCCGCTTCGAATGCTGGAGACGTTTTGAGACCATAAATCTCTAGTGATTCATCTGACGTCACTTCCTCATTGGCATCTCGCCACCACAACTCAGCACCCTGACCACGTGCTAATCTCACATGTGCGTCGGAAAGTATTTCCAAAAGGTCACTACGAAGGCTCGCTGGGCCCTCCAGCCCAGCAATTAAACGATACCCCGCACCGACGAGGTAGTCTCCAATATTAATTGCAGCTGGCGTGCCATGCTCAACGTGAACCGTCGGTCGCCCATATCGAGCAATATCACCGTCTTCTATGTCATCATGAACAAGCGACGCCTTGTGAAAAATCTCAATGGACACAGCCGCCGCTCGAGCAGTCTCACGGTTTACAGCGGTCACAGCTGAATCGTGTTTCATGTCGCAAAGATCAGCACGGAGTGCATCATACGCCGCAAGAGTCACAAATGGCCGAAGAAATTTGCCGCCACGTCCCAGGAATTCTCCTGCAACGCGGGCCGTTACGGCCAGCGACCCTTGTTCAGACTCCATTGCATTGCCATCCAACGAGACAGAACCAAATCCGTGCCCAAGGTGGTAACGACCTGCAAGTTCAGCGATTGATTCTTTGGAAAATAATTCCGAAGCCTCACGGAGTAGTGGCAAGTGGTCACCTACAGGCCCCGGTGAACCACCAGCGACGCCGAGCAAACTCAAGACCCACTCGACATCAATGCCTGCTTTAAGAAGAGCTTGATCGCATGTTTTTACCGAGTCTTCGGAAGCATCAACGGGTTGATAGGGCACCGCTGCGACAGGGAACGAAAAAGCCGGAAGCATGCCAAACGCTCTTTCGAGATCCTCCAATCTGGCAACTCCGAGGATACCCTGATACTGCCCAGACAGCAGGCTTCCAATCGCAGTAGCTGCTTTTCTGGTTGAATCCACAATCCATCCACTGTCATGGGCGGCTGACCAGATCGTACCTAGGCCACAACTAGGCCCACACACTGATGGACAATTTTGATCCTTCACTGCATCCTTCGCCAGCGGGCAGTCTGGCAGGAGAAGAAGTCTCTGACCTGCAGCAGTGGAGGCTATTTGATAACGCCATACCTCTGAGAGTATTGTGACCATTGTCCATCCAACAAATGAGAGGTCGGCATGTGCCCTTAGGACGAGACCCTCCGCCTTTTTTCGTAGGCCATTTTGCAGCTTCACTTCTGCAGGAAGACCCTCGCACGACCACGAAGCTACCATATCGGCCGATAACGCCCGAAGACGCTCTCGCACCTCTTTCGTTGGCGGAATGCGTTCAGCCTCCGAACTGGCATAATCAAAACCAGGTGAGCGAGACGGCTTGGTCGACAGCAACGTGTCTTGTTTGAGTGCGGAACGCATAGAAAACTCCTAAGGTCTGATATCAACAATAACCGCAGACACCAAGAAAACGTAACGTCAAAAAAGCACTCGCAACCGGTCTGGACACCATATAAACAGCATTTTCCCCCAAGGTAAACGGGTTGCATCGGCCGCACAAGCTGATCTGTGGCCTGAAACCCGGTCTTTACAGCCAAAACCCAAAATGTCTCCGGTTGTTTGGTTTAATCGAAAAAGCGGCTGAGAAGGGAGTCCACCTGAAGCAATCCCATTCGTGTAAGTTGAGGAGAGTCTGTTGTTTCGATGGGCTCCAAAAACCCTTGCCTAGCCAATTCATTCCATGCATATGACCATTCGATGATTGGATCGACACCAAACTTGCTGGAGAGCCGGACTGTATCAACAGAGCCCTTCTTAAGACCAAGTACCAGTTCACGAATAAGTAAATCTCGGGGCTTTGCAGCCAAACCGCGACCCAGCGGCAATTGATGGGCATCAATTGCCCCCAGATAGTCGTCCCAATGTGTTTTATTTTGATAGTGAATTCCCGAAAGATGACCGAAGCTTGCTACACCAAGCGCGATAAGATCGCTGCCTTCCCACAACATGTCGCGATACCGAAATTCTACCTCATTGGGATCTCGAACCAATGTATACGCACTTGATATCGAATATCCTGCTTCCACAAAACGATTAAAAGCCCAATCAACCCAAGCCCTTTTTGTTGGCCAGTCAGCCACCGGTGTTGCCTCACCATTATCTTTGCTACTTTTGACAAAGACTGTGTTGTATGGCAACTCCATCTGATAGATCGTCAAACTGTCAGGAGCAAGACGAAGTGCTGTTTCAACCGTCTGCTCCCATGATTCGGTCGTCTCCCCCACCATTCCAGCAATGAGGTCGATGTTGGTACTTGGAAAGCCCTCGTTCTGTATCCAGTCCCACGCGCGAAAGATTTCATTTGAGAGATGTGCGCGTCCATTCGACTCAAGAATAGCATCATCGAAGTTTTCAACGCCAAGGGATACTCGGGTCACGCCCAGCCTTTTGAGGGCAGCAATCTTCGGCTCAGATAAGGTACCCGGCTCACACTCGAAGGTGACCTCTTCCGCCTCGTCCCATCCAAAGCTCCTGTGCAGACCATCGACGAGCCGCTCAAGTTGCTTGACGCTAAGAAACGATGGTGTGCCACCGCCAAAGTATACATACTTCAATGCACGCCCTTGAACTGCCGTTTGGTCAGCAACCATACGAGCTTCTTCGATGACTGCATTGGAATATCTCTCAACATCAGATGCAGCTACATCGGTATAAACCCGGAAGTAGCAGAACTTGCATCGTTTCCGGCAAAACGGAATATGAAGATACAGTCCGAGTGCAGCATCGGTGGCTTGTGCACAAAATGCGTCTACTACCTGAGGGACCGCCTCCTCTGTCCAACGGTCAAATGGCGGATAATTGGCGACAAAATAGCTGCCCGGTTCTGTTGTTTCAGCCATCAGTTTTTTTCTGTGTGTTCTTATACTAAGCGATTCGGATTTGGAACGCCCTACATGCCTCGCGCTGCCAAAAGGTCATCAAAGTCCCTTAAATGATATTTTACTGAAGTTTTATCAAGAAGCCCGCATAAACTTCGTAGCGCAATCCCCATTCCATCTGGACCACTTGTTCCACCAAATTGTCCCCCGCCGCGCACGTGGGGCTCAAGATCGAGAAAGACACCGGGAATTCCCCGACGCTTGAGACGCCGTGTCAATGCAGGAAGCATTCCTTTGAGATCGTTTAGTATTTTGACGTGACCGCCCGCCCCACAATCTGCAGGCACAAAATGTGCGAGCATGTCCTCATTCACATGCTTACCCCGCATCGATGCTGTCACTTTTCGATAATCTTTAATATGCACCCATCCGAGACCAGGTTTCATGGCTTGCCACTGTTTGTAAACTTGTGCGGTTGAAAACCCTTGAACAAGAAGATTCGCCGCATCAAAAACGAGCACCAAGGCTGGGTGATTCACCCGACGATGAATTTCAGCGAGCAAATCGCCGTTTTGGCCCACTAAATTTGCTTCGACCTCAAGACCAAATGTCAGGTCTGAACGATGACATGACTCCGCAATCTGCCCGATTTGGTCAATGGCCTGTTCCAGATACAATTCCGGGGCTTCTCCTCTTGGCGGATAGAAAGAAAAACCACGGATGAGTTTGGTTTCAAAAGCATGAGCCCTCTTACACGCCTTTACCACATCTTTCTGTAGATATTTTTTAAATGGCACAAATTTGTTTTTTGTTCCATCAGGTCGATCAACCAACTTCACCTTCCCAATCGGTGATGCAATTGAGGCAACATTAAGACCATATCTGTCTTCCAGATGCCTTACCTTTTGAATCTCACTCTTTGTAAGATCCATTACATTCTTGATGCCTTTTCCAACGTCAATAAATCGTAGGCTGTAATACTCAAGACCTAATGCCGCCATCGCAGTAAATTGTTCTACGGCTGTCAGATCGAACGCAGACTCATCGGCGAGTGCAGAAAGAAGAACATGGCGAGATGATCGAGGCATTTCGGCAGACTATCCTAAGGGATGATGGGTTGGAATATATTGGTTGACCGTACGAACTCACAATGAAAGCAGCATCATTTTGCCGCCGGAAGATGGTGGCCATTCGGCTGTGAAATGGTAATACACGATGAAATACCACCACGAGGAGTAAACTGGGCGACAAGTGTAAAGTGTTTTGGCTCAAGCACTGAAACAAGATCTTCTACGATTTGATTACTTACATTCTCGTAAAAAATTCCAGCATTTCGATATGCCTGAAGGTACAATTTCAGGCTCTTGAGTTCGACACATCGAGCGTTTGCAATATAGCGAAACGTGAGTACACCAAAGTCGGGCTGGCCGGTTTTGGGACAGACTGATGTAAATTCAGGACAAACAATTTCGATAAGGTAGTCACGTTTTGGAAACTGATTCTCAAAAGTCTCGAGAATGTCTTGAGAAGGCTTTGGAGCAAGGTTTGCATTGAGAGTATTCATAAAAGGATTGTGCCATGAACAACGCGTCTCGGAAAGGCGAGGCTATAGTTCTCCTCTCAGGCGGGCTTGATTCGGCGACAGCTGCGGCATGGGCACTCGCAGAAGGGTACTCTGTTACGGCAATTTCCTTTGACTATGGGCAACGGCACCGAATTGAACTGAAGGCAGCTCAAGCTGTTGCAAACGCCCTTGGAATTGCTGATCACGTAAAGATAGCGATAGATCTTGCTGCTTTCGGTGGCAGCGCGCTTGTGGATCAGTCAATCGCCATACCAAAAAATAGAAGTGACGACGTTATCAGTCTTGGAATTCCTGCGACATATGTACCGGCACGGAACACGGTATTTCTATCACTTGCTCTCGCACTTGCAGAAACACGTAACGCCTCTTCACTTATCCTCGGTGTGAATTCTATCGACTACAGCGGGTACCCGGATTGCCGACCCGAATTCTTACATGCCTTCGAGTCTCTAGCGAACCTGGCAACCAGGTCAGGGGTCGAGGGAACACGATTTACGATACATGCACCACTTGTGTCGCTTACAAAGCCTGAAATAATCCGCTTAGGTCTTTCACTGCACGTTGATTATGGCCTGACAACAAGCTGCTACGACCCACAAGACAACGGGCGACCTTGTGGAGAATGTGACTCATGCCGTATCCGCGCAGCAGGATTCGCAGCGGTAAACATGCCTGATCCAAGGGTACGTATCTTCATGGCGTCAGAGGAAACAGACTGTGGTTCAGATTGCTGAGTTGTATTCATCGCTACAGGGTGAGGGCCGATTTGCAGGAACACCCAGTGTCTTTGTACGAACAAGTGGGTGCAACCTACGGTGTACATGGTGCGACACACCATTTACATCATGGGAACCGACTGGCACAAATCGTACTGTCAGCGAGTTGGTTGAAGAAATCCTCAATCGAAGACTCAAGCACGTTGTGATCACAGGCGGTGAACCACTTCTTGCTTCAGATATGCATGTTCTTTGCAACATGCTTCAAGATGAGGGGCAGCATATTACCATCGAGACTGCAGCGACTGTGATACCAGACAAAGGACCACCGGCAGCGAACCTTATGTCCTTGAGCCCAAAACTACGGTCCTCGACACCCAACTCAGAAACCGGGTGGGAACAGCGGCATGAGAAACGCCGTCGTCGGGACGATATCATTCAACTCCTTCGCGCCATGCCCAACCAAATCAAATTTGTTATCGATTCTCCATCTGATTTGGCTGAAGCAGTTTCATGGCTTGCGGACCTCGATATTCACCCCCGATCAAAAGAGGCTCGGCATGTCTACCTCATGCCTCAGGGAGTCATGCAATCACGACTTCAGAAAGAGGCTATCTGGCTTGAATCAGCCTGCAAGAAACTCGGCTTCCAACTCTGCCAAAGACACCACATCACATGGTTTGGTAACACCCGAGGGACGTAAGCTTTTCTTCAAGTTAAAGCAACTCAGGCAGGTTTTGGTGGAGCATGTCCACGCGGCCCAAAGGTAAGTACGGTTGCCGCTCCAACACCTACAATCAGAATGCCTGCAAGAAAGAATGGACTCAGTGCAGACGTAGGAGTGTGCGATAGGCTCAGAGTAGTAAGGGTGTTAATTACTGGCGCGCAGCCGAACACCACAGGCATAACTGTAAACGGTTTGCCCCCACAAGCAAAAGCCAGAATTGTTCCCAAGGCACCAATTGCACCGAGAGAACCCGCAGCAGTGCTCCAGGCAACCCCGACAAGGTTCCAACTACCTTTATCACCAAGTGGCTGAAGAAGCGAAAGCGGCACGAGAACCGCAATAAGGAAATAGGCTATACCGATACAGATCAACGGCCGAAAGCGACTTCCTCCCATTGCCAGTTGGCCTTTATGCAAAACGGGACCATAAACTCCCCACGTCATAATCGCCAAAGAAACGGCCAGGAGTATCTCAATAAAACGCTCTGCTTTCTTTTCAACAGGGACCGCTTCACTACTATCGACCTGAGCTGCAGCCGTAACTTGGGTTGGATCGGGCTTGGAGTGCGATTGAGGTTTGAAGACCAAGACAGTAACGGCACCCGTGATCACTAGAATGAGTCCAGCAAGAAAAGGCGCCTTCAATTGATCAAATGATTTGTTGAGATACGCGCTCATGAGCGTATTCACAACAGGTGCTCCGCCGAAAACAAGGGGCATCACATAAATTGGATTGCCTCCAGCGGTAAGCGCGAGAATGACCGCTAAGGCCCCAAGTGAACCAGCCACACCCGCAAGCATGCTCCAGAAAACACCTTTTGACGTCCAGCCACCTTTCTCCCCCCCTCGCCACAACAATACACCAGGCGCGATCACGGCAATGAGAAAGTACGCTAACCCAACGCAAACAAAAGGTCGCAACGCTGATTCCATGTAATCCCTCCCAAAATGGAGGACTGGTCCGTATACGCCCCAACAGAAAGCCGTCAGAGCAATGGCTGCGAGCATACCGAGTACATGAGTCATTCAACATTCTCCAAATTCGACGGATGGGCTTCGCCCTAATGTGAAACCATAGCCAACAGTTCACCTGTTGCACGAGCTACATCATGAACCGAAAGCCCTACCATACAGTCATGATGCTCCAATGGACAGGTGCGCTGCCCACACGGTGAACAAGGCAGTTCTTTTCGTAGTTCTATAAGATTCTTCTGATCTGACATTCCAAGTCGTGGATCCATAGGGCCGTGAAGAACAACCGTTGGCGTTTGAAATGCGGCAGCTATGTGACGAGGACCACTATCTGTCGTAATCACAACAGACGCACGGCGCAACAATGCTTTCGATAATCCAAACGGCAGTTTATTAACATCAGCAAGGCTTCGCACTCTTGAGTCATTGAGTGACACCTCAATCGACCGAGCATCATCGCGTTCACCAGGCCCGCAATGGACAACAATGCGGCCATCAGGATACGACTGGAGTAATTGCCTAGCGAGAGAAACAAACCTTTCTCCCCCCCATGATTTAGCAGGGCCGTACGCAGCGTTATCATTGAATACAAAAAGTGGATGACTTGCGCTTTGTATCCACCCTTCAAAAAAAACGGACATCAATGAGTCCAGCATCGCTTCGTCCTCTGGCAAAGTTGCCAACTCAAGCTCCAAGGGTTGCCTAGGAACACCTATCCGCTCAGCAAGATCCATCGAGTGCTGTGCTGTTGACATGACTTCAACCTTCAAACCACGTCGCAGAGGAACAAGGGGGTCAGTCAGAAGGAACCTCCTGCCATGCCTCGCGTATCCAACTCGTCTTTGACATCCTCCCCACCAGGCCAGTGCCGCTGATGATAGAGAATTCGGGACAAGCAATGCGATATCAGGGCGATCAGAACGCAATGCTATTGCTGCCTGCCGAAATCGCGATTCATACCTTTTACTATGCCGATCATAGGCAATAAATTCATCGAACCAGTGCGTACCAGCTAGAATGTCCTGAAACAATGGTTTTGCGACTGCGGTGAGTTTGGTGTCGTTACCAAAGTGCTGCCTCACTGCACGAATCATGGGTGTCGACATAACAAGGTCACCGACCCATCTTGGCAGTATTATTGCGATATGCATTGGTACTCATCGCTCCTCACGGACCATTCCACATGGCAGTTTCTAAGTCACTAGGATCGATACCCTAACGCGTAGCACACGCATGGTGCAAACGTGATCCAGAACCTGTCATTCACTCAATGGTCGATTCGCGATAGGCATCAACAAGACTGCACCCAAGCTTGCGATCGTGGCTGCAATAACTGTTCCTCCTGCTGAAAACAGGAGCCATCCCCAAGGAAGAGACTGCTCTACACCACGCGTGAATGGAAGTGCAGCCAAAAGACCACCTATGCCCCCCAAGAGAAGACCGAGCGCTACAAGAACCATGGATTCTAGCCAAAGTACCGTTCCGAGCCGCCTTCGCCGAAACCCTATCGCAAGCAGAATAGCAAGCGACTTTCGTTGGTCTATCACTCCCTGAATACCAACTGCAGCAACTCCTATGGTACCAAGGAAAAGGCCGATGGTTCCAAGGCTTTGAAAGCCAGCAAGAAATGTATTTTGTACTGCAAAAAGACGGCTCAGCCGATCGTGAGTCGACTCCAATCGCACACCGAAATCTGCCCAAGCAGCAGTCAGTGCCCGTTCGGTTTGGTCTCGACCGGCAGGATCACGAACATGAGCAGTAGGGTTTTTTGGCATATCAATAAACGCCATGGTATACCCGCTCTGTAGCGGAAACAGGCGAGTGAAATCATCCTCTCCAATGAATACCAGTCCCTGCAAAATACTTGGCTCAAGTAATCCGACTATGCGACACCGGACACCACTTTGTTTCGAACCAGTAACCGCTTCCTTTGAAACGGTGCCGCCGGCAGGGTCCAGCCTCACAATTGCTCCAAGCCCTCCCAATTTCAAAGCCCACTGAGAGGTTGCTGCATCAATAATGATAGGTATTTCATCTTCGTGCCCTTCGGACACCTGCAGCAGCTGCCAAGGGTTCTTTTGTTGACTGGACAATTCAATGTGATCCACGAAGCGAAAGCCACCTCGGTCAAGAAATGAATCTGGCAAACCAACAACACGCGGATTACTCGTTGCAAAAAGGTTTGCACAGTTCGCATCGTCCCCTTGATTGGAACGAAGAAGTGCGATAGTTGATTGCTCAAGAAGATCACATTGATTTTCATTGAGGCTGAGTAGATGGCTTACTGACGGAACACTTGGATCGAGGCTGGTAGGATTTGCAAATTTTGCAACATACGTCCACCCACCTGTCGGAGAATCCCGATTTTGCCGGTCCTCTGAATCCACTAACTCAAAACCCGATACAAATACAATGAGAAACTCGGCCAGACATACCATGAGAATAACAGCCAGACTCCGAACGGGACGTCGCACTACATTCCGTCCAGCAAGCCCAATGAGCGAACCTACTGCCCACCGCGGACGAAGCCAGAACGGGACGCACGAGAAACTCGTACTCGCGCCGTGAAAAAGCTGCAAAGGAGGTCGGACACCCGTCCTTATCGCCGCTATAAAAGCTGCAACCATGGCAATAGACCCCGTAATCGTTGCTCCAAAAAAAAGCGTTGTCACGCTTGGGGTCGCCACAGCAAAAACACGAGCTGTCTCACTTTCAATTCCCTTCGTCCACGCTTCTCCCAATTGCGTCAAGAGCACGTGCGACCACAATGGGCTCAAAATTGTACCAACGAGAACTCCAACACTAATTGGTACTGCTGCAACGACAGTAAGCACCTTGGCAATCTGTCTCGGTCGCCACCCCAGTGCTGCAAGCACACCAAGAGTCCGATGCTCTGAGGACACGAGTAAACCAAAACATAACCACAACAAAATAATCGCAGCTACAACAAGAAAACTCGAAAGCGTCAAAAAGAGAATGCCGAAAGGGGTTGACCCCTTCGCAGCCTCATTCGCACGGGCTGCCAATGGGCGAACACGCAAGCCAACCGATTGTGGCGGGATGGCAGCAGCCAGATTAGAGGCAAGTCTATCGAGTTTTTCCTGCGAGAGAGGCGGCAGATGCCAAGCTGTAGTTTCACCAAAGCGGCTGCCTGCGATCTCGCGGGCCCTTACAAGTGGCATAAATATCTTTGGCGTTGATCCATACTGCTTCCAATATTGGTCATCTTCGTCGTGCGGTGCTGTTGTCCGAACACGCTCCCGTTCGAAAGGGAAGGGGGGGTCCCAGTCAGCAATCGATTCTTCATCAGTAACCCCCTCGACAGCCGGCACAACGTCCTGAGATATCGCCAGGCCACTCATTGCCGCAATACCACCTACTCGAAAATGATGAACACGTTCGGCCACATTGCCATGAATTGTCTCTGGAACAAAAGAGCGGAAACTTATTTGATCACCAATGGAAACCGGACTTCCTTGCGCAGCGAGATCATCAGCAAGCCAGCTATTGAGAATGACTTCATCCCCAACCGGCATTGGCAATAATTGACCATCCTTGCCAACAAGATCACCCGCTGGATGGGATGTACTCTGAATTCCAAGAACGGTTGAATATGGGACTTTCGCCGACCCGCTTTTTGTGTAAATCTCATTTGCCAGAAACACAAGCGATGGCACCCCTCCTAAGTCAGCCATTGCCTGCTGTGCCGCAGTGTCAACAGTTTGCTCAAGAATCATTTTCCGACTTGTGAGACCTACACACCCGCCATCCCCATAACGCTTCAGTGAAAGTCCAAGATCAGAAAGGGAAGGCTCTAAACATTGTTCTAATTCGTCAACAAAGCCTTGGGCACAGGTACTTCCTACAAGAAAAACCCCATTCCTTTTGTCGGACCAGTCAAGAAGCTGTTCGGCAAGGGCTACTGAAACCAAGGCGACACCAGAAGGCGGTCCTGAAGCAGAAAGCGAAAAGTCTCCAACACTCCCGGACGGTAAAACGGCAGCAAGAGTCACCCGCCGACTGCGACTCGAACCTTGACGACGGCCAAGCGGTGTATCCGGAGGCACTGCAGATCGCTCAGTCGCACGAAGAATTACTGGGTCTCCTACTTTTAAACCAAGAAGGTCCACCAGCCGTTGGCTTAGCTGAACTCCTTTTGTCTCAGAGGCAGCAATCTCAAAACGAAGAGCGGAAGGCTGGTCGCAACCAAGCAGTGTTGCAACAGCCGAGGCACGTGACTGCCCACTACCTGCTGGCCGTTCCACTGTCATTTCGAAGACAATCGCTGAGATAAGATCGGCCCCGCAGCCAGAAGAATCGGAGTCGACCCTCTTTTGAAAGGAGGTATTAAGTCTTTCTAAGAATTGCTCTCCAAAGGGTTCCTCTCCGACAATTACGGCGGCAATTCCTCCAATTTGCTGGCTTGCCATTCGCCTGAGACCCTGCTGTATTGAATCTCCAACTCCGAGGCTGCCACCAATCACAATGGCGATCACTGCCGCTGTTGCAGCAAGAGCAACGAGCTGTAGCGCCCATTGCTCAACACAAGCGACCACTAGACCGCGTACTGAACGGATTGGCTGCAACTCACTTTGAAGAGAACTTTTCATGTGACAAGACGACCATCTGAGAGACGGAGGCGACGCCCCTGCCGAGATCCAGCCACACGCTGCGCTATTGATTCATCATGAGTCACAATACAGAGCAGGCTCCCCGTCTCATCAACCAGTTCACTGAGCAGATCTATCACCTGCACAGCCGACTGCGAATCAAGCTGTCCCGTTGGTTCATCAGCCAACAGTACGGCGGGGCACAACAAAAGAGCACGGGCCACTGCAACTCTTTGTCTTTCTCCTCCGGAAAGCTCAGCTGGGAGATGGCTCAGCCGATCATGTAACCCAACGCGCTCCAGCAAGAACCGGCCTCGCTCAACAAGCGAATGCTTGACCCTGCCGCCAGCCAGTGCCGGCAATAAGACGTTATCGAGCGCTGAACAAGACTCAAGCAGGCAATGATCCTGAAAAACAAAGCCAATCTGTTGGTTTCGAAAATCAGCGCGGCGAGCTCCGCTCAATTTGTATGGATTCACCTCATCGAGCTGCAAGGTGCCCGAGGTGGGTGGTTCAAGCCCACCAAGAATAGCCAATAGCGTACTCTTCCCTGAGCCACTTGGACCCATCACGACAATCCGTTCGCCCTTACCACCAGATAGGCTCACATCCGACAGTATGCTCAACGAGCCCGATGGCGTCGGAAACGATTTCGATAAAGATTCTGCGATTAGCACGTTACTGAAAACCCAAACCAGAGAATAAAGGAGTTCCTACCACCTATTCGATTGGCAACTGATAAGCCTTCATTCGCTCCGAAATACCAGCTGGAATTCTAACTGGCAACGGCTTCATTCCACGCCGCATGAGACATCGAACGACAACGACCGTCCCGGTAGCAACAAGGTTTCCAGAACTTTCGAAACGGAAACAATACCTGATACTCGAACTACCTTGTTCAGCAACAGCAATGAAGACATCCAGTGTATCGCCAAAACGAACGGCCGCTTTATAATCCGCAGAAACTGACACCCGAGGCCAACTTACCTCTAGTTCACCTCCGATTCCTTCATCTGAGGCAAGCTCTTGGCGAAGTGATTCCTCATCTTCTGGTGTGTTGTCTACAACACGCATTCCGAGTTCTCTCAAAAACTCGTGTTCAGTCGACTCCATCCAAAAAAAGAATGCAGAGAAATGTGCAATGCCTGCTGCATCGGTATCACGGAATTCAACAATCCGGCGACACCTGAACCATGAGTTGGAGCTGGGTTCGCCTGCCATGAAAACCTACCGTCTCAATCAGCAACGTAAGGCAAAAGAGCCATGAACCGAGCACGCTTGATAGCCTGCGTAACAGCGTGCTGACTAACAGCGGTACACCCTGTTTTACGTCGGCCTATAATTTTGGCTTGCCGATTAACCATCTTGCCAATTAGCTCGAGATCCTTGTAATCAACATACATCGGCCGAGGACGAACCCCGTCAATAAAAATAGGATCTCTTCTCTTGGCCTTTAACTTTGGCTTTGCACGTTTTCGGGGAACCTTCGAAAACTTTTTCTTACCAGGCATCGGACTCATCTAAAAACTTTCACATCACAGGAAATTGAATATCGTCAAAAATTAAATTCTGGGTTGTCTCAACCCAGAATGAAAACAGTCGCCTCCGGACAACCTTTGCCGACCTGAAAAGACAACTCTTACTCAGAATATAACGTCAAAATCAGTATTGCACGGGGGGCTTACCCAATCGAGTAACCCCCCGATTCATACAGATATTGTGTTGAGCGTTTACTCAGAATATCAAGACGTATTTTTAGTACCGATCACCGCCGCCACCGTAACCACGACCACCGCCGCCACCACCGTAACCACGACCACCGCCACCACCGCCTGATCGTGGCGTTCGCTCACGAGCTTCATTGACAGTCAATGGGCGACCGTTCATTTCGTGTCCGTTGAGAGCATTTACAGCCGCCTGCATACCCTCGTCGGATTCCATTTCAACAAATCCGAAACCGCGTGACCGTCCGGTCTCGCGATCCGAAATAACTTCAGCAGAGTTGACCGCGCCATGCTCAGCAAACATTGCCTCTAACTCGGCAGACGTGGTTGACCATGGGAGGTTTCCCACGTAAATCTTCCGGGACATAAACCTTGCAACCTCAAAACCATTGGGAGTTAAAAAAATTAATCGACAGTGACTCACGTCAAACGCACGTGCCGCAACTCCCAAGCGAGTCAGAGTGCAGACGCAAATCCGTCGAACGTCCATGTTGTACCACGCAAATTGGTCACTGCCAACTCAAAACTGTTGAATTCGACGACCAAACGGACAAACTCGAGCAGCTAACACGCTCGACAGTACGATGTTTTGGAGGCTGATTCCTACCCTGCTACACTTCAACAACGGGGGGGGGGGACGGGCCGCAGTCACGATACTGATAATTGTG
>CBFIHW010000074.1:0-14130 GCA_965662325.1 uncultured Pirellulales bacterium | reverse complement strand
AGAAGTTGCAGGGTCAGGAGGGAACTCGAAGGCGTCTTCATAAGGCCGGATGCTGAGAATATCTGTGGACTGCCCTACCCCGCTTGGGGAGTTTAACTTTTTTCATTTGCCTTTTTTTACGAAAAGCAAGTATTTTATGTCAGAGTTCCGGCCTCAATGAACGGGAGATAGAAGCAGAGCACGTATCGTTATACAGGAGAACACGTGCTCTGCGCTTAGTTCGTACTTCAAACCACAGGTAGTTACGAAGCGGCGGCCTGATCTGCGTCGATTCGTGCCGCAACTGCTTCTAATGTCGCAATGTCGGCCTCAACAGCGGCGGCCATTGCGAATTCGACCGCGAACTCCGCATACACTTCTGCCCCATCTGCTCGGGACTCAAGCTTGCTAATTTCTCGATTCTTTTTCCACTCTTGTACTGTGCTGTCGAGCTCAGATTTCTTCTCAGCAACGCGTGCTTCTATCTTCGTCTTGGCTTCCAAGATCTTGTTGACATTATTCTCATGAGTTGCTTTTAATCCATTCAATTTGGATTTTACTTCTTCTTCAGCAGTCGTTGATGCCGACTTAAGGTTTTCTCCAACTTTGGAAATATAGTCTTCTACACGTGTGAGATTTACTCGCAATGCTTCACAGAATTTATCAACTTTTTCACTCATAATAATTCTCCGAGTCTTTTACATGAACCGAGATTTGACTTAAGAGGTGCACTTGCCACCAAGTGCTAAACGCGATGTTTATGGGTTAAATCCGTTTTGTCTATGCAATTTGCGCAGAAACGGCTCAAGGAAGGAAGGCTCAACGGAAAACTAAAATACGGTCTGAATAAGTAGAGCCAGCTAAGCAAGAGGAAGATGAACGCGTGTACGAATGAACGAAGGCACAAGCTGAAGGAACCGAAACAGGCAAAAAGAGAAAGCCGAGGGATGATCAAAAACCAGGCTCACATTGAGGCCGATGTCAGGCTCAAATCTGATTCTGATGGATGGTTGGGAATGGGTAATACAAGCATCCACACGTGACCAAAGACGACCTCATAAAAGACAGCCACGAAATTGACCTGTCACGTCGCGGAGCCTTTTGGTCTGGTGGCTAGCCTTCTGGACGGGTAAATTGATTCAGTATCTTTCGACCCCACGATGGGAACCATTCAATAAGACCGGCCAGAAGCATCGCCTTCTTTGGTCGCACGAGTTCCTGATGATGTTGTTGGCATGATGACAAAACCTCGTGGGCAAGTTTTTCAGCATCTAAAAGCCGAACCGAGGCACCGCCACCAGGTTGCCCCGCGCTATTCGGCAAGCCGTGACGAGCCACCTGCTCATCGTAACGATGAAAGGATGTGTGGGCTTCGCGTACAGAGCCGCGATCAATTGGACCAGGAGAAACAAGAAGAACGTGCCCGCCCAGGGGCTCGATTTCGAGGCGAATGGCTTCAGTAAATGCAGCGAGCGCTGATTTTCCAATTGCATAGTTGCCCATTGCAGGCGTGACGAACTTCCCGGCGAGGCTTCCAATAAAAACCAGATGACCATGGGCCCTGCAGACAGATTCTGCCACCGATTGGGTAATTTCGACCGCTGTCATGAGGTTTGCATCAACGGAATCACGTATTTCGTTGGGATCACATTTCAGTATCACAGATCGGCTCGATTGACCGATGCAGAAGAAAAATGAGTCACAGCCTCCAAGTTTTTCAAGACACTGTGCAACAACGCGGTCTCCCTCCCCATCTTGGCTGAGATCAGCAGTGATGCCCTGCACGTGATTGTTTGAGTAGCCGCCAGCCTGTGCTGCTATTTCGCAATCAGCCAAGGCATCCCGGAGCCCTTGAGCTGAACGACCAACAATCATGACCGAGGCGCCGAAACGACTCAGGAGTTTTGCTAATACGAGCCCGAACCCGTTTGTACCGCCAGCGATGAGCACGCGGTGCTGCTCCCATGAGTTTGACACGGATTTTCTCTTGGTTGAATGGGCGAAAGCCGAGTTTGTCTATCGTACGGTATTTTATTTGAATGGGCTCAGTCGAGTTTGTCCATCGCACGGCGGTTTTATCTGGAAGTGAAAAGCTTTGAAGCATGCCAAGAAACATATTTGTTAAGGTAAACTAGATATTCAGTTGGCCCGCTTTACCTCTAACTCTGTAAAGGGACTTTGTGAAAGATATTCCCGGTCCTACAGCCTTCCACGAGCCCGGGCCGTCTCCCCGGGGCGCCCCTGTGCGTACAAAGATCGTTGCAACCATAGGGCCCGCAAGTTGTGGGAAAGCAGGCGTTCAGTCGCTCGTCGAGGGTGGCGTTGATGTGTTCCGATTAAACATGGCACATGGTTCTATTCATGAGCATACTGAGACCCTTAACACCATTCGGCACGTCTCTGATGAAGTCGGGCGGCCTGTCGGTGTTCTTGTTGACCTGGCAGGTCCCAAACTACGCCTTGGTGAGATTGCTGGTGGCAGTGTTGAGTGTGTTGAGGGTAGTGATGTCTACTTTATTCGAGGTGTTTCTAGTGACCGGCCAGACCACTTTGTGACGACGTACCCGACCCTTGTTGATGAGTTGGCGGTAGGAGACTCGATTATGCTTGCTGATGGCACAATCAGTCTGGTTGTGGCAGAGAGTTCAAGCGATCAAGCCCGTTGCCGGGTCGTTCAGGGTGGGGTTGTCCGGAGCCGTCAGGGCGTTAATTTGCCGGGGGTCGGCCTGTCGGTTGCCGCAATGAGTGCAGACGACTGGAAACATGCTGAATGGGCGGCTTCTGTTGGTGCAGACTTTGTGAGTCTCTCCTTCGTGCGTTCCTCTGTCGAAGTCAACCTTCTCAAGGAATTGTTACGTACACGGCAATCGTCAGCTCGCGTTGTTGCCAAGATTGAAAAGCGAGAAGCCCTTGAAAACCTTGAGTCCATTATTGATGGAGCAGATGTGGTGATGGTGGCCCGTGGTGATCTGGGGGTCGAAATTGATGTTGCAACCATGCCGATGGTACAGAAGAGGATTATTCGAGTCTGTCAGCAATATCAAAAGCCAGTAATCGTAGCGACACAGATGTTGGATAGCATGCAGCATTCGCGGCGTCCGACTCGTGCTGAAACGACTGACGTAGCCAACGCCATTCTTGACGGTGCTGATGCATGCATGCTCTCTGGAGAAACGGCCATCGGTGACCATCCCCGACGGGTCGTAGAAATGATGCGGCGGATCGCTCAGTCAACCGAACGGCAATACCTGCAGTCTCGACGGCAGTACCTCGAAGAGTTGCTTGGGAAAAGTAGGCTTGGTACTGCCGGGAATGACTTCTTGCCACGACCTCAGCAACTGGTGCATGGACTTCACCCTATAACTCAGGCAGTTGTTGAAGGGGCCAGCCGAATAGCGGCAGAGCTCGATGCACAACTTTTTGTCGTCGCCAGTAAAAGTGGTGTGACGGCTATCGCGCGATCGAAACACCGAGGTGCTGTTCCTACAATCGGCCTGACCGATGATTTGGCTACACTCAGACAAATGACGTTGTACTGGGGCGTGACGCCAGTCGCAGTTCCTGAGGGCGCTGACGTGAATCAGTTGTTAAGCCATGTCTGTGACTGGGGGTTACAGGATGGGCGGCTTGAGCGAGGTGATCGAATCGTGCTCGTTGCCGGAATAGGGTTTGGAGCAGGCGGTCACAATATGGCAATGGTGCACGAAGTATGACGATGGTGCATGAAGTATGAATAGTGACACACTACATACAGCTGGAAACATGCTGCTCAGATCAGTTTTTCGCTAAGTTACCTCCAATTGCCAGCAGGCTTGATAGGTCTGCATTGCCTCGCCAGAAAATTTTGTCACATTTGAGTAACGAAGCTCCATAGGCTATTCACTTTTAGGAACATGACGAATGAAGAAATGCGTCCTCGCGTACTCGGGTGGGCTCGACACCTCTGTGATTCTCGGCTGGTTGATTGAGCAAGGGTACGAAGTAATTTGTGTCTATGTCGATCTGGGACAGCCCTGTGAAGATAGAGAGGCGACGCTCGAAAAGGCCCGCAACTGTGGCGCTAAAAAAGCGATTCTCGTGGATGTTCGAGAGGAACTCTGCCGTGATTACGCGTTTCCGACAATGCAATGGCAGGCGCGATATGAGGGAACATACCTCCTTGGGACGTCCATTGCCCGGCCCCTTATCAGTAAGGTTTGTGTTGATCTTGCTCATGCCGAGGGTGCAACTGTGTTTGCACATGGTTCGACAGGAAAAGGCAATGATCAGTGTCGCTTTCAGCTGGCAGCTGAGGCCATTGACCCGTCAATTGAAGTGCTTGCACCGTGGCGAATAGAAGCGTTCCGTGCACGCTTTCCTGGTCGCAAAGAACTCATTGAATTCTGTGAGGAAAAAGCGATTCCTGTGAAGGCCTCCAAAGCGAAACCATATAGCTCCGACGAAAATTGCCTGCATACCAGTTATGAGGCCGGTCTTTTAGAAGAACTTGATACAGATGGCTACGAACTTGTTGATTTTGGAATGTCTGTGTCGCCACAGCAAGCAGCAGATGCTGTTGAGACGGTTCGGATTGAATTTGAGTCTGGCGTTCCTGTGAGGCTCAACGGCGAGCCGCTTGCTTCTCATGAAATGGTGCTGCAACTCAATGAGATTGGTGGTCGAAATGGAATTGGCCGGATTGATATTCTCGAAAACCGTCTTGTAGGAATGAAAAGCCGAGGAGTGTACGAAGCACCCGGGATGACGCTTTTGTATGAATCACATCGCTTTATTGAGCAGTTAACACTTGATCGTGATCTTGTTCATCTCCGAGATAGGCTGTCACCTGAGTTTGCTGAGGCTGTGTATTACGGGTTCTGGTACTGCGCAAAGATGGATGCCCTTCTTGCATTCATTCGAGAGGCACAACAGCCGGTTACAGGAAGTGTTGAACTCAACCTGTACAAGGGCAATATACTTGTAAAAAGTAGAGAAAGTTCTGAGAGTCTTTATGACGCAGCGATTGCTTCGATGGAAGGTGGTGGGTCGTATGATCAGACTGATGCCGAGGGTTTTCTTCGGATTCTCGGGCTTCCGCTGAGGGTTCAGGGTGAAATTCGCCCCAGGAAATAATTTGCGTTGTGGCACAACAGGAATCGAGACCCTTCTGAGAGTCAGGTTGGGAGGATTTCTACCGTCATGAGGATTTGGCTTCGGCACGATTGTCTGCGCCCCGCATCGTGGGTTTCACTGTGTCTGGCGGGCTGTTCCGCCTTTGTACCACCAATCGAAACAGGGCTTCCCCTGTTCAGCTGGGGCATTCTTACGGCAGCGGTTGCCATTGGCATTGGTGAGGTTCCGGCATCTTTTCCGCTTTGGTCTTTTCAGGTCCATGCGAGGCGTTGGTCCTTCGGTGGTTTCACCCGGTCAGCTTCGGCGTTACCGCAGGGAGTGTCCTGGCAACTTGTGAGGGTCCTTTGGCCAAGCATAGGGTTTGTTGTGGGCATTGCTCTCATGGCAATGCTTCGTCCGATTGATGAAGTGGACCAGCTGCCCTTGTTGATCGGGGGAGGAGGAATCGTCGTTGTTCTTACTGCAGGAACACTTATTGTCTTTTTGAGTTCAGGCTTTCTGATTGCCGATGCATACTCCGGTACATTGTTAACCGGATGGACTGCCATCACGTTAGTTGGGTGGAGTTTTGTGTTCTTGCCGCCGGGGCTTATTTGGACGACTCCGTTTGTCCTCATGGTTGAATGGACATTCATAGGTGTCATGCTTCTTTTTCCTACGCGTTTTTTCTCAGGTGGCTACTCGGAGTCATTTGGAAGTATTCTGCTCCGTGATGATACCGTAGCTGGGATGCACCAAGACGATGTATTTTCATCAATTGGGTTTCTCGGCATTCTTCCTGTCCGGTCACAGTGGCGTCGAACAGTGCGACTGATTGCCATAGCACTACTGCTTGTGGCTATGGTCGGATGGTTACTTTTGACAACGTCGGCAATACCGAGGTATGAGATCCTTGCAAGTATTGTGTTCGGTGCGATAGCAATTCCTGCAGCCTCGTTGTTAGATGGGTATCGGGTGGTCTCGAACTGGGAATATCTTGTACCACGCAAGAAACGATCTCAGTGGCTGGAGCTACTCACAACGCCCAATCGGATATGCCAGGCGGGAGTCGTTCTTGTAAGTTACGGGGCGATTATACTTTGGCCGCCACTCGTGGTGTCTCTGGCTGCCGTTGGCGGTCCGGGAATGGGCAGCGGCCTTCAAGCAGCGAGTTTTCTTGCCGTCAATGGATTTATGACAATTGCGGCATGTCTTGTTTTCCAGCGAGCTATGGCCCGAAGTGAGACTGTGTTTGCCTTCAGTCTGTCAATCTGGGTGGTGGGTGTCTGGATTATGGTGTCGGTGTGTCAATACTTGTCGTAATCTCGAGCTGCCTACGAAGGCCCTGAAATGGAAAAAGAAGAGGTTGAAAACACGCCTTTTGTGAGGTTTACCCGGGAAAGTTGATGTTGAGAAAAATGGGAAAGCCTGACACACTCCGAGTTCTGTATCGGAAAGGTCTAGTCTTTAAGGGCTGGTTAGTTGTTCTGTTGGATTCACTAAGAATTTGGTTTTCGGAGTTACGTCTGGTCGCCGCAAGGGTGTCAGAATCAAAAGGAGTTGATCTGTGGACCGTATTACAAACGATCGAAGACAGGGTTGGTGCCTCACAATGCCCCCTCGGTGCCTTTTGAGGGGTTTCGCCGGCTCACTGTGTGCGATGTACGCAGTCGTGTGCTGCGTCGGTTCTGTATGGGCCGATGAGCCTGCATTCCCAGCGAGTCAGAACATCTTTCCAGATACAACCGTGGCGTGGATAAGCATCGCTGATCCAGAGGACTTTGGAGCGAGTTTTGATCGCTCTCAATACGGAAAACTTCTCCGTGATCCTAGCATGAAAGCTTTTGTTACAAGTTTTCGCGAACAGCTTTCAAAGGCTGGGAAGCAGAGGCTTGGAAAACTCGGACTCACTCTTGAAGATCTTGGAGAGATTCCGGGGGGTGAGATTGCCGTGGCAGCGATTGTTCCTGAGGCCGGTCGTCTGTCAACAGTCATGCTCGTTGATACCACTGGTCATGAAGAAGAGACCGAAGCTCTTCTGGATGAGATCGAAGAACGTTTACTGGAACAACAAGCTGAACGGTTGGCTGACTTTGAGGAGAAGATACGGGTCTATCGGCTTCCCCCAGAAGATCCGAGTGCAGACGACGTAGATGCTGCTGAGCCAGAAGAACAAGTGGTAGCGGTTGTACAGGAAGGCAGAGCACTCGTCGTCGGTGATGATCCGGTTCAAGTCAGTCATGTACTTGCTGTTCTGGAAAACGGTCGTGAGGATTGTCTCGCTTCAAAAGATCAATTTGCGAAGGTAAGCGAAGGGTCATTAAAGAATTTGTCCGCTTCCCTGTCGAAGTTGCGGTGGTACATCGATCCATTTCAATTTGCGGCAGCGTACAAGTTAGCGCATCCGCCAAAGAAGCGGCAAAAGGGTCCAGATTATGTTGAGATACTCGGTCGACAAGGATTTGATGCAGTAAAAGCTCTGGGAGGAGCTATTCTGTTTGATGATGGATCACACCAGATGCGTCATCAGACAATTGTTTATGCACCGCCACTTCCTGGGCGCGATGCTTTATCAGTCGACAGATATGATCTTGCTGCTCGCATGCTTCGGTTTCCTGAGAGCAATGAACTTCAGCCCCCTACCTGGGTCTCCGCAGGGGTGTCTAGCTGGTCTTCGCTGCAATGGGATATTGAGACAGCCTTTCACTCTGCTGAATCGCTAGTGGATGATGTCGTCGGTGAAAAAGGTGTCTTCGATGACGTTATTGCTTCACTCAAAGAAGATCCGGATGGGCCACAGATTGATGTTGAAGCAGATTTGATTGCATGTTTGGGCAAAAGGGTGACTCTCATTGGTGACTATGAAGAACCAATTGATATCGATAGCGACCGACTGGTGATTGCTATTGAAGCAATTGATCCGGAGAAAGTTGCGGCCACAGTTGGCAAAAGTATGTCGACTGATCCGGATATGCAACGAATTGAGGCGCATGGTGTTGTTATCTGGGAATTAATTGACCGTTCAATGGAAATTCCAACGCTGGAGATAGAAACGCCCGGCGGTATTATCGCGCATGCAGATCATGAAGACGAGGATAGCCCAAGTGCTCGTCGTCGAAAATTGCGAGAAAAGGAAGAAAAACTCCTTCCGCATTCTGCAGTGACAGTAGCACATGGCCACCTTTTGATTGCCTCACATCGGGATATTCTGGAACGAGTTTTAACAACGAGTGACAGCGATTGTCTTGCAAATGCCAGTGATTACAAGCGGATGGATACAGCGCTGCAGAAGCTCTACCCATCACCCGTCATCTTGTGGGGCTTTGGTCGTTCGGATGAATCAATACGTCCGGCGTTTGAAATGCTAAAGCGAGGTGCAATGCCGAAGTCCAAAAGTGTGACTGGTCAGCTCCTGAACAGTTTGTTAGGGGACGGAGAGCCAGGGAGTGTTCGTGATCAAAAAATTGATGGGAGCACGTTGCCAGATTTCGAGCTTATTAAAAAGTACTTTGGTACCAGTGGATTTGTTATGCAGAATTTAGAAGACGGTTGGCGTCTAAGTGGTATCACGCTCGCTCCTGAGACAACGCCCGGGCAAGGTGCTGAGATAGGGTCAAATTAATAACGCTGTAATGTGTGCAGTTTCGGAGTGATCACTTCTCGCCGGAAGGAGTTTTCGTGACCACGGCCCAGAATGGGTGTTGGTAATCACACCGAGTTCGGAGATCTTCTAAGAGGACGTCGACATCCGGCGTAATCTCGCCTTGATGCAGTCGGCGAGTACCCAGGTTGATAATAAGTGGTCGTTTGAAGTCAATAAACTCTGGTGAAAGCCAGATACGGACTTCCTTGGCACCGCATCGGGCTGTGATCCTGTTGCTTGCGGCGGCTTTTGCTGAAAGTGAAAACGGCTGTCCAAAACGAGCTGGCGGCCAGTTGCCAGGCAGTACCATTGTTCGTTCTGGTGGTGAGCTCATTTCAATCCACCAGAAGAGGCGGTCCCAGGGTCTCATGCTTACAGCATCTATTTCTTTGGGTGAGATCGAGCGGCTTTTTCGTTTCGTCCAATCAAATATTTTAATCAGTTCGTCAGAGAAATGCTCGTGTCCACGACCGCGATATTCCACATAGGTGAGATCGAATCCTTTTTTGAGATACCTGTCCAGATCCATTTCATTTGCCGAAAAGGTAGTATGATCACGTCCACCACAGACAATATAGAAAGGAAGCGTTCGAGCATTCTGATGATAGTGGTGGACATATCTGCCCGCCTTGCCAGACACAACAATGACTCCTGCCCAGAGATCAGGATGTGACAGCCCTATATCCCATGCCGCGTCACCACCCATTGAGTGGCCAGATAAAAACACACGATCAGAGTCAAGCGAAAACTGTCGCGAAGCTTCGCGTAGAACGGCAAGTACAACCGAATGTTCTTTTGCAGAGTAACGATAGTTCAGCTGAGTTTTTTCCCCCCATGCCGGAGCGATTATGATCGCTCCATGCCTGCCTCCCTGCCCTTCACGCTTTCCATTCTCGGTTGTTGTGCCCGCCCACCATTCAATTTGTTGCAGGGGAGTGGTTCCTGCACCATGCAATGCGACGACAGCAGGATACTGTCGCCGAGCGTCGTATTCTGGAGGCAATTGCACTAGGTAACGGGCGACGGCTTTATTTTCTGTTTTGGAGAACGGGATACGCACGTCAAGCTCGAAAAACCCATCATTTCGACCATCTGCGGGGGCAGCTGGTCGCACCATATGTGACGCAACTGCGGCAATTGTTTTTGCATCGAATGCTTCTTCAGCGTCGAGTTGCTGCCGGATATCTAATCGTTCTTCCGGTTCTTTTGATACGAGGTACTGGCGGAGAAGATTACGCACATTCACAGTAGAAAGGGCCAGTTTGAGGTTTATCTGCGACGCATTTTCCCCACCGAGCCAACCGGTAATTGCTAATGAGAGCGCCTGTTCCGGTGGTAACTGGTTATCTGAGCCAACACGTTCGAATACCGATAATCGTTTCAGGCTTTCAAATGTGAGCTCGGCTGAGATCTCGCTCACGATGTCCTCAGAAAGTTTACGTTCACGGGCGTCGGGCAACCGAGCAGCCAGCGTTTGAATTTGCTGGACCAGAGTTTCTGCTCGCTCAAGTTGGCCTCGATACCTGTCCCGTAATTCTTTGACAGCCTGAAGAAGTTCACCGTTTCCATCCTCGGCAGAAAAATTCTCCAACAGATTGATCACAAGACGATCTTGGCCAGAGTTTTGTCGCAAAATAATTTCATCTAGCAATTGTTTTGCAGCAAGGTTTGAAATATTTTTCTGCTGTTTTTCTAGGCTTTTGAGTGAGGGGAAGTCTTCAATAACACCTTGCAGTTCGAGCGTGGCCTCTTGGTATCGAGCGGCTTGTATGAGAAGGCGAACAAATTGAAGTCGTTCATCAAGGTCGTCCCCGTCTAGTTGTCTTTTGATGATACGGCTCAATGTTTCACGGGGCACTGAGGATGTTGCAATCCGCATATCTAGACGTAGAGGATGTTCTGTTATGAGACCCTCGACTGCGATCCACTCTGGTGTAATCGCAGTGATCCCTTGCACAAGGTCTAGTCGCCCGCTTGGTGTGGAGAGCGTGATGACGCGTCTACCAAACTCGTCGAACGGTGTAGTAGACAGGATGCTCCCAACACTCGACACACGGCGACCACTGTCTGGTACTCGCTGAAAGATTTTAATTTCTTCCAGAGACTGGCCAGCAACTTCTTCAGCCGCACCAATCACACGCTTTTTTGAAATAAATGTACGCGTTAAACCGTTGTCGCACATAACAACGGTGGACCCCGCTCCTTCTTCAGCCTGCGGGTCGACACTTATTCCGGGCAGGAGTGCAATTGTGCCATCGAGAATGCGTCCGTCATCCAAGGTGATGCGATCAGCTTTCGAGAAACCGGTCGCAATGAAACAGGCCAATAAGACCGTGTATAAGCACAGGAAACAGCTTCTGTTGCCTGGCGTCGCATTTTCTTGGGTTGACGTTGAAAAAAAGTGAAGCATTATTTCAATAGTTGCAAGGGATGCCGAGAAGTAGAGCAACACTCGTTCGTAGTCGCACGGCCGCTATCCTTATAGATATAGATCGGTTTGCTCAATACAAATCATCACTTGTTTCGTGTCAGCAAATGAGTCGCGTAAAGCCGCAAGGGTTTGACAATTCATGTCTTCTATTTTGCATCGTGTACTTACCTGGTCTGTTGTGTTCGGACTATTTCTTCCGGTTGTTATAGCCCTAGACCTCGGTCTTGCTGGTTTACTAGCAGGCATGGGAGACAAAGCGGGTGGCCAGTTTTGTCTCCGTGTGGCCATGGGTTTGGGCGTGGGTTGGGCCTCCGCGATAGTCATGACAGCAGTTGCAGCCGGGGTCAGTATTCTTGAGCAACCAGAAAGCACAAATTCAGAGTCAGCTGAAACAGGCTCTGAAAGAGATGCTTAAATCCTGTCACCCTGGCGAGAGCGCGGGGCGATAAGAGAACCACCTTTATGTCGTGGTGCCGCGGAATGCGGAGAGCTCGCCAAATTAAAAGGAGGGTGCCTCAGCAAGCCGGGGTTCGCATCCAAATACGAGGAAAATAATCATCGTCTCGGCACAGCAAACGACCGGAGCCATGTTTGGCACCCAACGAGCCTCATTAAGAGCTCACCGGCATGGTTCGACACAACACGGGCATGGCAGAAAACTTACCGCCCCCCACTCTCGATCAGGGGGCGAATTGCGTTCTTCCGTACCACTATACCCGCATTAGTCTCAAAGAATAGCAGTGTGATTATTTTCGTGTGTTTGCAACACGGAAACGCTGTGGTTCAGCGTTCGGTCTCTTCCGCTTCACTGGTTGAGACTGGTTCCATCAGTCTGGTGTTTCGCTCCACAGCGAGCACAACAGTTTGTTGTTCGAGACCAGATGCGGACTGGCCGCGAATGGGAATAACCTGACGCCGATTGGGCATGTCTATACGAATGTGAAAACTACCATCATTCGCAACATCGACTGGCTCACCGTGAATGGAGAGATAAGCCCCTTTTTCTGTTGACCCAAATATCACCAGTTCCGCATCAACATTGAGCTGAAAACCTTTTTTCGGACCATCGGCGTCACTGTGATCGTGAGCCGTAAGGTTGACCTTGGGTGGTCCCAGTGGCCTTCGCAGACGTTCTTGGAAAAGTTCTCTCAGCTCTTCGGACTCACTGTCAGTTGAGTAGCCACCACTGAGAGAAAAGATTCTAGAGCAATCCGTCTCAATATCTTTCCAGTGGGCGTCGAGAGTGTCACTGCGACCAACGGGTGCACCGGCGACCTGATTGCTTCTACATAATTTGTAGAAATCACCGCTTCGCCCCTCGTAGCCAATTTCTACCCGACAGGACATGGGCTCACGTACGTCAATAAACCAATTTTTCACCCCGCCGTGAATTTCAATTTCACGATAAATGCGTTCTGCCGGTGTCTCACCTTTTCCACCAATGATCTCAAGTACCCGAAGAATGGGTCTTGCTGTGTGCCACTCGGTTCCCATAGCGGCTTTGACTCGTTGGACACTGTGGCTTGTGACTTCCCAGAATGCATGGAGCCAGTGAGGTCCACGAACCATAAGGACGGCGCGGTTACGCTTTGGGCTGCGCTTCTGACTCGGCTCTGGGTGCGTAACGAGGCTTTTCTCGCAGGATCGTCTAGCCTGTGCCTCCCGAATTCGTTTTAGCACGGCTTCACGTTCCACGGTCACAAGGTGTTTCTTCGAGGCCTTTTGAGGAGTATTCTCCTCAGTTGCACAAGATTCATCCCCTACGAAGATCTTCTGCTTTTTTTTTCTTGCGGAAGATTTGTGCTGGTTTTTTTTGAATGGAATGTCCTTAGGTTGCTTGTCAGAACCATGAAGCGACTTGGCTGACGTCGCCCGCCGCACAAGTGCTTTGATGAGCTGATCCTTTCTCATGGCGTGCCAGCCAGGGACGCCAGACTGTTTTGCCATCCGCGCAAGGTCACGAACACGCTTTTCTCTGAGGCTGGCGGCTGTCATCTAAGTCCTCGAGGCTCTTATTCAACAACGCGTCGACCAGTGCCAACGCAGTGCGGGAACCATTCCCTTAGAAAACACTAACGATTCGAGGAAACCGACTCAACTTTTAGGGAAAATTGATAAGAAACAGGCAGCAAATGCACTGAACCCTGCATTTTGAAAGAATATATGCAGGAATACAGGCAGATTGTTGGGTGGAATGTAACACGAGCTACGCACCCTTTATTCGCCTCGGAGTTTTAGCCCTCTTTCGCCGAGCCTCTCACGGACTTCGTTCAAGCTCGTCACTCCAAAGTTTTTGCACTCCATCAGGTCCTCAGCGGTCCTGCGAACCAATTCACCAATTGTCATAATACCAAGTTTTGTCGTGCACTTCCTCGCCCGTACTGAAAGATTGAGGTCAGTAATCGGAAGCCCATGAACTTCGGTTTGTTCACCAATGGGCTCATCGAACGTTGGTGAGGATTCTGCGGCCATGGATGGTTCTGCGAATTGTCCGAGAACAAGACCTTTTGAAGCGAGAATATCCTTAATTTCAACCAGACTGGTCTCACCGAAGTTTTTACTTGCGAGTACTTCACTTTCACTGGTTCGAGTGAGGTCACCTAATGTCTGAATACCCATTTTTGCAAGGCAGTTGCGGCTACGGACTGAGAGTTCAAAGTCACTTACTGGGAGCGTGAGTACCTGTTCAAGACGGTCACGCTGTCGTTGTTCCTGCTCGTCGAGTTGTCGATCGCCAGATGCTGCAGAGTCTTTGAGAAACAGTTTAGCCCGGGAAATCGCTTCTTCCCGTCCTGGCGCATCGAGTGGGAGGCCATCGAGAATACGTCGGTAGCATTGCTGAGCCTGGGAGAAGTCATCACGATCTTCATAGAGAAGCCCGAGGTTCATGAGTGCCCCGACTGTCGCAGGATATCTCAGAAGAGAGCGTTGGTAACAATCAATTGCTTCATCGTCATTACCGAGCCTGTCGTGGAGTACGCCGAGG